>JAVHOF010000150.1:0-8433 GCA_036169915.1 Candidatus Pacearchaeota archaeon | reverse complement strand
TCTTATTTATATAAAATTAATGGCAAATCAATCAGGAATACAATTAGTGCCAAGAACATTAGCCTTTCCAGTATTAACTTTTTTAGAAAGCAAACAAGATTTTGATGCTTATCAAGAAGGAATAAAATCTTATGGAGAAAAAGCAAGAAAAACTCTTGGAGTTTTATCTTATTCTAATGAAATTATTAAAGGTTCAAATCCTTTTGCAGTTGTTGAATTAGGAAAAGCACAAAGATTATCAACTCCTTCTGAACTAGAATTAGCAGTAAGTATTAATCCTGAATTTTTCAGAGGAATTTATGAGGATATTGCTCTAGTTTTAAGAACAAATGGAGATTCTTATGTTCCAAATGATTATTTAGCAAAACACTTAGCAGAGCAAATTAAAAAAAGAAAAGGAATATTGCCAACTCAAGAATCGCCATTTAGAATTTCCTTAAAAGGTTTAAGCTTAAAAGAAGATGAAAATTCTAGTTATGGACTAGTATTTTTAATTGGAGATGAAACAGAAATTATTCAAATTCCAGAGTTTGCTTATTCAAACCATAGAAAAAGATTTTCAGAAACAGATGAAAGAGGAGTTCCAATTTTTAATGATAATGGAAATAGAACTTTTTATGCAAGAATTCAGGGTGTTTCGGGGCTCTGCTTGGGCAGGGACTTGGACTTGGATTCCTACAATGAGGGCTTGGCTTACTCGAACGATGGTGGTCGGGTAGTTGTTGTAAATGACGCCGAAGGCGTCAGCAAAAAATAATTAATTTCTAATTAAATAAAATCACTCAATTCAAACCATAAAACTCTTCATATTTAACAATATTTTCCACTACAACTATTCTTAAATATCCTCCTGCTCAATATTTTTTAATAAATAGAATAAAAAAGAGAAAATGAAATTTGCCCATATTGCTGATAGTCATTTAGGTGGTTGGCGTCAGCCAGAACTGCAGGCATTGAATACAGAATCTTTTAAAAAAGCAATAGATATCTGCATAGAGGAAAAAGTCCAGTTTATACTTTTTACAGGTGATTTATTTGACAATGCTTTTCCTCCAATAGAAATATTAAAAGATACATTTACAGAATTCAGAAAACTAAAAGAAGCAGGAATCAAAGCATATGTAATTGCAGGAAGCCATGATTATTCTGTTTCAGGAAAAACTTTTCTTGATGTCCTTGAAAAAGCAGGTTTTTGTGAAATCTGCAAATATGAAGAAGATGTTGAAAAAAATAAAATAATCCTTAAGCCAATAATGCATCAGTCCTATTATATTTATGGATATCCTGGAAAAAAATCAGGTCTTGAAATAGAAGATTTAAGAAGAATAAATATAATAGAACCATACTCAAGCTATTTCAGAATTTTAATGCTTCATACAACAGTTAAAGAAGCTGTTGAAGGCCTTCCAATAGACTCAATTTCCATGTCAGAGCTTCCTAAAGCAGATTACTATGCACTAGGGCATATCCATATAGACTTTGAAAAAGAGCTTAATGGAAAGCCAGTTATTTATGGAGGTCCAACTTTTCCAAATAATTTTAAAGAACTTGAAGAGTTAAAATTCGGAAGTTTTTATATAATTAATGTTGAGGGCTTTACAAAAATTATAAAAAAAGAAATAAAATTAAAAGATGTTGTTCTGGTAGAAGTTGAACTTGACAATGCAATAAGAGGAACAGAAAAAATAATATATGAACTTGAAAAAAGAAATCTAAAAGACAGCATAGTTCTTTTGAAGGTTTATGGTTTTTTAAAAGAAGGAAAAGTTTCAGACATTAAATTTCAGGAAATTGAAGATTATTTGAAAAAAGCAGGAATTTATTCTTTTCTTAAAAATACTTCTAAACTTGAAATTGAAAAACAGGAAATGGAATTTCAAATGCCAATAGGAGAAATGGAGAAAATAGAGGAAGTTTTAATTGATAAATATGAAAAAGAAAATCCTTCAAACTTCAATGATATTATAGTCCCTCTTACAGAAGCACTAAGTATGGAAAAGCAAGAAGGAGAAAAATCAGCGATTTTTGAATCAAGATTATTTTCCGAGCTAAATAAAATATTAAATATTGAATTGGCATAAAAAATGAAGAATAAGATAATGAAATTATGCAGTGCTTGTTTATTGGGTTTAGAATGTCGCTATGATGGAAAAAGTAATTTAGAAAAGGCAAACAATGAGCTCCTTCAAGACTTTAGAGAAGGAAATATTCTCCCAGTATGCCCCGAACAACTTGGTGGTCTTCCAACCCCAAGAATAGCATCAGAAATACAAGGAATGTCTGGAGAACAGGTTCTTGATGGAAAATGTAAAGTAATTTCTAAAGATTATAAAGATGTTACTCTACAATTTATTAAAGGAGCATATGAAGTATTAAAAATCGCACAATCTCTAGAAATTAGAGAATATATTGGTGTGCAAAAAAGTCCTTCTTGCGGTTGTGGAAGAACTTATGATGGCACATTCACAAAAAATTTAATAGAGGGGGATGGAGTTACAGTCGCTCTTTTAAAAAGAAATAATCTCTCTGTTAGGGTGCTGTAAAATAAAAAATGTTTTTAAAAAAATTATTAGTTGAAAACCTAAGGAGTTATCAGAATCAGGAAATTAGTTTTCCAAAAGGCTCAACTCTTTTGTCAGGAGATATAGGGACTGGAAAAACTACAATTCTTCTGGCAATTGAATTTGCACTATTTGGGCTTCAACCAGGCCAAAAAGCAACAGCTCTTCTTAGAAATGGAGCTGATGATGGAAAAGTTGTTCTTGATTTTGAAGTTGATGGAAAAACAATAATAATTGAAAGAACATTGAAAAGATCAAAAAAATCAATTTCACAGGATTATGTATCATTGACAATAGACAATGAAAAGTTTGAAGAAAGTATAACAGAAATAAAAAGTAAAATACTAAAACTTTTAAATTACCCGCCTGAATTTACAAAGAAAACAAATCTATTATACAGATTCACGGTTTATACTCCTCAAGAAGAAATGAAGCAGATTATTTTAGAGCCAGGAGATATAAGATTAGATACTTTAAGGTATGTATTTGGAATTGACAAATATAAAAGAGTTGAAGAAAATGCTTTATTATTAACTGCAAAATTAAGGGAAAAAATAAGGATAAATGAGGGAATTATCTATGATTTGGATGAGCATAAAGAATTCCTAAAACAAAAAAAAGAAAATTTTAGTCTTTCAAAAGAAAAGCAAAAAACAGCAATAGAAGATTATAAAAAATCAATTGAAATAAGGGCTGAAAAAGAAAAAGCAATAGCAGAGATTCAGGAAAAGATTAATGAAAAAAAAGCCCTTGAAAATGAAAAATCAAAATCCTTGATTTTAGTTTCAGAAAAAAATCAGCAGATTATATCTGTCCAGAATAATATAAAGAATTTAAATCTGCAGATAGAAGAAGCAAAAAAAACTTCTTTTAACAGAGCAGAATTTGATTCAATAATAGAAAGAATAAATTTTCAGGAGAATAAAGAAGAAGAACTTCAAAAAGAATATATAAATTTGATAGGAAAAATAAATTCAGAAGAATCAAAGAAAAAAGAAACAGAAACATTAAAAATTAAGATTTCAGGACTTCAAAAATGCCCAACCTGTCTTCAGGAAGTATCAGAAAATTATAAGAAAAATATATTTGCAAAAACAAATGAAGAGCTTGAATCAATTAAAATTTCTCTAAACGAGCTTCTTAAAAATAAAGAATTAATTGCAAAAGAAATAAATTCTGTTAAAAAAATAAAAGAAGAGTTTAAAAAGAAAAAATCAGACATGGAATTATTAAAGATAAGGCTTGAAAACATATTTGAAAAAGAACAAAGATTAAATGAAATAGAAATTCAGAAAAAATTAATAGAAAAAGATATTGAAATTCTTTCAAAACATGTCAGGACAATAGACATTTCTATTTCAGAATTTTCAAGATATGATTTGATTTTTGAAAAATTAAATAAAGAACTATTGGAGTCAAAGAAAAGTGAAAATTCAAAAGCAATAAAACTTGCAGAAATCAATAAGGAAATCCAGTTTTTAGAACAGCAGATAAAAGAAAAAGCAATAGAGATTGCAAAAAAAGAAGGCATAAAGAAAAAAATAGAAAGAATAAGAGAAGTAGAATACTGGATTTCAGAAAAATTCATTAATCTTCTGTTATTTATAGAAAAACAGCTCATGCTTACACTGAAAGATGAATTTTCAAAACTTTTTTCAAAATGGTTTTCAATTCTAGTATCTGATTCTCTAATAGCAAGACTTGATGATAATTTTTCTCCTATAATTGAGCATCAGGATTATGAACTAGACTATTCTTTTCTTTCAGGAGGAGAAAGAACAGCCATTGCTCTTGCCTATCGTCTTGCGCTAAATCAGGTTATAAACTCCATGCTAAGCAATATTAAAACAAATGACCTGGTTATCCTAGATGAGCCAACAGATGGATTCTCATCCCAGCAATTAGATAAAATGCAGGATGTATTAAACCAGCTTAATGTTGAACAGTTGGTAATAGTAAGTCATGAGCAAAAGATTGAAAGCTTTGTTGATAATATCATAAGAATAAGCAAGGAAAGCGGAGTTACAAGAGTGGGATGAACCTCTAAAAATCTTTCGTAGAAAGATTTTTAAACCCTATAAACTCAATAATCCTGTAAAAATAAATTCTATAGCGATTAAACAGAGTATAGTTTTAAGGAATTTTAATGAAAAAATAAAAATGGATAGCGAATTAAAAAACAATATTTTGAAATCAGGAACCACAATTATAGGAATAGTCTGCAAAGACGGAGTTGTAATGGCTTCTGATAGAAGAGCAACAGCTGGTAATCTTATAGCAATGAAAAATGCAAAAAAGGCAGTACAAATTAATGATTATCTAGTTATTGCAGGAACTGGAAATATGTCTGATATAGAAATGCAGAAAAAAGTAGCTGCAGCACAGTTAAAATTAAAAGAATTAAGAGCAAAAAAAAGACCTACAGTAAGAGAATCAGCAAATCTTATAGGAATGATGACCTATCAGAATATCAGACAACCTGCAATGATTCCTTCAATTGTTGGAACTCTTGTAGCAGGAGTAAATGAAGACGGCACAACTGAATTATATACAATTGAACCTTCAGGAACAGCAGTTCAGGTAGAGGATTATGATGCTAATTTTGGTTCAGGAATGCCTTTTGTCTTAGGTTTATTAGAAAGACAATATAAAAAAGATATTTCTGTAAATGAAGCAGTCGATCTTGCAATAGAAGCCTTAAAATCTTCAACTCAAAGAGATATTGGAAGCGGAAATGGTATTGATGTATTTACAATAACTAAAAAAGGGATTAAACATGAAATAGAACAGGAAATTTCCCCTGAATATAGAGAAAGCAAAGGTAAATCAAAAACAAACAGCTTTGATTAATAATATATTTTAACCAAAAAAAGAGAGGTGATGTAATAAATTATTTTTAAAAATAACTAATTTAAAATAAAAAATGTCAGATAATAAAAATTTTTGGAATTTTTAAATCTGCCATTTAAAATAAATAATAAAACAAAAAAATGTCAGATATTCTAAAAGATGTACAAAAAGAATTGCCTGCAAATCTTATAACTAGTGCAAACTTTGAAGGTGCAAACATAGTTCTTTACACAAATGACATTGATTTTTTCAGGGATAATCAAGGAAAAATAAGAGAAGCTGTAAATAAATTTAAAAAAAGAATAGAATTAAGAGGAGATGAAAAAATAATAAAATCTCAGGAAGAAACAATAAAAATAATAAAGGAGATTATTCCAGAAGAAGCAGAACTCACTGAAATTTTATTTGACCCTCAAAGAAGTGTTGTTGTTATAGAAGCAAAAAAACCTGGCATGGTTATAGGAAAAGAAGGATCTATTTTAAAAGAAATAAAAGACAAGACTCTCTGGTCTCCTCAAGTTCAAAGAAGCCCAATAATAAAATCTAAGATAACTGAAAATATACGTGAAGTATTATATCAAAATAATAATACAAGAAAAAGATTTCTTAATGCAGTTGGGAAAAAAATCTACAAAGAATGGAATCCTGAAAAAGTAGAAGAGTGGGTAAGGATAACAATCTTAGGAGGGGGAAGACAAGTAGGAAGAAGCTGTATCTTGCTTTCAACACCTCAAACAAAAGTACTTTTAGATTGCGGGATTAATGTTGCTGGAAAAGGAAAAGAAAAATTTCCCTATTTAGATGTTTCAGAATTTAAAATAAATGAACTTGATGCAATAATACTATCTCATGCACATTTGGACCATTCTGGCTTGATTCCATATTTATTTAAAATGGGTTATAGGGGGCCAGTTTATATGACAGCTCCAACAAGAGACATTTCAGCTTTGCTAGCCCTAGATTTCATAGGAGTTGCATACAAACAAGCTTCAGCACCATTATTTTCATCCACAGATATAAAAGAGATGGTAAAGCATACTATTTGTCTAGAATACAATGAGGTTACAGATATTGCTCCTGATATGAGAATAACTCTTTACAATGCAGGACATGCACTAGGTTCTGCAATTGTGCATCTTAATATTGGAAACGGAGCTCATAATTTTGTTTATACAGGTGACTTTAAATTTGACAGAACAAGATTGCTTGAAAGAGCAATATCAAATTTCCCAAGACTAGAAACCTTAATGATAGAATCTACCTATGGAAGCAAATCAGATATGCTTCCAACAAGAAAAGAATCAGAGGATTTTCTAATAAATACAATAAAAGAAACAATTGAAAAAAAAGGAAAAATACTTATTCCTGAACTAGGGCTTGGAAGAGCTCAGGAAACAATGTTGATTTTAGAAGAAGCAATGAAAAGTGATAGATTGCCAAAAATTCCTATTTATATTGATGGTATGATTTGGGATATTAATGCAATTCATACTGCTTACCCTGATTTTTTAAACACCGGAGTAAGAAGAGATGTATTTCAGGATAATAATCCATTTAGTTCCGAGGTTTTTAAAAGAGTTGGCTCTTTTTCAGAAAGGAAAGAAGTAATAGAAGGAGGTCCATGCGTTGTTCTTGCAACATCAGGTATGCTTCAGGGAGGTGCTTCTGTAGAATATTTCAGGCATTTTGCATCAAATAAAAATAATAAAATATGCTTTGTTTGCTATCAGGGGCAAGGTTCTTTAGGAAGACAGATTCAAGAAGGAATAAAGCAAATAAGAATGAATGTAGAAGGTAATGAAGAAGATATTGAAGTTAATTTAGAAGTTATTTCAATTACAGGATTCACAGCTCACGCAGGAAGAAGAGAACTTCTTGATTTTACAAACAGGGTTCAGCCAAGACCCAATAAAGTAATCATAGTTCATGGAGAACAAAGCAAATGTCTGGATCTTGCATCATCTATTTACAAGCTCCATCACATAGAAACATCAGTTCCAAGAAATCTTGAAACAATTAGATTGAAATAATTTCTAAATCATTAATAGAAAAATTTAAATATAACTAAATATAACTAAATATATGGAAATTGAAGCAATTGCTAAATGCTGGGGAAGTTCTATAGGAATTATTATTCCTAAAGAAGTTGTAGATGCAAATAAGATTAGGGAGAATGATAAAATAATAGTAGAAATTAAAAAAAGACCCTTAGCTAGAGAATTTTTTGGAAGATATCCACATTGGAAAAGGTCAACCCAAGAAATTAAAGACGAAGCAAGAAAAGGATGGGAATAAAAAAATTCTTCTAGGATAGCTATGCAGTCATAGAAACAATAAAAGGAAATTTTAATTATAGCTCATATAAAGATGAGGAAGTGATAATAACAATTTTTAATCTTGCTGAAATATACTTCTCTGCTTTAAAAGACTTAGAAGAAACCATTGCTGAAAAAATCTATCAACAATATTCTTTATCAGTTTTAGAAGTTCCAGATAAAGTAATTAAAAATGCTATGAAATTTAAATTAAAAAACAAGAATAAAAATCTCTCTTACATAGATTGTATTGGTTATATTTATGCTATTGAAAATGATTTGGTTTTTTTAACAGGCGATAAAGAATTTGAAGATTTAGAAAATGTTGAATTTGTTAAGAAATAAGATATATAAATTAATGAAATTAATTCTAATCTTCCAATTTTCTATTAATATATAACATCATATTTGAAGCAGGATATTGATGTATTCCTTCTCCAGTATTTGTTGGAGCATCAGGAACAGTATTTCTTGGAACAATCGCATAATCTTCAACATCTGTAAATCTTCCATGTCCGTCTATAATAAGACTTTGATTACTTTTATTGTCTCTTATCTCTCTATATTTTCCAGTATCCCTTAATGGAAAACATTCTCTAAAATGCATCATAAGCAATTCATGCAATGTTTTTGGTTTATGTCTCTTACTCATTTTATTATGTGCAAAATTGAAAACCATATCCTTTAGGATATGGTCGTCACTTTGG
>JAVHOF010000149.1:0-1823 GCA_036169915.1 Candidatus Pacearchaeota archaeon | reverse complement strand
AAGAGAGTAGATTATAGAGAATAAGTAAATGTTAAGATTGATACTTTATTTAACAAATTTATAATTCTGTTTAATTAAAAGATTATGATTTTATTATATATTAATATTTTTCTAATATAGCCCATTTATCTTATAATTTATATCAAATTATTAAGAGAAACGGTAATTATTATAATCAAGAGCATATTTCAGCAGTTATTTTTTAGTATTTTTTTATTTAGTTTTCTTTTTACTAAATTCATTTTTAATAACTTCAGCAGGAGAAAGCCTTTTCTTTTTTCTTTCTCTTTCAAGTCTTGCATAAACATTTCCTTGTTTGCTTCCTTGGATAAGTGATTTTAATGCAATTATTGCATCCCCTATGCAGTCAGCTCTTCCAATGATTCCTACTTTGTTTTCATGCAAACATATTGCACATCCACTTAGATTTTCAAGATTATCCAAAGTTTTTCTATATGTTCCTATTATTCTTGCTTTTACTTCACGAAGGTCTTTTCTTTTTGTTAAATCTTTTATGTTTAATATCTGGAAAATTATTCCTTCATCTTTTAATAAAAGAGCATTATCTATAGAAAATCCTAAACCTAATGCTTCAAGTACATTCAGAGCAATAAATTCCTTGTCTCCTTCTCCATCTACAAAAACATTTTTGCCTTTGTTGGTTATTTTAACTTGCAGTTCTTTTTGCAGTTTATATTGATTATCCATAACTTTTCTTATGCTTTCAATGTATATTTCCTGTGTCATTTTTCTTCAACTTCTTCCAGTATTATTTTATCTTTAAAGCTTCCCCTTTCATAAGCTTTTTGTTTTCTTATATTTTCTAGATGTTCTTTTTCAATGTTTTTAAATTCACAGATAGCATAGATAACTTCTAAGATATCTGCAAGTTCTTCTTGATTATCTTCTTTTAAAAATTCATCAACTTCTTCTTTAAGTTTTTCTTTTAATTTTTGTTCAAACTCTTGATTATCTGAAATATGAATAACAGGTTTAAGGTCTTTTTGTGTTAAAATTTCGGGAATTTTATCCCGAACCAACTTATTATATATCATATTAAATTATTTGATTTTAAAATTCATTTATAATATCTTTTAATATACCATTTCTTTTAAGCCATTCAATTGCAGCAGGAGTGTATTTATATAAAATATCTCCTTTGTCATCTCCTTGAAATTCCCAGGGTTCTACAATTACAACATCACCTGGTCTTATCCATAAACTTCTTCTTAAACTTCCTGGAATTCTGCAATTTCTTTCTTTTCCGTCAAGACATTTGACAATCATCCTGTTTGCTCCTACTCTTTGTTCAACAATTCCCAGAACTTCTTTTCCTCTGGGGGTCCTGACTCTGGTTATTTCTCTCTGCACTTGCGGTGCAGGCATTTTATTTTTTTTTGATTTGTCCTTGAACTTTTGCATTTTATGAAATAAATCTTATTATAATAAAATATATGAATAATGATTTAAAAGTGTTTGTATTTGGGAAAATTAAATTTAATCTATGTGTGTTAATTCACAAAAGTCTGTTAAAGATTCTAATTCATTATCTCTTTTTCTTTTATTCCTTGCATTTAATGCTATTGGAGCAAATACTGAAGTTAATCCTATACTGATTCCCGTAAATACCATGGCTAAATTAGAATTGGAAAGAGGATGCATTCCAGGAATATTATTAGTTTGATAATAATTTCTTGCAAAACCTGCTAATCCAATGGTTATTCCTAAAATAGCAGCATACTTACTTACTTTAAAATATTTTCTTGTTTTTTCATTATATCTTTTATTAATAGACTCTTCTGTTTCCATGTTATTTATTAATA
>JAVHOF010000148.1:0-8589 GCA_036169915.1 Candidatus Pacearchaeota archaeon | reverse complement strand
TCATGTTCGGCATTTAGTTTCATCACCTTTAGTTTATGTCGTCAATTATTTATCGTATCATCAGTAGACGCCATATAACACAGGACTACGCAGGCGTCGTCGAATGTCGGTATAGTTTTAATAGTATGCTTGACGCTGTACTATTATTTAAAGATATTGCCTGATATATTGTTCGTATATAAACAAAGAAATATAAAAATAAAAATATAAGAAATTGATAGAAATATTATCTATCAATTTATGACATCAGTCTCTAAAAAATTATTTCTTCGTCTACTTTTTTATTTGATATTTGATCTTGTTTTCGTTCGTCTGTTAATATGTCATATCGTTCATTTTTATCTTTAGTTTTGTCTTCCAAATTTAAACATCCATTACATTTAGTACCTCCCATATCTTTATGTTTAAAGTTCTTCAATTTATCTTCAATTTTATTTATTCCATATTCTTTTATTGTTTCTTCTATAATATCATTTGGTATAACCTCTCCACACGTATCACAATTTATGACATATCTTGAACCTTCAGGTTTTTTCATAAGTTGTTCCAACACGTTAGGTTTAATTTTTGTCAAAACGATTTTATCGTCTTCTATTTCAATGTTAAATTCTTCGTCTTTTTTTATAATTCCTGTTAAAGGAAGCATTACGCTTCCTCCTATTTGTTTTCCTTGTCTTGTATTATATTTTCTTTTCATATTATTTCTCCAAATTTTTGTGTTATATCATTTAATTTTAATTTTATACCTTTTCTTAAATATATTATATCTTTTTGCCATTGTAATGGTTCATAATTTAATACCTTTTTTCTTATCCAATTCATATATTCATTATCAAATATATCTCTAAACGTTAATTTATGTCTTTCGAACATATTATCAATTTTACTCCTCCATAATTCTTTTCTTTTCTTAAATAAATAATAAGCATCTCCTTTTAAAGCCTTAAATTCAAAATTATCCCAATCATCCCAATTATCAAGACCATCATATCTTCTACCTTTGGGATCTTTTTTAATATTATCTTCAGGCCTTTCTTTTATAAGTCTTTCAATCTTTATATCATATTCTTTATCTAATTTTCTATTAAGTTCTATTATTTCTTTTATAAACGTTAATTCATTATTATCAACATCACATTTAAGCCAAGGAATTATAAATTCTTTTTTAATATCATATTTTTTAAAAAAATTATTTATCTCATTTCTTCTCCATACAAAAAAATCGTCTACACGTTTTTTTAGTTCATTATTTTTTATCTTTTCCAAAAATATAGATTCTCCTAATTTATCTTCAGATATATCTTCCATATTAAATGGTATATCTAAACTATTATTTTGCATAAATATTTGTATATTTATAAATCTATTATCACTAAAAATTTTTATTTCGTTATTTCCTATATTTCTATTTATTAAATAACCGTGATAATTAATTATATCATCACCTTCGCTAATTATATTATTATCTATCAATATCGATTTGATTTTAGTATTATCTATCAAATTTAACATTATGTCAACATTATTTAACGTAAATTCTTTGACATTAAACCATTCTTTACGTTTTGAATCGAAAATCTTTTCGATTTTATTTTTTTCTGTTTTACTTATCTTTATGTATAATTCTTTACTACCTATTTCAATTTTTTGAGAAAATTCTAATATATTATCTACAGTAGGAATTAAATTTTTTGGATATATTACATCTTTATTATTTTTCACGTAATCACTAAAAGGAATAAATTTTCCGTCTGACCAAATATCTATTGGTTCTCCTCCTCTATATTTGATTGTTCTTATTATATCTAATTTTATATCCTGAATTTTTTCTATATCTCCATTTTCTGAAATAAAATAATCGTATTTATCATTATTTTCATTTTTTTCTGTTCCAATCGTATTTAAATATGGTTGATATTCTTTTAAAAGAATATTTTCTAATCTAATGGCTTGTTTATATGTTTCTGTAATATATATATCTATATTCTTAATAGTTTTCTTTGTCCAGGCCTCACGAAGATGCGAATAAAATCTTTGTTTAACACCTTTTCCTTTAGAAGATTTCCCTACATATTTTTTACCAGAATCTGTAGTTAATATATACACACCATAAATATTATCTGGGATTTTTATGTATCTGTTGTCTAAAATCTTGATTATTTGAACTATTTTTATATCAGTACCTAAAATCAAATCAAAAATATTTAAAGATCTTACTATTCCTGCGCATTTATTTTCTGATGTATTATCTGTTTCCAATATAAAATGTGGTATAGCGATTTGTTGTACTTCATATATATCTAACTTATCTAAGTTATCGAAATATTTTCTGCACTTTGAACATACATATTTTTTATTCATATTAATTCCTCACTTATCACAATCATATCATATTGACTTATATTATATTCTAGTTATATTTCGCGTATAATTTGTGTTAATTCATATATAATTCACGTATAACTCATATTAACCCTAAGTTAGCTTATATCATATATAAAAGCATTGTTGGTTAATAATTCTCGTAATTTTGTGCCTAATTGAGCTAATGATTAAGATATATGCTATAGAATGCTATAGAAAACGCACGACAATTATCTGGCGATTTTTTTGCTAATGTTTTATTACAAATTAATTATCCAACCGAATTATATCCATTTCCTGCTATATCTCTCTTCCAAGGTTCAACATTTATATACCATAAAGGAAAAAAGAAGACAGATAATAGTGGTTGGATAATTGTTTTGTACAAAAAAGTTTGCGTACACGCGATCTACCAAAGCTATCGCGTCGTTTCATTGGTTTTATCAAAATCTTTATGCATTTCCTTGATTCTTTTTAATTTATTATAATCTTGTACTAACCTATTTTCTTGTTTATCTGTAAGTATTCCGTTTTTGGTAAAATATTCTTTAAAACTGACATATATATTTCCTTCCTTATTTGGAGAATTGATTATACAAAATTCCAACATTTTAGGAATATCTGGTTTTTCTGTCGATTTTTCTGTATATCCTTCGGGTATTGTAAGATAATTAATGTCTTCAGATTCTTCCATATTTTCTATCCAGATTTTTATAGGATCTTCATCATATCCGAAACTTTTCTCATTTATTAGTTCTCTATATCCTTCCATGGCCCAATTAAATATACCAGACGCTTCTGATCTTATTATATCATCGAGTCTTTCATTAATTTCAAAATCGGCCTTGCTAACTTTAAGTACCATAGCTCTTCTCTTAACAGCATCATCTGATAATACATTTTTATTAGCTATAGGCATTTTATTTGACACGAAAGTCATTTTTGTACCGTTGACAAATTCAAATGTTTTTCCGTATATATTTCTTGTGGATATAGTATCTACTGTACTAACAAGTTTCTTTATGGTACTCATATCCCTTATTGTCGTCGTTTTCATGTCTGCACATATATTTCCTAATTTTTTATATATGCTCGCCGTAGCATAAGAATTTCTATCTTGAAAATCTTGTAATGAGAATCCTGTATAATTCCCACTTCCTAATAATATGTATAATCCTTGTAATAAATGACTTTTTCCTGCCCCAGAAGGGCCACACAAATGTAAATATTGTTGATATGGATATCCGTTCACAAAATGATATCCAAACCACCTTTTTATTACTATCCTATGTTTTGGATTTGGAAACAGATTATTTACGACGTCTTTAAATTTTGGGCAATCTGCTTTATGATCATAATCGAATTGCAACTTATAAGTAAAAAAATATTTATGATCGTGAGGATACATTTTTCCGTCTGACTTACAATAGACCCCATTATTCATATTTACCATATCAGCGTTATGTTCAAATTCTATTCTAACTTTAAAAGTATCTCCTTGTATATTCATTATTAGTTTCCTCAATACATCTGGAGTGCTAGCTCTAGCACTTCCTGTTTCTTCATTTGTACACAGAGATTGAATATATGTTTCTGCATCTGGAACATATTTTCCTTCATCTTTATCATATTTCCACATCTCTTTGGTATCCCTGATAGTAACTATAGGAATAACTTGTATTATATTCTTAGCCCATTTATAAATCTCTACTATAGTTAGCGGTTTCTTTGCTAAATGTTTTTCTATCTCCAGACACATATTTAGTAGGTTATTCATGCTCTCTACAGTAATAGGTACACGACTTTCTGGAGCATATTTTTCTATTTTTTGTTGTTGTAGTCTTAAATCGTTAAATAATAATTTTAATGGATTTTCGACTTGTCTGCCTGCTTTTCTAGCATTTTTACCATCTATTACGTCCATTAAGTCACCTCGGACTATTTATTTTTAACCTCCTATATTTATTATCCTTTAATGTCTACATCTTCTGATTTTACAGGGATGAGCACAATATTATCTTGTATCTTTTCAATATTATCAATTTTTGGTTTATATACTTTTGTTTCTTCATCAGTTTCACTAAAAAATACTTCTTTCAGTGTAACGATACCGTTATCTCTATTTATTTTATACCATTTATCTTGTTCTATGAATTCTGACATAGTTATTACTACAGAATTTCCTGATTTTCTTGCTTGTCGTATCTTTTCCATATTTTTCGCTCCTGCGTATTACAAACACATCATTTAATAGTGTTATAATACACTTGTGCTATAAAACACAAAGTATATAATACTATTTGTGGTTAGGTCTGTCTTTCACATTTATTAGGTCAAAATAATAGATTTGACAAAAAATATCAGACCATAAAATATCGTAGTCATGTTGAAATTACTAACCCATTTTACATCTTTTTAACGAAATCTATACACGTATATCGAACAGAACTTAAACCAAAATAGTACTTACAAGCTATACGAGTATATACAGATACAACTAAGACAACATCCTTTAAATTCTGGACTGTCACAAACACTATACAACACACTTCGGAAATAGTTGTTCAAATAGCTTTCTAACAAATTATCTGTGAACTATTCAATATTTGTTCTATTTTTTGACATCCATCAAGCTCTTAATATTGCTTACTTCGATACATTCGCTTGCGTCTATAACCTTTAGTCTACTCTTAGACTTAATGTTCTTTAATTCCAGATCTATATCCTTTATATACCAGAATTTTCTAGTATTTCTCTTAATTATTTTTCTGATTAACTTTTCATTTATTCTTTCGTCTAAATATGGATATATCTTTTTCATTATATTAATAGTCATTTTAGATCTACTACCTGTACTACACCCATGAAGATCACAAAGAGCAATAATGTCATCTGCAGAAAAATTAAGCAATATTCTTATGTCAATACTCTGTTTACCAGTAATAAAACTGACATGATCACATTTTTTAATCGATGAATAATGTCTATATTCTTTATGTATATATTCTTTATATCTATATTCTTTATGTTCATCTAATTTGACTTCTTTATCTCCATCGCCACATAATATACACTGGTCTTCATATACACTGTTAAATATCGCACCACAATCGACACATATAAAGTCTGTAAGGAGAAAAATCTTTTTCGTATTTCTCGTGTTTGTATATACATCATTTTCAGGGATAATATCCATGTTATTGTCCTCATATTAGTATGTATCAAGATATTGTTTCCAATATTTCAATAATATTTTTCGAACTACATTAGTCTGTTTCACACTTAATGAATATCCATTATTAATCTGTTGAACAATACTACTAGCAATTTTTGCGTCAACCCCGCTGAATCCTATCCCATTTCTATATTTAGTATTTCCTTCTCTTTGTTCATCAGACATTTGACGATTCCAAATTTGTCTCAAAAATATTTCTTCTAATTGTACAGCGGTAGATCCCATAATCATTGTTTCAATAAGTTTTTTAGCGTCCAAATCATTAACATGTCTTTCTCTATAATTTTTTCCAAGATCTCTCAATTCTCTCATCATATTAATGTTTTTAAGTTCGTCTTCAACGGACAAAGTTAATGTATTTTTATTCTTAACACCAAACGCTTTGTTCATCTGTTCTTTTATACTAGTCATTTCTGACTCCACGATTCTGTCATAGTTATCAACTTCAGTTAATTAATCGTCTCTTCGTGACAATACTTTCAATATTCTCAACTTCTCTCCGTGATCTATATATCTTAATATTACACTATCATAATGTCTTTTCGGTTCAAATTCGTAATTATACTCGTCGTGAGCACGAATTTCTCCATCTTTAAATATTCTTACGTGAGTTTGACAGTCTGAAAATAACTTACGAACAGATATTCCTTCTCCTATATCTTCCCACGCAAAATAATCCCATTGGTATCCAAGAGTTATAAGTAATTCATAACAGGTATTCATAGGTAAGTCTGTCTTACCTATTACGAATGGTTCTCTTTTACTTACGATACCTAATAATTTTTTTATTTTATTGATATAGAAATATAGATCTATTAGATACGTTCTTTTGATAGCACCCTTTATGATCTTTAGTTTTTTCATTTTTTCAATAGTTATTTCTTTATTTTCTAAATTCATCTTGTTTCCAATCTCCTTATTGTTATATAATCTTGTTTCCAACCTACTTAAATTAGCACCATTGGTTTAAGACAAAAAAATAGACTACACGATAACAAATTTGTTACAAGGTCTAAATTGAATGCTAGATATACGTGCGAAGCTAGATTTCAGGCGTAGCATTTTTCTTCGAATATATAACTATTTTTATTAAAATCATTTCTTTGTTTGTTCTTCAAGTCCTATTATTTTACCTTTTCATCTATTATTCTATAATTTTGTTTCTTTTTGTCTTCGGTCATATATTTATTCGTCTTTTATCTTTTTAAACGGTACATTAGATTACTAAGACGTGATTACACGAAAATTATTTTTGATAAGATCTAAAGTGATTTGTATCGTAGGAAACTATATGTAAATTCTACTTTTTACTTCCTATTTTCTCGCATATATAATCAACTTTCTTATCTATTTCGATAATTTTTCTATATACATCAAAGAGAATGTCAATATATGTATCTTTATCTATATCTGTCGTATCTCTGCCTACTCTTACATCTTCTTCAGATATTGTCTCCATTTCTAACCTCTCAATAGTTGACCACTTATAAACATATCCAACAACACAATTTCTCGCAATATCTAGGATCGCATATACTATATCTACAACCAATACATGGCGCTATCATTCCATCTGACAATAATACCTGAAAATTTCTCGAATGTTCACCTAAAAGTTCCATGAAAACATCTCCTGATAATTATATTGCGGAGATCGTCAATTAATCTCCGCAGTATGATATCTGTAGAAATACTTCTACAGTTCCTCTTATCTTTTCTCGATCCATTCTTTTCTTCTTATACGTTTCTTATATATCGGTCACTATAATAGGTTCTATTTAGTTACCTGAAAATTGATCGTCTCACTACCCCATGTAGTATCGACTACCACATAATATGTACCAGGTCTATCTATCTCCCATGAGAAGTGTCCGATGAATATCGCAGGATTAGCTACCGTAAATATAGCACATTCTCCAAATAATACAAATCCAAATCCTCCTCCACATGCTGGTACATCAAGTATTTTTTGATACAACTGTTTATCTTTATCTGAAGCCTTGTCGGCTTTTTGGTACCATGTATATGTAATTTTACCAGGACTTGTAGAATCATCCCATATACTTATCTGAGCCATAACCATTTCGCTATTACTCACTCTCATCGAATCTCCACCAGACGGTAGATTATTCAGAGGATAATTACTTAAACTGTACGTATATCCACAATTATATGTATCGATCATACGCCACCTATAATTATCAATAGGTACAGGACTACATAATGATATCGTATGTTTCAAATTGATATTATCATATACTATTCCATATTTTTCTATTACCACTGGTGTAGTTGTCGCCACAGTCGTATTTATTTGAATTACAGTCGGAGTTGCTATCACTGTTGGTCTTATTGGAGTTTCTGTTATAATAGGTTCAGGCCTAGCTGTCACTGTTTGTCTTATTGGAATTGCTGTCGCTGTTGGTCTTATTGGAGTTACTATTGGAGTTGCTGTCACTATTGGCCTTATTGGAGTTTGTTTTGGTGTTTGTACATTATAATTGAATTCTTGAATTATATTACCAGTCTTGTCTTTCATAACTGTTGCGGTGAATGTACTATCAATATTGAAATATTGAATCATAGTCCCATCTGTATTAGTCCATTCTGATTCACATACTTCTTTACCTTGATATATCGTCATTCCCTTTATAATGAAAGAACCTACGCCTTTTGGACTCGATGACGTTATTGATGTTCCTACTTTACACCATTCTGGTCCTGTTCCAGAACTACTAGAACCTGTGCTGCCAGTACTTACCGTTGGTCTTATTGGAGTTGCTATTGGTGAAACTATGCTAACATTTCCAGTATTCGTTGTTACATTATTTGCCATTCCAGTATTTATTGTTACATTACCAACTGTTTCAGCATTTACTATTCCTATCACTAAAATTAACAATATCAATGATATCGCTAATTTGATTTTTGTTCTCATATTTTTATTCCTCCTTAATTATTCTGTTATATTATTCAACAATGCTATATGA
>JAVHOF010000147.1:0-1843 GCA_036169915.1 Candidatus Pacearchaeota archaeon | reverse complement strand
TTGACCGACAATGAATGCATGTGCCCCATTGCCACTCGTGACACTCATGAAAACATGATAATTTGAATTTCAGAATTTCGTAATTAGTTCGTGGTCGCCTACTCAATGAGTATCCCTTCGGATTTTAGTTCATCTACAACATCTTGTTTAGTAAATGGAAGAACTACTCTATGATAGTAAAATGCCCAATCATACATTTTATGATACCATCCTCTCTATTTGTGGACGAATAAAATTCATTTGGGTAGAACCATCTTGAAGTTGTTGGTTATTTAACCACTTGAAAACTTTTGTATTTATTTCTTTCATACCTTTACCTGTTTTAAGACAATGATATTGGTTATGAAGTTCTTTAGGGATAAAAACAATGTGAGATTTGTCAATATGATGCCTTACTGCCCCAATAAATGAATTATTAAGAGGAATATAGCCTAATCCACGTCTTCTATGTCTTTCTCTTGCTTGTATCTCCGCAAATCGTTCTGGATTGTTAATTATCCATTCTTTATGTTTCTCTCTTATCTGAGAACGGTGTTTCTTTGCCCACTTACTATTTCTTTTTAAAATCATATTTCTTAATAAAGGACTTTTATGATAACGAGTTTTTTCTCGTTCTCTAAATTGTGGCATATGTTCTCGGTTCCATTTTAACGCCCTTTCAATTTGTTCTTCTCTATGATTATTATAATATTCTTTATATTGTTTTTTATGAGTTTGGTAAAATTCTCTTTGCCGTAAGTTTATTTGTTTTCTAATTTCTGGATTTCTTAGACGTTCTCGATGTGCTTCTGCATCTCGTTTTTTGTTTTCTGGACGGCTACGATATTCTGTATAATATTGTCTATACTCAGGAGATTGTCGTTTTATTCTAGCAATTTCTCTATCTCGTGTTCTGATTTGTTCTATATGGATTTTACGATATTTTCTACAAGAATTTCGATTATGCTCTTTTCTTTCCTTCTCTGATAAAGACATTATTTTATCTCCTTATGCGGGCAAATACCATAAAATCCTTTAGCCAAATTACAATTATGACAAAGCACCTGATAACCTTCGGGAAAGCCATTTCGCTTGAGCCAAAGATAAAAATCTGTTCCCTTTACCGTCTGGTTTCGATGCTTATTTCCGCCGCCGTTGATGTGGTCGATTGACAAGAACTTTATCTCGGTTTCGCCACAGCAGATACACTTAGGAACACCATTACTATAATGAGTTAACACTTCTAATCTAATTTTTTGCCTGTTTTTTTGGCAAGTAATTCTTCGTTGTTCTTTATGAGTTTTAGCCCATTCCTTATTTTTTATACATATTTCGTCCTTATGTTTCTGATAATATTCTCTTTTTTTCCTACGATATTCTTCACGGTGTTTTGCCCATTTCTCTTTTTGCCGTTTTCTGATTTCTTCCCTATGGTTCTCATAATACTCTTTTCCCTTTTGATTATAATACTCTTTATGAGACCGTTGATATTTATGTTGGGCTTGATATTTCTCAGGTTCTTCCAACTCATTTCACCATATTATATAATAGTAGTTCTAGTATATAAATGTTATGGTTTGGTCATTTTATCACTCAACAAGTACACCGTTCTTTGCCAACTCTTTGATTACATCTTCTCGCGTTTGAGGTAACACGATTTGCTTGTAATACCATATCCAATCTATCAAAACGTGAAACTTTGCCACTTCAATCAATCGCTGTCGGCGCAATTCATCTGGATAATCTTTACGATTAAAATGCGCCATAATTGCTTGAACATAATGACGGTTGACCCAATGGGTTCTACCATTAGTTCCATTAAATGACCCATCTATCCACTTATGAACTTCGTCAAAGTAATTAT
>JAVHOF010000146.1:0-33085 GCA_036169915.1 Candidatus Pacearchaeota archaeon | reverse complement strand
AAATCCAAACTTTTTTTTATTCAATTTTAATTATCTGTCCAGTCCGGACAGAGCACATTTTCGAATATATACATTGAAAATGAAATATAAAAATCAAAAGATTATTAAACCATTCTTTTTTTTAAGAAATATGAAAATTATAACACCTTGTTTAGTACTTAGAGAATTTGAACAAGAAGATATATCAGACATAATTAGAAATATAAATGATTTAAAAGTTTCAAGATATCTGGCTATAGTTCCTTATCCATATAATAAAAAAGATGCAAATTGGTGGGTAAAACATTGTGTTGAAGAAATAAAAAAAAGACCGAGAGAAAATTATGAATTTGGAATTGAATTAAAGTCAGAGTCTAAAATAGTTGGTAGTGTTGGTTTAATGAAAGTTGATAGATTTGAGAATAATGCAACATTAGGTTATTGGTTAGGAATGGATTATTGGAGACAGGGAATAATGTATGAAGCAGCATCTGCTTTAATTGACTTTGCATTTGATAAATTAAAACTTTTAAGAATAAATGTAGAAGCATCAACAAAAAATATTCCTTCAAATGGGCTTATTAAAAAATTAGGATTTAAATATGAAGGAACAAAAAGAAAATCTCTTAGATCAAAATCAACAGGTGTTTGGCATAATTCAAATTTTTATGGGCTTTTAAGAAATGAATATATAAGAAGATAATTATATTTCATCAATTTCACATTCTGCAATTTTGCATTCTTCTTCAATGTTCTTATGCATTTTAGGAGTTTCAATTAATTTTTTATCTTTCCATTTTCCTCTTAAGAAAATGGATAGTGCTATTGCTGCTCCGAAAAAGTTTGCAATTGGAAATGCAAGCCATATTCCAATCTGACTATGTAAAATATATTTTGATAAAAGATATCCAAAAAGGATTTGAATTATTATTACTGAAGCTGAAATAAATAATGTTGTTTTTGCATTTCCAGAGCCTCTTAGCGTACCTAAAATTGCCATTTGTATTCCAACAAGTCCAAATGAGAATGCAACAATTCTTAAAAATAAACTTCCCTGTCTGATTACTTCCGGGTCATTTGAAATAAATACACTTACAATGCTTGTTGAAAAAATAAAAAATATTGCTCCAATTATTGTTAAAAAAATAAATCCTATAATCATGCTTGTTTTTGCGATTTTTTCAGCTCTTTCAATTTTTCCAGCACCTATATTTTGTCCGACTAGTGCTGAATTTGCAATTGCAAGACTTAATGCAGGAACAATAACAATTCCAATTACAGTTGTTCCAATGCCATAAGATGCAAGAACAACTGTTCCAAATGATGCAGCTAACCCACTCATCATTATAAATCCTATTGATCTTGATGATTGTTCAAGAGAAATTGGAAATCCTAAAAATAATATTTTTTTTATTAATGTATAATCTGGCTTAAAATGAATAAGTTTTAAATGAATTCCTCTTTTTCCTCTTGACATTATAAATAATCCTGCAAAAAGGGCAATTGCCTGTGTAAAAAGAGTTGCCATTGCAGCTCCTCCAACACCTATTGCTGGAATAAATTTATATCCATATATAAATAAAGGGTCTAAAATAAAATTCAAAAGAACTGATACTGAAATTATATAAACAGGAATTTTAGCTTCTCCAACTCCTCTTGATAGTGCTTGATAAACTGCGTAGCCAAATACAAAAACTATTCCTAAGAATGAAATTCTAAGAAAACTAATTGCGTTATTAAAAACAGCAGGTTCTGGAGAAAATAAACTTATTATTTGAGGAGTAAAAATATATCCTATTATTGAAAGTATCAATGAAGCAATAAAAGCCATTAAAAAAGTCTGCCCAGAAATATGATTAACTTTTTCATGCTCTTCTCTTCCTTTGTACTGAGATACAAGAACTCCTCCTGCAAGCCCAATTCCACCTGCTAGTGCAATGATTAGAAAAGTAATTGGAAAACTTATTGATACTGATGCAACAGCATCAGCACCTAGCCTGCCAACCCAGAAAGCATCTGTAATCTGATAAGCAGCTTGAAGAAGATTTCCAATAATTATTGGAACAGAAAGAACTATAATTGACTTTATAATTGAACCTTCTGTAAATTTATTATCATGAGATATTTTTTTTACTTGCTCTTTTTTTTCTAAAATTTTATTCATATCTTAATGCTTCTACTGGTTTTAGTTTTGATGCATTATATGCAGGAATTGCTCCAGATATCATTCCTATTCCTATTGAAAATATTAAAGCAAATAACATCAGCCATATATTAACTGGTATTGTAAAATTAGTAAAACCTAGGGCAGTACCAATATATGGACTTAATAATGTAACTAAAAGTGAAAATAATATTCCTAAGCCACCTCCAACCAGCCCTAACATTCCAGAATTAAAAAGAAAAATTAAAAGAATATCTGAATTTTTTGCACCAATTGCCTTCATTACTCCAATATCTCTTGTTTTTTCCAAGACTGAAGTAAACATTGTGTTTGCAACCCCAATCCCTCCAACCAAAAGTGAAACTGCTGCAATAATTCCTAAAAATAAGGTTATTCCACTTGTTACTGTGCTGAATCTTTCCTGAAGAGCCAAAGCAGAGCTTATTGAAAAATCCTCTTTATCTTTTGTTACATGATGAGAATTTATTAATGCAGTTTCAATATTATTGCTTACATCCTGCACATATTGTGCATCAATAACTTTCACGCTTATTGACGAGTATTCATTGGATTTTAATGTTATCATATCTCCTAAAATTTCTCTAGCATCCTTTACTGACATGTATATTCCATTATCTGAACCTCCAAATCCAGATGATGAAGCAAGAATTCCAACAATCCTAAAAGGTTTGTTATTTATTGTAAGTATAGAACCTACTATAATTTTTTCTTTAAATACTTTATTTGCTAGACCATTTCCAATTACAATTGATTTTGCATCACCGGATGTTAAATATCTTCCAGACTCTAATTCAGTTGTTATAAAATCTTTGAATACAGAAGGGTCATGGCCTTGAATTGACAAACTAGTTATTTCACTTTGATATTTTACATTTATTCTTCCATTAACAACTCCATCAATGGATTTTATTCCAGGAACAAGTTTTAAAGATTGAATGTCTTTATCAGAAAGTTGTTTAATATTAGTTCTTGCACCGCCACTTTCTCCAGGACCTAATGCTCTTGATGAACCTGAACTTATTGTTATTAAATCCTGCCCTAAACCCTGAATTTGAGAATTAACACTTGCCTGCAAACCCTGACCTAAAGAAATAATTGTTACAACTGCAGCAACTCCAATAAAGATACCTAAAATAGTTAACCAGCTCCTAAGTTTGCTATGCAGAAGCATTTTAAAAGAAAGATTTAGAATCTTAGAGAGTTTCATCTTAATTACCCTCTATTTTTTCTTTTTTATTTTTTTGAAAATAAAGATTGCTAGCACCCCTAGTATTATTCCTATTATAAGATAAAGATATTTAGAGGAACTGCTTGAACTTGATTTAGTAGTTGTTTGCCCAAAATTAGAACTAATAGATACTGGAACTGTTTTTTCAACTGTATTTCTTACTCCTGCAACATCTGTATAGCTTAGCTGAACAGTAACTTCGCTGAGTGAATTGCTTGGCGATATTGGAAATGTTACTGTAGTGAAATCTCCTTTGTCTAAATTTCCAACAATAGAAGATTGAGCACCTTCTATTTTAACATTTGCTTGAGGTTTTATACTTACAGTTAATGCACTTGCAGAATTTTCTCCTATATTTGCTATTGCAAAAGAAGTTCCTTGAGTTGTTGAATCCTGCATAACAACATCAAAATCTGTTTTTGTTTTTCCAATTTCAATAGGTAAACTGTAAATAATTCCTGATTCAGAATTTTTCATTGATGCTTTAATTTTGAATATACTTTGGCCTTCAGGAGCATTATCAGCAACTTTAACTCTAAATTTCATTATAACTTGACTTGAATCATAGGTTTGATCAACATTATAGGCATCAATAATTCCAAATATTGTTCCATAACTCTTAACTAAACTATCTGTAGAAGAAAAAGGGTAGTCTGGGATAAGTTCAAATTTAACATCTTTCGCATTTTCTTGTCCTATATTTTGTACTTTTATCCATAAATCAAACCAATCTCCTGCATTGACAGGATAAGGTTCGTATTTTAAAACTTGCACAACTAAATTAGAACTAGCTGAAGTTTTTGAATAAGTATTATTATAATCTGTTTGATAAAATTGAGCATTAATCAGAGCAGTTTGAAAACTTAGCAGGATTATAATAGACAGCAAGAAAAATCCCCTGTTATTTAATTTTGTTTTCATTATTATCTCCTTTAATATATATTTTATATTGTTAGTTTATAAATATTGTGAATTTATGAATCATTTTTTTCCCTTTAGCACTTGGCCATCTACTAATTTTATGACTCTTTCACCATAGTTTACTAAATTTAAATCATGAGTGATTAATACTATTGTTTTTCCTTTTTTATGCAGTTCATTAAAGAGAGTCATTATTTCTTTTCCTGTTTTGCTGTCTAAATTTCCTGTTGGTTCGTCTGCCAGAATAACTTCAGGGTCATTGGAAAGGGCTCTTGCAATTGCAACTCTTTGCTGTTGCCCTCCTGATAATTCTTTTGGTTTATGATTCATTCTTTCTTTTAAGCCGACTAATTCAAGTACTTCAATTGCTTTTTCCCTGGAATTTTCTGAATCTTGAAATTCCATTGGAAGCATTACATTTTCAAGAGCAGTTAATGTCGAAATTAAATTAAATTGCTGAAAAACAAATCCTATTTTCTTTCCGCGAATCTCTGCTAATTCTGATTCATGAAGTTTTGAAATATCTTTTCCATCTAAATAAATAGCTCCTTTTGATGGAATATCTAAAGCTCCAACCATGTTCATCATTGTTGATTTTCCAGAGCCTGATGGACCTGTTATTGCAACAAATTCTCCAGGTTTTATTGAAACAGAAACACCTCTTAGCGCTTCTACTTTTACATCACCAACTTGATAAATTTTCCATATATCATCCAGTTCAATTACAGGTTTTGAATTCATTTTATTTAGATGATAAAATAAATTAGGCATATAAACCTTATGAATTTAAAGTTTAGAATTAATTCTAATTAGACTGATATCTGCAAAACTTTTGGCATTGGAAATCTGTCTAAAAGATATCTATAAGTTCTATAGTATGGAGATGCTTTTTCCATAAAAGAAATTTTATTTTCAGAAGTTAAAACTATTCTAAATGCTCTTGCTCTTGAAGCAAGATTTGCATCAATAAGACTTCCTAAATGATGACCTAATTCACTGGCTCTTTTGTGATAATCTTGAAGCTCTGAATCATCTCCTCTTTCTTCAGCCGTTTCAATTAGAACTCCTTCTAAAGACATTGCAATAGTATCATAAAAAAAAGCTCCGCCTATGTCTCCTAAAATATGAAGTTTTTCAGCTTCCCTTAATATCTCTTGAGGTGTCATTTCATGAGGATTTTTATATTGTGTTGCCATGATACTCTAAGGTATTTATTATTTATAAATATTGCTATTGTAACTACTATATAGTTATATCTAAATTTTAGAAATATACTATTATTGATTTGGAGTTCCTGATAATCTGCTTCTATCTCCAGGAATTTCTCCGCCGAGTTCCATTGGTAGTGCTTCAAAACCAGATCCATAAATTCTGTGATGAACAGCAGGATTTACAGCGCCATGTCCCATATAATAGCTGCCAAAACCTCCTGTATTACTCCAATAGGGGCTTGCTTTCATTGAATAAAGAGGGGAATCAAAAGCTTCAATGCTTGGCCTGAAAGGATTTCCTCCTCCTTTATCTGCAAAATACTGCCACCAGTTTCCAGCTTCTATTATTTTTTTCCCTTCAAATCCTTTTTCACCAAGTTTTTTCATTATTTCTTTAATTGGAACATTTCCCATCCCCATTGGAAGTTCTGTGTGATCTAGACCAAAGTTATCAGAAAGATGCACATGTTTTACAAAAGGAGCAATTATTTTTGTCTGTTCTACAATATCCTGTTCTGAATATCCTTTTTTTCTGAGCATGTTAATATGGCCTACATCCCAAGTTGCTCCTATTAATTTTTCAGAGGCTTTTCTTGCTTCGCCTTTTGAATAACCTTCATCTACTAGTTTTTCTACAAATTTATCTCTTGTTTCTTCTATTACTTTTTTAAGGTCTTCTGCTCTGCTTAATCCTCCTCCTGCAGGAGGGTTTTCAATGTTTAGTATTGGGGATGTTTCTCCAAATTTTTTATAAGCACTTATAGCAACATTTGAAAAGGTTTCAGAAGTTTTATCTATTGCAAATCCTTCAAGAGGTTTCCATAGATTAGGGGCTTTAATTTCTCCAAGAACTTTAATTCCTTTTTCAACAACTTCTCCAAGTTTTATAGGATCTTTTTCAATACCTATTTTAATATATTTTTGAACTTCTTTTGCAAATTCTTCAAGTTTTTCTTTGTCTTTTTCATTTTCTACATTTGCATAGGCTTTATCAAATATATTTTTTAAACCTCTATAAGCATCTCTTAGATAAATTTCTCCATGGTTTAAATCTCTTTGAGCAATTTTCATCATTTCTTTATCTTTTTCATCTTTTATCAAGTCAATATTCATTTCTTTAATTTCTGAAAGCTGTTCTCTTTTAATTCCAAGTGCTTTTGGAATATGGGTTAAAATTTCTTCACCTCTTGTTGATCCAATGTTAACATTTGCAAGCTCACTGTCCCATTGATCTCTGTTTATTTTTTCAAGTTCTCTTTGAGGATTAAATTCACTTGGTTTTCCTGTGAATTCTCCTTTTCCTTCGCCTTCTATTGGGAAATATCTTTTTTCTTCTCCAAGGATATGAATTTTTCCTGTATCTGGCTGTATAATGTAAAGCCCTTTTGTTTTTTCTTCTTTTCCAACTTTGATTTTTGTTTCCATTTCAGGAAGTTGGGCTGTTGTGTGAACAGTGAATGAAATATTTCCTTTTGGATCTAGTTTATGAGTTCTTAGCATTGCTGATTCAAGTTGTTTTTCAGCGCCTAGCCTGCTTACTTCATCCCATCCTCTTTCTCCTATTCCTGATGCTTCAACTAAAGGACCATGAAAAGAAAGAGTAACTCCTGTTATTTTTGAAGACCTTCGCATTTCATCAAGATGCTGCTCTGGAATTGATTCCATTGTTGCTCCTGATAATCCAGAAACTTCAATATGTTTCATTCCTGGATTTATTTTTGTATTTAGCTCTCCTAATTGATTAGCTGTTCTTGGGTCAAGTGGCATTCCAAATTCACCTGCACCCATTCTATATTCTGTTGAAGCATAATATTTTGGAGTCAAAGTATTATCTGCACCTGGATAAATAGATTCATAAACAGTCATTTTAATCACCTTTTATATTATCATTATCAGAGAAATTTAATTTATATAGTTTTGGATTTATTTTTTTAGTAACATTAATATAGAAGTTCATAATAATTAAACTGGTGAATGTTTGGTGTAAATAAATAGACCAAAAAGATAACCTTTTCTAACGAACTACTTGTTTAACTCTTCAAAATATTCCTTTTTTATTAATATTCTTTTGTTACATGCTTTCCAAAGATGATTTGATAATGAAAAAGCTGATTTTCTTTTTTTATCTGTAAAATAAGCCAAAATAACTTGCATATTATTTTCTTCCCTAATTTCTTTTATAATTGGAACAAAATCTGTATCTGAAGTTATTATTACAATCGAATTTGTTTTTTTCTGTGAAGATATCTTTAATAAATCCATTGTCATTAAGGTATCTACTCCTTTTTGCTGAAAAGTATTATCTATTTTCTGACATCTCCCTTCACGAACAATTATTTTTGGTTTTGCTAATTTTAATTTTGAAATAAACTTATCATAATTTCTCTGTTTTTGCTTTTCACTATCTGTAGGAATAGAACTTTTATAGGGTGGAGCAGTATAAAAATAAATTTCTTCGCAAAAAAGATTTAATTCATTGCAAATATTAACTACAAATTTTTCTATTTTGTATTTTAATGGTTTATCATTACCAAAATATTTTGAAATATAAGAAAGATAAGCACTATCTATAAGAACAATTGTTTTATTCATATTAAAAAGCATCAGGCAACCCTTTCGGATTACCTGGGATTATGTTAATTATATCAATAATTAAGAGTATATAAGATTTTCTATGGTAAAAATGAAATATGGGCCTGCACTGAATCGAACTGGTGAATCCTTGGTGTAAATAAATTATTTTTTCTTTATTAAATCCATCATGGATTTTCTTTCGAATTTTATTATATCTCCATTGATTGCATCAATCAGGACATGCAGGATAATCAATCCTTCAAGCATACAGGTAAGATTCCAAATAGATTTTCCTTCATGCTCTTGCAAAACAGCAATGATTTTGCTGAATTTAGATGAAATACCTTCATCTAGTGCTTTTATTCCTGCGATTGATTTTATTTCATCCAAGTCTATATTTATATTTGGATCTATGTTTTCAAGTTTTGGAAATTTAACTCCTTTTTCTTCAACAAGCTTATCTTCATTCATCCTAACTTTTCCAAAATCGTCTATTGAAAATGTGAATATTCTTTTTCCTATTTTATAATCAAGACTTTTTTTATTATCATTTCCAAAGAAATCTATTACAAAGAATCCTGCACATAATTCTGCATTTGGATTTTCATTTATGAAATTCTTAAAAACTTCTGAGGATTTTATTTTCTGAAATGCCTCCTTGAATGTCATAATCAATAAAAATAAAAAGGTTTTATTAATCTTTGTATTGTAAAAATATATAAACTTGATTTTCCATTATTAATAATGGCTACAACCTTGGATTTTATTGAGGGATTGCAAGAAGGATGCTATCAGATTGTTTTGAATAATAATTTTGAATTATTTTTTTCAAATCATTCTCTTCATGTTTCTGAAATCAAGACTGCTCGCGCCCATTATACAAAAAAGGTTTTAGTAATGCATTATTCTTCAGATAAACTTGATGATAAAAACTGGAGATGCGAGACAAGAACTGGATTACCTGTGATAGTCCCATATAATGCAATTAGATTTCTTAGAAGGCAAGATGATTTATAAAAAATCACTTATAATTATAATCTGTTGGTTCAAATTCTTTTTTTAAAATATATTGTTCATGTGAGCATGTTTCATAATTAAAAGTTGCATCTTCAAGACTAGAAATAGCAAATACATTACAATTAAGACCTTTTTGAGTGCTATGTTTTAGCTGTTGTCTTGCAAGTATGAGTCTTTCCTTTCTTGATCTATATGGCATATTGATTTAAAAATTTTAGTGTATTTATAGTTTATTGATTTTGATAAATTATTACAATAATATTTTTAAACTAAGTTATTAGTTATTTAAAATATGACTATTAATTTTAGATGGTTTGATGAAAAATATCAAAACAATGGAAAACCTAGTTTAGAAGATAGAGCAGAATTAATAAAAAGGCTTGATATTCCTTTGACTGATAGGGCTAGAAGAAAAATTCTAGATTCTTTGAAACAATCTTTGCATAGGTTTGGACAAAATGGAGCATATAGCCCTGCTTTGCATACTTTAACTTATGAATTACTAGTTTCTTTCTCTCCTTTGACAGATATTGATAGAAATGAATATGCAGGCTATATTAAAATGTATAAAGATGCTTTGAAGAAACATAAAACTCAAATTGAATTAAGATGCAATTTTGAATAGAAAAATTTTATTCTTTTTCTTTAACTTCTTTTTCAATCTGTTTTAAGAAATCTTCTTTTTTTATTGACTGAACTTGGTTATTATGCCTTACTGCAAGATTTCCTGATTCTTCTTCTTTATTTCCTATTGTTATTATATATGGAATCTTTTGCATTTCAGCTTGTTTTATTTTTCCTGAAATTGGCTCTGATTTTAAATCAATATCAACTCTGAAATCTTTTTCTTTTAATTCTTCTGCTAGTTTTTCACAGGCTTTGTTGTTTTTGTCTGTGAAATTAATTATTCTAACTTGAATTGGGGAAAGCCAGAGTGGAAGATGTCCGTTTGTATGCTCTAAATATACTCCTGTAAATCTTTCTAAAGAGCCTAGAACAGTTCTATGAAGCATTACAGGTCTTTTTTGTTGATTGTTTTCATCTGTATAATTTAAATCAAATCTTTCAGGCATTGCAAAGTCTAATTGTATTGTTGCTGTTTGCCATGTTCTTCCTAATGAATCTTTAATATGAAAATCTATTTTCGGGCCATAAAAAGCACCATCTCCCAGATTTATTTTGAAGTTCATTTTTTTCTTTTTTAAAACTGATTCTAAAATTGATTCTGCTTTATCCCATAATTTTTCTTCTCCAATTCTTTTTTCAGGTCTTGTTGATAATTCAACATGATCAAAATTTAAGTTTAATTTTTTATAAATTCTTGAATTTAAATCTATTACATTTATTATTTCATCTTCTAATTGTTTTTCAGTGCAGAAAATATGAGCATCATCTTGTGTGAACTGGATTACTCTGAATAATCCACCTAAAACTCCTGATAATTCCTGTCTATGAACAATTCCCAGTTCTGCAGCTCTTATTGGCAAGTCTTTGTAAGACTTTGGTGTTGTTTTGTAAATTAACATTCCCCCTGGGCAGTTCATTGGTTTTACTGCAAAAGTTTTATTTTCATATTCTGTTAAAAATATATTATCTTTGTATTTTTCCCAATGCCCTGAAATCTGCCATAGTTTTTTATCTAATATCTGTGGTGTTAAGATTTCTTGATAACCTGCCTTTCTATGCTCATCTCTCCAGAATTTTATGAGTTCATTTCTAATTATTAGCCCATTATTATGCCAGAAAACCATTCCAGGAGCTGTTTCTGAAAATGAGAATAAATCCATTTGCTTTCCTAATATTCTATGGTCATTTTCTTTTAATTTTGAAGTGTCAAGTTTTGATTTTGAAACTTCTTTTAGCAATTGTTTATAGTCAATTGTTTCAGTTTCTTTGATATCTCCTTTGCTGTTTATCTCTCTTGAAAGTTCTGATAAAGGATGTCCTTTGCATTTTAATTCAAATTCTTTGTAATATCCAAATGGTGCTCTTGTAACTTTGTAGTTTTTTGATAATTCTTTTTCTGCTGTTTCCAGTGTTTTTAATGCAAATTTAGGATTTGAAAGTGAAGGTGATAAATGTGCATATGGGTAAAGAACAATATTTTTCGCATCAACTTGCTTTGCAATTGAAATTATTTCATTTACATATTGGGAAAGGACGTTTTGATTTTGCTCGTCTTGTTTTTCAACTGCTGTTAAAATCACAAGAGGATCTTTAACTTCAATTTCTTTTTTCCTTTTTTCATCAAGTTCTTCTGGTTCTTTTAGTGCCTTTTTTATTGGTTTAAATCTAATAAAATCACAATGCAAAGATAGGATTTTCATGGAAATGATAAAGAAAAGGTGTTTAAAAAACTTGGGTTTTTTGAGTTATTGTGTGATTTTATGATTCTTATGATTCTTATGATTCTTATGATTCTTATAATAAAGATATCAGAGAATATCTGCTATTACATCTTCTTTAAAAGTTGCATTTGTGGGTTTAGAATCACAACTAAGGCAATAAGTAACAAGTCTTTTTCTTGTCTTTCCACTTCCTGACAAAGAACCAATTCCATCTCTTCCTGAATCCACAACAGTTGTTTCTAATCTTGCTCCTTTACATCTAGAACAAGTTTCAAAAACAGACTGGTCTGGGTTTTCTAATAAAACTATTCTTGCAAATTTTTCAACAGCCCTTATTACTTTTGCTTTTCCTTGTATTAAATTAAAATCTTTTCTGTTGTCAGAATTCCAATAAAGTTCCTTTGTATGTGATTGTTGTGAAAATTCTAAAAGTTCTGATTTTAAATTTCCTCCAGCAATAACATATTTAGCAACCATTACTCCATATCTAAGAGCACAATGACTAGGATTTGTCTGGCATTCAGAAACATTAGGGCAATAATCACTACTTCTTTCAGCTCTTTGTCTAAAAGTTAATAATTCTTTATCAAAATAATTAGTATCACAAGGAGAAGCTTTTTCAACCAATTTTAATTCTCTTCTTTCGGGCATTATATAATCTTATTTAGATAGTTTTTAAAGATTATTTCAAAATAAAATATATGTTTATTTATATTCCTAAAGCTTTTAAAAATCTTTCATTCTCAAGCTTGCTTAGAGGCCTGTTTAGATGGTCGTCATCAGTTGGACCATTAATGAGACTTATTCCCCCTATTGATAAATAATAGCTTCTAAAACGAGTTCCTGCTTCTTCAGGAGAAATTTTATTTCCTTCTCCCCCAAATGAAGTTTCTATAAAAAACCTTGCATCAGATTTATCTATAGGACCTCTTGCCCAATATCTTATATAATGTTCTTCTTGAGATTCATTCATATTAAAATTATAAATATAATAAGATGTTTTTAATCTTATTGTATATTAAACATATTTTTAGGAAAAGATATTTGATAATAAACAAGTTATTTTATAAACTTTATATTGTTAGTTTAGGCATGGGGAAGAAAAAGGTTTTAATTATGGTTATTATTTTAGCATTTGTGTTTTTAATTTTGATTACATACTCTTTTTATTTTAGAGGTGAGAAAAATCCTTATAACTTTAAGGGAAATACTTTAAGCTATTCTGAAAATAGAAGTGATGTTGATTATAATAAGATTTTGATTGAGGAAAATAAAACTTTTGATGTTTTCAAGGTTGATTTTGATACAAGACAATTACTGAATGAAAATATAAGAATTTATGGATTATTATATTTGCCTAAGAATGCAAATCAAGAAAATAAAGTTCCTGGAATTATTTTTTTAGCTGGCGGTGGAGGGACAAAAGAAAGCAGAAGAGAAATTGCAGAAGAAATGGTTAAAATGAATTATGCTGTTTTAGTTATTGACCAAAGAGGATTAGGTGAAACCGGCGGAAGTTTTTTAAGTTTTGATGAGGATTATAAAATTTTTAAGCAAGGAAAAGAACCTATGCAACATCTTGCAGTTTATGATGTGTTAAGAAGTTTTGATTTTTTGAATGAGGCTAAAGAAGTAGATAAAAATAGAATATCTATTGTTGGAGAAAGCATGGGTGCGAGATATGGATTGATTGCAAGTGCTATTGACAAAAGAATGAAGGGAATTGTTGCAATAAGCACTTCGGGATTTCATATTAATTTAAATCCTTTGGCAGAAGGAAATGATTATTTTTTATCAATTGATCCTGACCATTATATTGATAAAATATCTCCAAACAAGATTTTTATGATTCATTGTATTAATGATAGCGTTGTTAAATTAGAAGATGCTGAAAAGAGTTTTTCTATTGCAAAAGAGCCAAAGAAATTAAAAATATTTGAAAATTGTGCGCATGGTTATAATCCTATCATGAGAGATGAATTGAGAAGTGATTTAAAAGATATTTTTGGATGAAATTTATTTTTTTAAATAAATTATAATCCTAATTTTGTTTTTTGAACTTTTAGAAGTTTAGCTTGTTCTTTAATATGATAACTGTGTTCATTTTTAATTGCAGTTCTTAATATTGCTTTTAATTGCTCTGCTTCTGTTAGTAATTTGCTTGTATCTGGATTTAAATCCTGAGTATATCCTCGCCTATTAGAAAGTGAAACTTGTACATGATTAGGATCTTCCATAGAATATCTTACTCTTTCATCTAATCCATTTGCTTTCACATAATCAACTGTTAATTCTCTTATTCTTAAAGTATGGTCAGTTGTCCACCAATCAGGTTCTTTTCCATAAAAATCCCAAGCATTTTCAGGAGTATTATATCCAACTCCAAAAGATACTTCTCTTTGTAAAGTATTTGGCTCATTATGATGCTTATAATAACTAACAACAGAGTCTAGCTGAGTTTCGGATAATTCTTCAAGCTTTAATCTCCAGGATGAACCTTTATGAGTTACTGGAAAGACAAAAAATGTGCTGCTTGAGCCTCCTCCTGCCCTATAAACAAAATCAATATCATTTCCATATTTTGCTAATTCTTTAAAATCATTTAATGTTACATTAAATTTTTCAGGTTCACTTGCTTGTTCAATCACTCTTATTAAATCAGATAATTTAAATTTTCTTCTATACACTTCATGGTTAAATGATACATCTAATTTCTTTGCATTTTCGTCAGGTAAATGTTCAACAGCTGGAAAAAACATCCAGCCATTTTGAGTTAATTCTTTAATAAAATCAGGAGAACTTGCTAACCAAAATCTTAAGGAATCCTCTGATGTATGTTTGTATTTATATGTATCACCAGTTCTTCCATAAAAAGATCCGCCTCTTTCTGTATCACTTTGCAACTCTGCCATAGGTTTGTAATATTTATATTCAGCAACTCCTCCTGTTGGAGAAACTAACAAAGAATCTTTATCATTGCCTAATATTCTATGAACTAAGTAAGAAGTTGGTATTTGCTTTGTTGGAATTCTTGTCCTTAAACTAAATTCATGAACTAATACTCTATCTACATTTAATGTAGGATCCTTTTCAGCTGGCTGGTCTCGAACAATTTTAGATTGTAGTTTATCTTCAGATGATAGAATTTCTTCTTCCATTTATTAAAGATTTTAATTTTATTTATAAGGTTTATTGATGTGTAATATGTATTATAGTAATGAGATTAATAATCCAGCCTTTTATTCTTTAAATACCAAATAAAAGACATAAGCGTAACTGAAATTATAATCCCTATGATTGTTAAAACATTACTAATAATATCTATGGGATTTGTTAATCTTGAAATTGTGATACCATAAATTACCAAAACCATTAATTGATTTAACACTTCTAAAATTCTTGTATCTAAATTCATTTTAGATTATTTTAAAATTTTTAAAAATTACATAGATTCCCATTCCTATTATTATTATCCCGGCAATAAAATAAAACCAATATAAAAATTTTATTAATTTCTTTTTAGTTGAGTCTTTCATTTTTATTTTAAAAATTTATCAATTTGTTTCTTTGCATCTTCGCGCTTTTTTTGATGCTCTTTAAGAAAATCATTGATTTTTTGAATTGTATATTGCTTTAGCTCTCCTGTCAGGAGATTTCCTGACTTGTAATTGTCATAAATCTCTTTTAATTTATAATCATCTTCTTCAAAAAACATTTTTAAATATTGATAACATACATCAATATCTGGGTTTCCCCCTAGTCTTCTGTGCTCCTCTATTGTTGGCTGTCCTCCTGAAAAAGCATATTTATTTATTTTTTTCTTGATAAGTTCAGGAGTGTCTGTTGGTGCAATATAGGAATTTGAATCTGAAGCAGACATTTTTCCTCCACCTAACCCTGGCATAAACAAATTATATATTGAACTTAGCTGAATAAATCTATAAGTTTTTATTCTTTGGGAAACATCTCTTGCTAATCTTAGATGAGGGTCTTGGTCAATTCCAACTGGAACAATTACTGGGCATGGATTTTCGAATTCTGGAAGCTGTGGATGAAGCATATCTGCTGCCTGCAATAATGATGAGAGCATTTTTCCAGGTGAAATTTCTCCATAAACTGCTTTAAATTCATTAAATGTAACATGCCTTGCTAATAAGTTCTGTAATCTGTAGAAAGCATTTGATTTTTTTCCATCTTTACTTCTATTGGATTGAAAATAAATCTCGCAGTTTTCAGGTTTTAATCCAAGTGCAATATAATTTAAAATATAATCTTCTGCAATTTTTTTGCTGTCTTCTAAACTCTGGCCACGGGCATTATAAGCTTCTAAGTCTGCAACAGCAATGTAAATCTTAGCTCCAAGCTTTTGAAAAAAAATCATCTGCTTGACAATCATCATATGCCCTAGATGAAATTTTCCAGTTGGCATCAATCCTGTCATCATAACAAATTTCTTTTTATTTTTAATTGCTTCAAGTATTCTTTGAATGTCTCTATGGGCAAAAATAATCTTTCTCCTATAGAGAATTTCTTTGTTAAAAACCTCTGGAAGTTCTTTCAATGGACTAACTCCAAATTCTTTTATGAGTTTGTCATAATCAATATCGCCTTGAATTTCCCATGGATTTACAATCATATCTTTTGCCATTATAATCCTTATACTCTAATATATATAAAGATTACTTAGAAAAGTTTATTTAGATTTCTTAAATTAAAACTTATAGTTGTTGTAATATGATATAAGAGTTAGAAAAGAAGCTTTGTGAATGAAATGATTAAAATATTTAAATTATTATAGACTATTGATGTTTTAATTTTCTTCCTTAATCCCAAAGATATTTCCGGTTTTATTCAGGTTTTTTATGAGTTCTATATTTATTGGAACATCTTTGTTTTGACTTGCTAGAATCTCCCTTGCTTTGATAAAAGCCTGGCATAATTTAAGATTCATAGGGCATTGAACTTCGCAGGCTTTGCATAATGTGCAATCATATACTATTTTTTCAATAAAACTATTTTCAAACATTATTACTCTTCCTCTTGGGGAGTATTGTTCTTCTCTTATTACTTTTAGGACAGGGCAAAGTGACTTGCATAAGCCACATTTCGTGCATTTTTCTATGATTTCTCTTATTTCTTCTCTTGCATTATCAATTTCAACTGCCATTTTCTTATTTTACCTCTTGATTTGAATTTTCATTTCTTTTGAATTTATTAGTCATTATTCTTTTTATTAAATCGTTTTCATCATCTGTTTTATTATTTATTGGAAGAGGTTTTTGAATTTCTGAGTTATTGGAATGTTTATTTGTCATTATATTTATTATATCTTTATAATTGACAGATGTTTTATTATTTATTGGAAGAAGCCTTTCTTCTTTAATTATTATTTCTTTTTCTTTAATCTCTTCTTTAACTGCTTCTTTAATCAATTCATTTATTTTTTCTTCAGGAGTTTTTAATTGGCCTTCAGGCATTTCACTTATAACTTCTTTTGCTGTTTTTTCTTCTCTTTTAAATTCAACAGGAGTTTGAAAAAAGTCAATCATTTTTCCCTTGTTTATTTTTCCATCAGGATCATATCTGGATTTTGTCCTTTGGATTATTTTTACTTCAAAATTTTCAAGAAAGCTTTTTCTTTTTATCCCAATTCCATATTTTGCAAACTTTGCTTTTGATTTTTTCATGAACTCCATGATTTTTTCTATTTTGATTTTTTCATTTTCTTTAAAATAACAATGAATTATCCCTGAACCAGGATAGCAAATATATGGAATATTATTTTCTTCTAATATTTGAATGAATTCTTTCATTTTATCAAAAAATAATTTAGGATCTTCATCAATATAATTTCCTTCAAGAGCAATTGAATAATATAATCTATTTAATTTATTTAACAAAGAGTCATATTCATCCCCTGTTATTTTCCCTCTTATTGAATCAAATTCAATAAAAAGATTATATTTTTTTGGAAATCCTATTAATTCTGAAATTACTGGTGGCAAAAGTTCTAGACAAACAACATCATTTTCTGATTTAAGCCTTCTTGCAACTGAAATTATATCACTTATATTGTCAGATTGAAATACTGAAAAACTTCTTTTTATTATGGGCATTACCTTTAGTTTTGCAGAAGTTATTATTCCTGTTATTCCTTCCATTCCGCAGACATCCATTAAATCAGCCCTGCTTACTTTTATTAACTCTCCTTTTCCATTGACAAGTTCTATTTCTTCAACCCAATCTCTCATTACCCCATATTTCATATTTCTTTTTCCAGAGGCATTTGTTGCAATCATTCCCCCGATTGTTGAAATACCTTGATTGGAAAGCTGTATTGGAAATTCAAATCCTTTTGATCTTAATTTTTCATTTAGTTCTCTTAGTGTAACTCCTGCTTCTGCATAAACACTTCTTTTTGCAGAATTAAAATTATAGACTTTGTTCATTTTGCTTATATCAACAATAATTGAATTATCTGGTACGCAGCCACCGACTAAACCACTTCCAGCACCTCTCGGAACCAAGTTCATATATGATTTAATTATTTCAATGACTTCATTTGAGTCTCTTGGAAAAAATACTTTTTCAGCTCTGCCAAATATTCTTGAGGCATCTGTTCCATAACATACTATTTCCTTTTTAGTTACTGCCATTTTCATTTTCCCTTTGTTTATCATAATAATCTTCTTCATCTAGCTCTTCTTGAATACTGGCATTGGCTTTTGCATCTTCAAGAATCTCTTTTTCTTCTGATTCTTGTTTAATTTCATTTGAATTATTTAAATCTTCTTCGCTTTCATCATATTTTCTTTTTATTATTCCAAGAGCTTCTGCAATAACTTCTCCAAGTTCAGATATTTTAATTCCTGTTTCTTCTGAATTTTTCTTTAGCAGTTCATAGTCTAGAAGAGAAGCTACAATTATTTTTTTTATTCCAAATCTTTTTGCCTGCATTATTCTTTCTTTTGCAATATCATCTGCCAGCTGAGGATTTGTTATTGGCAATCCTCCGCAACTTCCACAGCATATTGCCTCTGATTTTGAATCTGGAATTTCTTTTAAAGAATATCCTAGTAATTTTAAGATTTCTCTTGGTTCATCATAGATCTTACAATACCTTCCTAAATAACAGGAGTCTTGATAAGCAGTAATTTCAGACCTATTATTCTTTTTTTTAATTAAATTTGGCTTTGTCTGTAGTTTTGTCAAGATTATTCTCCATAAATTCTTTGATTCAATATTCCAATCAGGAAGTATTTTTGGATAATCTTGCAAAAACATCTTGTAGCAGCATGGAGAATTAGTTATAATGCTAGTTATTTCTTCTTCTTTAAAGATTTCATGATTTCTTTTTGCTAATTTTCTTGCTTCTGTTTCATATCCTGATTCTATAGCAGGAATTCCACAACATATTTTTTTATCTATTGTTTTATACTCAATTCCAAGCTTGTCAAATATCCTTTTATAGACTTCAAAATTATCTTTAAATTTAAAATAAGTTATACAACCTGGAAAATACAAAACCGTGGTTTTTTTAAATACTGAAAATAGACCCATTTTATCACCATTTATTTGATTGTTATAAAACAACATTGTCTTTTTAAAGCATATATATAATTAAAAGTATATTTATCAGGAGATAGGTTCCAACACATTTTTAAATCTTAAAATCTTATATGATTTATGGCAAAATCTGTTTTGAAAATAATCCTATCAAATATTATTGGATTTTTAATATTCTTAATAATCCTTATGATTGCAAATAAGCTTATTTCTTCTTTTGATAATGAGATATTTAGAAATATTATAGGATTTCTTAATGCAAACTTAGTCTTATTGTTTACAATGATGTTTGTTGGAATGATTAATGAGATTTTTTGGGCATTTTATTTTCCATTTAATATATTAGCTCCAATAACAAGTTCAGTGCTTAGTGTCTATATAATTAATTTTATTGAAAGAATTTGGATATTTTTAAATTTATACGAGAGATTTAATATTTTGATTAATTTTCAGGCAGTTTATACTCTAGTTGTTTTTATAGTCTTAATTAGTGGTTATTTGATTATCTTTTTCAGGCATGGAAAACCTAAAGAAGATTTGGAAAAATGGAATAGAGAAAGATTAGAAAGAAAAAGAGAAAAATTTCATAAAAAAATACAAAAAATTGATAAAAAATTAGGCAAAAATAAGGTTGAATGGAAGGATGTTGAGAATGAATTTAAGCTTGTACTTCATAATGCAGGAAAAAGTATTAATAAATTCTTTGAAAACGGGAAAAAGAAAAATTATCGTCGATAAAACCAAAAAATTAATAGAAAGCTTTTTAAAGCCAGATTCATTAATTTTCTTATAAATATAAAAATTTTATAGGACAATTTAACTAAATTTTAATTAATTTTTAGTCAAAACCGACTAACTTTAATAATATAGAAGAATAGCAAAAAATGGAATACAGGGCTGAAAGCATAAAGGTTTTAGAAGGATTGGAAGGAGTAAGAAAAAGGCCTGCTATGTATATTGGCTCTACTGGCAAAGATGGCTTGCATCATCTTGTATATGAAGTTGTTGATAATTCTATAGATGAGTGTCTGGCAGGCTTCTGTACGCTTGTAACAGTTACTATAAACAAGGATGGCAGTGTTACTGTTGTTGATGATGGAAGAGGAATTCCTGTTGAGAAACATCCTATTTATAAGAAATCTGCAATGGAAATAGCTCTTACAATGCTTCATGCAGGAGGAAAGTTTGATAAGGATAGTTATCAGATATCAGGAGGCTTGCATGGTGTTGGAGTAAGCTGTGTAAATGCTCTTTCAATAAAGATGATTGCAACTGTTAAAAGAGATGGAATTATTTATCAACAGGAATATAAAATAGGAGTACCTTTGGATGATGTCAAAGCAATTGGAAAGACTGACAAAAAAGATACAGGAACAACAATTACTTTTTTTCCTGACAAGGAAATATTTTCAACAACTGAATTTGATTTTGCTATTTTGAAAAAAAGACTGCAGGAAATTGCTTTTTTAAATCCAAGTGTTAAGATAATTTTGAAAGATGAGAAAGCAGGCAAAGAAGAAACTTTTAATTATTCTGGCGGATTAATTGAATTTGTAAGTCATGTAAATAAATCAAAGACAGTTTTGCATAAGCCTATTTATTTTAAAAAACAAGTTGATTCAAATGTTGCTGAAGTTGCAATACAATATACAGATGGATATAATGAAAATATTTTTGGTTTTGTAAATACTATAAATACGACAGAGGGTGGAACTCATATTTCTGGATTTAAAACCGCTTTAACAAGAGCTGTTAATGATTATGCAGAGAAAAAAGGAATGTTGAAAAATGAGAAACTTATGGGAGATGATGCAAGAGAAGGCATTACAGCAATTATAAGCCTTAAGATGAGAGATCCTCAGTTTGAAGGACAGACAAAAACAAAACTTGGGAATTCTGAGATGAAGGGAATAGTTGATTCTATGGTTTATGTTGCATTAACTGAATTTTTAGAAGAAAATCCAAGCATTGCAAATAAAATTGCACAAAAAGTTGTTTCAAGTGCAAAGGCAAGAGAAGCTGCTAAAAAAGCAAGAGATTTAGTAAGAAGAAAAAATGCTCTTGGAGGTTTATCAGGTTTGCCTGGAAAATTAGCAGATTGTTCTTCAAAGAAAATTGAGAAAACAGAGATTTATATTGTTGAGGGAGATAGCGCTGCAGGTAGCAGCAAGATGGCTCGTGATAAGGAATTCCAAGCTATTTTGCCTCTTAAGGGCAAAATAATGAATGTTGAAAAATCAAATCCTACAAAGGTTTTAATTTCAGAAGAAATAATTAATTTAATAACTGCTATTGGAACTGGTGTTAAAGAAAATTTTGACATAACTAAATTAAGATACAATAAATTAATAATAATGTGCGATGCAGATGTTGATGGACAACATATTACAACCTTGTTATTAACATTTTTTTTCAGATATGTTCCTGAATTAATTGAAAATGGAAATATTTACATTGCTGTTTCTCCTCTTTATAGAATAAGAAAGAAAAAAGATTATTATGTTTATTCTGATGATGAATTGAAGAAAACACTTGATAAGCTTGGAAATGGAAAAGCAGATGTTCAGAGATTCAAAGGTTTGGGAGAAATGAATCCTCAGCAGTTGTGGGATACTACAATGGATCCTAAAAAAAGAATTTTAAAAAAAGTAACAATTGATGATGCTGTTCTTGCAGATCAAACATTTGATATGTTAATGGGAGATGTTGTTGGTCCAAGAAGAAAATTCATTGAAATAAATGCAAATATTGCAGAGGTTGATATATAATGAGACAAATAAAAAAACTAATTGAAGTCAATTTTGATATTTATGAATCTAATTTTCATCTTTCAAGCAACGGAGATATTTATAAAGATAATTTTTTTTATGTTTTTTGTAATGGTTTTATTAGTGGAACAAATGCTAGCTATAGGGATGATGGCATTGTTAGAATTGTTAAATATGAAGCTAAAATTATCAAAGAAAAATTTCCAAATGCTAGAATAAATATTAGTTTCCCAGATAATGAAACTAGACATAATTATTTTATTGATGGTTATTTTGGAAGACCTGCACTTCATGCTGGAACAATTATTTTAAAACCTATTGGACAAAGAAGACAATTAAGAATAAAATCTTTATTATCAAGATTAAATCATGGAGGGTTAATTAGTTTTAGTTAAAACATAAAATGGCAGAAGATGAATCTGATGATGAAGAGAATATAGATGAAGAATCTGAAAGTGAAGATGAGGATTCTGAATCTGATGAAGAAAAAGATAATGAGACTAGCAAAAATGGAAATGAGATTGAACAATTGGAAAAAGAAGAGTTAAATCTAAAAGATTTGGATGAAAATAGAGTTTTGAATTCTGAAATTTCAATTGAGATGAAAAAAGCTTATATTGATTATGCAATGTCTGTTATTGTTTCTAGAGCTTTGCCTGCTGTTGAGGACGGATTAAAACCAGTTCATAGAAGAATTCTTTATGCAATGAAATTAATGGGTTTGGAAAAAGGAATGACAAAAAAGAGTGCTAGAATTGTTGGAGATACAATGGGTAAATTTCATCCTCATGGAGATATGGCTATTTATGATGCAATGGTAAGAATGGCACAGGATTTTTCACTTCGTTATCCTTTGGTTCATGGACAAGGAAATTTTGGTTCAATGGATGGAGATAGTCCTGCTGCATCTCGTTATACAGAAGCAAAACTTTCTAAAATTGGTGTTGAGCTATTGGAAGATATTGATAAAAATACAGTTGGGATGAATCCTAATTTTGATAATTCATTAAAAGAGCCAGTTATATTGCCTGGAAAGATTCCTAATTTGCTGATTAATGGTTCTAGTGGAATTGCAGTTGGAATGACAACTAATATTCCGCCACATAATTTAGTTGAATCATGTGATGCTATAGTTGAGACTATAAATAATCCTGAAATAACAATAGAACAGCTTATGGATATAATTAAAGGACCTGATTTTCCAACAGGCGGACAGATTGTTGGAAATACATTAAAAGAATTATATGAAACAGGCAAAGGGGGATTTGTTATTAGAGGAAAAGTTTCAACTGAAACAAGAAAAGATGAAAAAGAAAGAATTGTGATTACAGAAATTCCTTATCAAGTGAATAAATCAGAACTTGTGAAACAGATTGCAGAGCTTGTAAGAGATAAAAAACTTCTTGATGTTCAGGATATTAGGGATGAGAGTTCAAAGGGTAAGGTAAGAGTTGTTATCGATATGAAAAAAGGTGCAAATTCACAATTTGCTATTAATAGATTGTTTAAATCAACAAGATTACAGACTAAATTTGATGCTATTTTAGTTGCACTTGTTGCAGGAGTTCCAAAAACACTCTCGCTAAAAAGAATGATTCAGTGCTATATTGATTATAGAAGAAAAATTGTTAGAAAAAGAACTGAATTTGATTTGAAAAAAGCAGAAGATAGAGAACATATTATTCAAGGATTATTAATTGCACTGAAAAATATTAATGAGGTCATTGAAATAATCAAGAAATCAAGAGAAGAAGCAGGTGAAAATTTAATGAAGAAGTTTGGTTTTACAAAAAAACAAGCTGAAGCTATTCTTGAAACTAAATTAAGGCAATTAACTGCTTTGGAGCAGGATAAATTAAAAGAAGAGGAAAAACAGTTAATTGAGTTTATTGAAAAATGCAAGAAAATATTAGCTGATGAAAAGGAAATATTAAAAATAATTAAAAAAGAACTTTCTGATATTAAAGAAAAGTATGGTGATAAGAGAAGAAGCCAGATAATAAGAAGTGTAAAAGAGATTGAAGAAAAAGATTTGGTTCAGAAGAAAGAAGTTGTTATTACAATCACTGATAAGGGATATATTAAGAGAATGCCTTTTAGGATTTATCATGAGCAGAGAAGAGGGGGAAAAGGAGTTATTGGAGCTGAACTAACAAGCGAGGATTTTGTCAAGCAATTAATTACATGTTCAACACATGATTATTTATTATTATTCACAGGAAGAGGAAGATTATTCTGGCTTAAAGCTTACAAAGTTCCTGAAACCCAGAGATATGGAAAAGGGCAGGCAATTGTTAATCTTTTGAATATTAAAGATGATACTATTACTAATGTTATTGCTGTAAAAGATTTTAGCGACTTTTTGTTTATGGTGACTAAGAATGGACAGATTAAGAAGATTAAATTAAGCATGTTTGAAAAGCCAAGAAATACTGGAGTAAGGATAATTAATCTTCCTTTAGATAATACAGATAGTGTTATTGATGTTAAGAGAGTAAAAACATCTCAAGAAGTAATGCTTATGAGCAAAAAAGGACAGGCAATAAGATTTAATTCTAATGAAGTTAGAGAAATGGGAAGAGCAAGCTATGGTGTTTGTGGAATAAAATTAGATAAAAATGATGAAGTTGTAAGTTTGGAAATTGCAGAGACTCCAAAATCTTCAATTTTAACAATTACTGAAAAAGGCTATGGAAAAAGAAGTTTGGTTGAAGATTATAGATTAACAGGAAGGGCTGGAAAAGGAGTTATTAATCTTAAGATTTCTAATGATAAAACAGGAGATGTTGTTTCAACAATTGAAGTTGATGATAAAGATAAATTCCTTGTATCAACAAAAAAAGGAATTGTAATAAGTACAAGTGTAAAAGAAATAAGAGTAATGGGCAGAGCAACACAAGGCGTAAGAATAATCAAGCTCCAGGATGGAGACAGAGTTGTTGATATTGCAAAGCTTGCAAAAGATAGTGATGTTCCTGAAGTTGAAGAAGATGGGCAAAAGAAGCTTGAGATGTAAAATGAAATAAAAATGTATCTCGTTTACACTGAACCTAACAAGATTGTTCTAAGAAAATTAAAAACTTTGATAAAAAGAATTAAAAACCCTCTATTTTAGTAAATTGATATGACAAGAGAATATAAGATTGGAGAAAGAATCCGCGATAGGAGATATGCTTATTGGAGAGATTTTCATTTTGACAGATCCCTAGATGAATCCCCTTTCTCTCTAGGTATTAAATCTGTAAATCCTACTTATCATCCGTTTAATATTGAAGACTTAGTTGCAGTTCATTTAACAGATCAAGAAGTGAAAGATGGTTTTTTAAAACCTCATTCATATAGCCCATTTACACACTATCAAGAGAAAACTTTATCAAGTCCAAAGAAAGTTACTAAATGGTTTTTTCCAAGAGAAACCTTACATTTCACTTTAAATGGAGTAGTTGCAGATCATAGGGGGGGAATAGTTTCAGGACACTACCCTGGAGGAAATCTAGAAGGACCTAAATACTCTTGGACAAAAAAACGATTTGCGTACTTAATTCCTTTAAAAGAGATAATTCCACAAGTTGTTTCATTATTTACTCATAATACCATAGTTCTTGGTAAGGTTAGACTTTCACCACGATGCAAAGTAATAGATAGGCAAACTAGTGATAAAGTTTTGAAAACAATTACAAAAAGAGGATATACTCCCTTTCTTATGCAAGGAGTAAAAGCTTTAGATCCTGCATTTCTTATGACCGAAAGTATTGGAATAAATATTAACCATCCTTTAAATTTTTCTTCAATCTTGGATGATTTAAGTATTTCAGGAGCTTACTATGAACCTTCTGTAGATAATATAGATTGTCTTGATGATATCCTTAGATGTATTTTAAAAGATGCTATGAGATGGGATCCTTTGCCTTTTAGTTATAAAAAAGCAGTTAAAGAGTTGGAGGAAAGAAGAGATTATTTTAGAGAAAGATTTAAAGGGGATAAATCAAAAAAAATAGGATTATCTAGATTGCAAAAGGGAGTTCAGGTATATATAAACTATTTAAAAGAATATATAGAAACTGAATTTTATGAGCTTGGAAAATTTAGGAATAGAGAAGAAGAAAAAGCATTAAGTATGATTAGATGGGAAGATAATTTACATTTTTCTGTATAAAAACTGTTTAATAAAAAAAGAACAATAATGTTATACTTGTTTACACAAAGTAGATCAAAAAGGATATACTTTTCTAAATTTTCTTTAAATCTAAGATTGCTTTCTCATGCTTCTCAAAAATTTTATCATCTATAATTCCATAAACTCCTTGTAAACTATCTTTAAATTGCTTTGAAGTTATTTTTTCTTTTATTTTTGAAAATAATTTATTAAAATCATATTTTTTTGAAATCTCTTCTTTTGCCCATTCTTTATTTTTTATATTTGGAGCTAACATAAAAATATCTCTTATATCTGTTAAACGACAACTTACAAATTTTAATATAAAGAGGGCGTCTAGGTTTATTATCCTTAATTTTAATTCTTCTGTAATTGTTTTTCCTCTTAATGTTCTAATTTCTGAATTATCAAATATCCAATCAGCAGAAAAAGTAGCATTGGTTTGTCTATCTAAAACTTCTTTAATTAAAATGTCTATGCTTACTTTGATATTATCTCCTAAATCTTTTTCTAATCTTAAAAAATCCCCATAGTATGAATTCTTATCTTTATTGTTTTCTTCTTTTATATAGCCAAAATTTACTAGAGTCTCTTCAATTTCTTTTAATTTCTTTGTATCTTTAACTACAATATCACAATCAACCGAAAATCTTGGAAGAGTATAAGCATTTACAGCATATCCTCCAATAATTACAAAATTAAATTTATCCATTCTTTTTAATGTTTCAAAAATCTCTTTTTCTCTAAGCTGTAACATTTTGATATTTCTTTTTTATGTAATTGTAAGCATACAAATACATTTCATTTAATTTTGCTAATTTGATTGTTTCTTTTAAACTTTCAACTTTATAACCTTCTTTTTCTACAAAACTTAATTTCTTAACAGGAATTAAAATAATATATTCTCCTATTGTAGTTCCTTCATTAACATAGTTTGGAATATTATGACTATTAAAGAAATTCTTCCAATATCTTAAATCTTTCGCTAATACTTTTATAAAATAAGGAGATTTTTCTATTCCTCTTTGAACATAAGAGTAATCACTCCAAATCTCTACAGCAGATAAATTAGTAAAAGCATAGTCTCTTTCAGCTTCTTTTATTATTTGAGGAACTTTAAACGCCAATAAACTATTAATTATAATTTCTGGATTTATACAGATATAAGTGTTATCTGATTGTTTTTTAACCCATCCTGCTCTTAATAATAAAGAAAATATCTTCTTTTTCATGCTTTGCCCAACTATCCAGTCTAATTCAGATTGCTTGAATTCCTCTTTATCTTTATGCTTTGCAAAAAACAAAGCATAAGCTTTCAAGCCATATTGAGGTATTTCTGTTGCCATTTTCTATTTTTTTAATTGTTTTATATGGTTACCTAATAGGTAACTTAATATATAAAGGTTTCTATGGATTATATTGTATCTTATTAGTAGTAACATTATCAAAAGGTTTATATAATGTGATAAATAATAATCTTAATGGAAAAAATAGATAATTATCCAGTTAAAATAGTAATATTTGGAGCAGCTAGAAAACCAAAAGCATGGACTTGGTTTGCCTGGCCAACTAGAGAAAGAATGCTCACAGAATATTTGGGAGAGACATTAGAAATAGCCTTTGGAGATAGGATAGAGATTCTTACTGGCGCTTCTATTGGTGTGCCTGATCTTATTGCAAATGAAGCTAGAATATATGGAGCAAGAGTGATTGGTTATTCTGGTGAACAAACATTAGAAAAACATATGCAAAATCCTAATTATGCTGCTCCAGAAAGATTTGATGAACTCAAATTTATCAATCCAAATAGGGTTGTATTAAACGGTCTTACAGAAAGAAGTCTAGAAATGATAAAAGATGCTGATGCACTTGTATATCTCGGTGGAAGAACAGGAACTTTAACAGAATATTGTGCTGCATATGATGGTTGTGATAAACCAATATATAGATTACATGGTTCTGGAGGATCCACAGATATGATGGCTTCTTTAAATTTTAAGAAAAGAAAAGGTAAGATGTTTGAAACAACCAGTGCTCTTAAGCTTGTAAGTGAATTGGATCAAGACTTCAATATTTCTAATTTTAGAAATAATCCTCAAATTGAAATAATAGATGCAAGGAGTCCGCTTTCTTGGATAAAATTTGCCTATGGTGGGATGGAAGGTAAAACAATAATTACTGTAAGATAAAAATCAAAAAAACAATGTGCCACCACACCTTAAAAGGTGTGGTTTGTTACAGGCACTTGTTTTTTGGATGCTCCAAAATTGAAAACCCAAAGTGACGACCATATCCTAAAGGATATGGTTTTCAATTTTGCACATAATAAATTTTTCAAAAGAAAGTATATCCTTTAGGATATATTCTTTTACACCGAGAATTCAGCAGAACCAAAAAACAATTTATCACGCACTAAAAAGCTCATTGAATCCATCACTTTTATTCTTTCTATGATTGTAAATTAATAAAGTAATAACACTTGCTATAAGTATAAATGAAAAAGATATTAGGATAATTTTCCAATTAGTTGTTTTTTCTGTTCCGATAACATTTCCTGTTATTCCTGATTTAGTTTCTGCTGAAGAATCCTGTTTTTCAGTGGAATTTGAAGATGAATTTTTTTGAGAATTTACTTTAATAACATTGTTTGATGGATTATTTGTGTTAGGATTTGTATTGCTTTGGTCTGATGCAGTTGTATTTGAATTTGTTTGTGTTGATGTTTGATTTGTCTGACTATTTGTATTGCTTTCTGTTGTATTGATGTTTGGATTTGTTGTGCTATTGTTTGTTGTAGTTGTTGAATTATTTGTAGGATTTGTATTAGAGCTATTATTTACAGGATTTATAGTTGTTGTATTTGTTGTTTTTGTACTATTAGGTTGTGTGATCTTGATTTTAGGAGTAACTCCTGAAGCATAAACATTTTCTTGTGCTGATGCAAGATGAATCATTCCAATTATGCTTACTAGCATAATAATCATGATAAATAGGATTACTAGACCTTTTTCTGAATAATATGATTTCACCATTTTATACTGAATTCAAGTTGTTACATATTTAAACCTTATTTACCACTGTAATAAAATAACTCTTTGATGAATATAGTTTTAATAAGTCAGATAATAAGATTTCAACTCGATTTAAACTATTAATAATTTTAAAGATGTAATTTTAGATAATCTCTACTCAATCTCATGATTTCTTATTTTTTTAATTTTACTAAGATCATAATATTTCGCCAAACCCTATTAATCTCCAGTGACCATTGATATTTCTTGCAAGGCCAATGCTTTCACCTTTTATGGGAACTATTGGGATTTTAAGAGAAAATTCTATTTCATTATTCTTTATTTTTATAATTTTTCCAACTGTTATTGAAGTATTAATTGAAAGCATAATCATTTCATTTAATTTTAGATTTTCAATTTTTGTTTTTTCCTGTACACCCAGGACTTCTGAAAATAAATTATATTTTACTTTGATCCTATCTGTTATTTCAGGAAGCATTCCTGAAATAGATGCAACACATCCAGATAAAGAGTCTGATCTTGTAAGTATATTGTCAAGTTCTGTTTCAAATGCCAGACTTCCTCCAGGAGTTGCTTGACTTATTGGATGTGTTCCCCTGTAAATAGAAACTATCTTTGTTTTAATTGTTTTATAGAATGTCTGATTTGCTTGTTTTTCAATTACTCCAGGTTTGATTTCTATTTCATCTCCAATTTTTATTTTTCCTCTTTTTAATATTCCTGCAATAACTCCTCCATGAAGATTTGATATTGGTGTTCCAGGCCTATTAATATCAAAACTTCTTGCAATTAAAAAAACTGGATTTGAAATTGCATCTCTTTTTGGAATCTCAATGTCCATTAGATAATCTTTTATTTTATCAATATTGACGTTTTGCTGTGCTGAAACTGGTATTATTGGAGAATTTTCAGCAATAGTTCCTTTTACAAATTCTTTTATTTTTTTATAATTTTCAATGGTTTCTTCTTTTGTGAGAAGATCTATTTTGTTTTGAACAATTAGTATTTTATTAATATTTTTTGCCTGCAGAGCTATTAGGTGTTCTTTTGTCTGAGGTTTTATACCTTCGTTTGCTGCAATTACTAAAATTGCAGCATCAATAAGAGCTGCTCCTGAAAGCATTGTTGCCATAAGCATTTCATGTCCTGGGCAGTCTACAAAACTAATATATCTTTTTTTATTTCCTTTTTCAAGTATGATATCTGCATATCCTAGTTTTATTGTAATTCCTCTTTTAAGTTCTTCAGAATGAGTATCTGCAAACTTGCCACTAAGTTTTGCAAGTAAAGTTGTTTTTCCATGGTCAATATGCCCAACCATGCCTATGTTTAACATTTCCATTTCTTCAATATTTATTATTTCTGAATTAAGTTCGTTTTTATTCATGAATATTAGAAATAGATAAGGCTTTTAAAGATATTGCTGGGGCTATTTTATTGCTGTTGATTTTATTGTTGTCTTGTTACAAAACTAAAATCATATTCTCCTCTTTCAATTCTTTGTCTTAAAATTCCAAAGGAAGAATTTGAAGTAGCTATTTCTTCATGTTCATGTAGATAACTCAAAGCATATCTCTTAACTGATTCTGGATTTAAGACCAAGTTACTTTCTTTGATATAATCTGTTATTTGTCTCTTTATTCCTTCTATATCAACTTTCTGACATTGATTATATTTTCTATTTTTCTTTATAGGTTTATCCTTGACATATATTTCACGAGCTTCTCCAGTCATTAATTTTTTAATTAATCCAGTAATCTTTATTGTTTGCTCCCTTTCCATATTAAACTATGTTGTCTGAACTATATAATAATTATTGCAATAAATAATATTATAAACTTTGAATTTATCATATGAATATGAAAGAGCTGCTTAATCCAATTGATTTTATTTTAAATGTAGACAAGTATTTAGATATAATCATAAATAAGTTTGGAGCTGGAGTTTACTTTGTTCTTTTTTTGATAATATTTCTGGAGACAGGATTAGTTATAACACCTTTTCTTCCAGGAGATTCTCTGCTTTTTATAGCAGGGGCATTTGCAGGTGCTGGCAATTTAAATATAATTTTTCTTTTGGTTATTTTATCTTTAGCTGCAGTTCTTGGAGATAGTTTAAATTATTGGATAGGATATTATTTTGGAGAAAAAGTTTTTTTAAATAACAAGTTTTTCAAGCAAGAGTATTTGGAAAAAACAAAATATTTTTATAAAAAACATGGTGGGAAAACTATAATCATGGCTAGGTTTGTTCCAATAGTAAGAACTTTTGCTCCTTTTGTTGCAGGCATAGGGAAAATGAGCTATGCAAGATTTATTAGCTTTAATATAATTGGGGGAATTTTATGGGTTTGTACTTTTGTTTTTGCAGGATATTTTTTTGGAATGATTCCTTTTGTTGAAAAGAATCTTACTTTTGTTATTTTAATAATAATTTTTATTTCAATCATTCCTATAATCGCAGAATATTTCAGGTGTAAAAGAAAAACAGGAAATATTCTTACATGTTATAGTAATGCGGATAAGTAAGTTTATTTAGAATAATTCTTGAAATATCTAGATGTTATTAAACTTATATAAATTGAAACTAAAATTCCTGCAAGAGTTAATAATTGCTGGAATAAATTTATGCATTGAGTATTTATTGTTGTAGATAAAATTATAAAAATATAAACCAGTTAATTGAATTTCCAAAAATATTTAGCAAATCATTATTTAATTCCATGAATCATATTAAATTTAAATTTTTTAAGATACCATATATTAGAAGCAGAACTATAACAACTCCTGCAACCCATCCTATAGCTCTTAATATAATTTCGATTCTCTTTTTTGTTTTTATATTATAGATAATCTTCTAATATTTATAAAACTAACAATGTTTTGTTATTTCAATTAAGTTTAAAAATAATTTAATATAATAAATATAATGCCTCAAAAATATTTATTTTTATGTGCTATGGGTTTGAACAGAAGCCCAACAGCAGCAAGAGTTGCTAAAGATATTGCAAGTGAAAGAAATTTAGATATAGAAATGACTTATGGAGGAATTGATTATATTATTAATGACATGAATACAAATATGCATTTAGCTCTTCAAATAGATGAATTAAGAGCTCATTTTAACGAATTTGATAGAATATTTGTAATGGAAAAGTATATGCAGGAAGGTTTGGAAAAAATACTTAATGTAAGTTCTCGGAAAATAGTTTGCATGAATATTCCTGATGAATATAGAAGAGATGATCCTGTTTTGACAGGAATTCTTCAGAATAGTTTAGGTGTTTTGATTTAAAGTCATATAAAAGGAAGAGATTGATAATCTGAGTTTATTGTTCTTTTTATATAATCAATAACTATTTTATCAATCTCATTCCAGCCTTGAAGTATTCTTAACTTTCTTGTTTGTGCTCTTTTTAAATAATCCCCTTTGCTTCTTTCATCCATCATTAAAAATATACTATCAGCACAAATATCATGCTGATCAAATCTAGCTTCTATTGTATAAAGAGAATGATTTTCTCTTAGTTCAACAGGACCTAGAATATTAAAAAAATGATAACCCTTTCTATAACCAAATGCATTTATATCTATAACCAAATTCTGATAAAGTTCATTAGGTTTAACAAAATGTATCCATCCATCTTTTGTAGGACATAAAGGAATATCACTCCAAACATGTCCTTCACATGTAGTCATTGTGTGAAGTCCAGGGATTCTATTTATATCTATAACAATTTCTCTTATACCTTTATCTAAATAGTCTAAATTAAAATTAGCGGGTAACATTGTATCAAACTTACTTTTTTTCTTATATTTTTATCTAAGTTTTCTTTTATCTTTAATATAATTATCGCTTTTGCAACTTGGACATTCCACACCCCATTCTGTCATGTCATATTTTTTCCAGCAAATGTTGCATTGTGCATATATAGGTTTTGTAACAGTTCGCAGTTTCATTTTTTGTTTTGTATAATTTAATATATCAGAACTCTTCCCCGTTGGGTAGTTGTATTAAGAATTTGAAGTTTTTAAACCTATCTCTTTTGTGATACTGTATACTAATCATCAGTTCTCTCGTTAGCTAAATATCTCGCCAAT
>JAVHOF010000145.1:0-1845 GCA_036169915.1 Candidatus Pacearchaeota archaeon | reverse complement strand
TAAACAAAATTCCAACTTTCATTTTTTGATTTTTCTTTAAGTTTTTATTTTTCATATCTCAAGAATAAGAGTAAGAATATAAATATACTCTTTTAGATTTTATCTAAAAAATACTCTATCCAATTAAGACTCTAAATTAAATCCTTGATTTTAATTGAAATATTTATTAAGTTCTGGTTAATTTTTCTATAAAAATAAATAGTCAAAACAGAAATAATCGAAAGAATGATGCTATATTCAAACGTTTTCTCTGGATTTAAAATTGCTCCTGCAAAATAAATAACTACCGAACCTACACCAACCACTAAAATAGAATTTAGAATCTGAAGATTTCTTTTATAAGATAAGTCTAATCTATTTTTCTCTAAATCTAGCCTATTCATTTTAATTGGAAACTACTAAAGTAATGCCTATAGAAATACTGATAATTCCAGTTAATATGCCCCATATTTCTTTTTGATTAAATAAAAAATATAATCCTAAAATAATTAATCCCGTACCAATTCCAATTTTCCAAGATTTCATAAAATAATAAATAGAATATTCTATATAAAACTATCTTCTTGAATCTCTATACTTTACACATAATCTTCTTGAATCCATAATTTTAAAAAATAAACTTGCTTAATAAAATTATGCCAATTAATGCAAGTTTTGAATATGCCTCAGCAGAAGAAGAATATAGAAATGCAAATACCCCTGAAGAGCAATTAATAGCTCTGGAAGAAATGCTTAGAACAGCCCCATCTCATAAATCAAGCGAAAAGTTCAGAGGAGACATAAGGTTAAAAATTAAAAAACTTCGAGTATCAATAGCAAAGCAAAAAAAATCAAAATCAGGTAAAAAGGGAATTAAAAAAGCAGATATGCAGGCAGTTTTAATAGGTTTAACAAATTCAGGTAAATCTTCCATACTAAAATTACTTACAAATGCAAATCCAAAAATAGCAAGCTATGGTTTCACAACAATTGAGCCTGAAATAGGGACTTTAAATTATTCTGGCTGCCATATTCAGATAATAGACCTTCCGCCTATTGGAAGCGAGAATTTTGATAATGGAATTGCTAATAATACAGACTTGATTTTAATAATAATTGAAAAACTTCATGAAATAGAATCTTTGCAGGAATTAATAAAAAACAAAAATGCAAAAAAAATAATTGTTTTTAATAAAATAGATTTATATGATGCTAATACAAAAAGGAAAATATATGAAACAATGAAATCAAAAAGATACAACTTTATATTAATTTCAACAGATACAGGAGAAGGACTAGAGGAATTAAAAGAAAAAATTTTCAAATCCTTTAATATAATGAGAGTTTATACAAGACAGCCAGGTAAAAGAGAAGATGAAGTTCCTGTAATCATGCCTCCTGAATCAACCCTAGAACAGGTTGCAGAAAAAATCCTTCATGGCTGCAGCAAAAAAGTAAAATATGCAAAGATATGGGGTCCATCATCCAAATTTCCTGCCCAACAAGTTGGGCTTAAGCATGTCCTAAAGGACAAAGATATTATAGAATTATATACTGAATAAAAAGTTGCATGATTTTTATAGGGGTAACAAAAAGATAATTTTATAATCCTAAATAATTAGAGTTATGTATAAAAAAAGAAGAGTATCATAAATCAGTCAAGATATTATTAGAAGAATCAAGATATTATGATAAAGAAAAAATAGAAATAATAAACAAATAAGTTTTTTAAACATGCTCTCTCCAAAAACCTTGCTTGAATATCTCGCTGATCCTGAATAAGATTATAAATTTAAATCTTAACTAGTCAATAAAATCAAAAAAACAATGTGCCACCACACACTAAAGTGTGTGGTTTGTGACAGG
>JAVHOF010000144.1:0-1864 GCA_036169915.1 Candidatus Pacearchaeota archaeon | reverse complement strand
GACGGATAGCTTGGTTTAAGCTGTGATGAAGGACGTGGCAAGCTGCGATAAGCTCCAGGGATCTGCATGCGAGATTTGATCTGGAGATTTCCTAATGCGATGAAACGTGTATAATCTGAGAAGATAACAGACTCGGGGAATTGAAACATCTTAGTACCCGAAGGAAAAGAAAACAAATTAGTGATATCCTTAATAGCAGCGAGCGAAAAGGATATAGGGCAAACTGAATCTGCTTTTGAAAAGAAGCTAGAGATGTGGTGAGTTGAATCCTAAGTCAATAAATCAAAATTTTCTGGAATGAAATGTCTTAGAGAGTGAAAGCCTCGTAGATTGTTTTGATATGGAAATGCTCAATAGAGTAGTGTCTCCTGAATTGGAGGCACGAATACAGCAGAATTAACTGCTAACCCTAAATATTAGCTTAAGTCCGATAGCGTACTAGTACTGCGAAGGAAAGCTGAAAAGAACTCATAATAGAGTGTTAAAAGACTTGAAATCTAACAGTTACAGTTTGTTACTGCTCTTTCTGAGAGTTGTAACGTACGTCTTGAAAAACGGGCCAGGGAGTTCAATTGAGTGGCAAGATTAACAAAAGGAAGTCGAAGCGAAAGCGAGTCAGAAATGGCGTTAGTCACTCGAGTGAGACCTGAAGCCAGATGATCTAATCATGAACAAGATGAAGTTTTCCGAAAGGGAAATGGAAGTCTGAACCGGTGTTATATGCATGTACTTGGATGATTTGTGATTAGGGGTGAAAAGCCTATCGAATCTGGCAATGGCTGGTTCCTGTTGAAATATGCCTTAGTATAGTCTTGTTATTCTTTCCTATGGTGTAAAGTACGGATAGGTAGTGCAGAGGGTTTTTCCTACGGCTAACTTTCCAACTCGGAAATTATAGGATGAAAATAACAGGAAACAGCGGCGGCGCGTAAGGTGCCGTCGCGAGACCCAAACAAGGGAGACTGTAGTTAAGGTCCCAAAATTTATGTTAAGTGTATCAAAAGGTGTCTTAAACCTGAGACAGTAGGGATGTAGACATAGAAGCCGTCATCATTTAAAGAAAGCGTAACAGCTCACCTATTGAGGTTTGAGGCCCTGAAAATGGACAGGACTAAAACATAATACCGATACTACAGACATACTCATTTGAGTATTGTGGTAAACAGGCGTCTTTTTAGCTTAGAAGTTTCTTCGAAAGAAGGGATGGAGCTGGAAGGAATGAGAATCCTGGCAATAGTAAGAACTAATTTCGCTGAGAATCGCGAAATATCGTAAGAGCAAGGTTTCCTTGGCAATAACAATTAACCAAGGGTTAGTCAGAACCTTAGTCATGCCTTAACTGCGCATGATGATGGATGATAGGTTAATATTCCTATACTATTCAAAATCGTTTATGACATAATTAGCTTTAGGATACGCAGAATTTCGAAAGAAAGATTGTATGGAGAAATTTGAGGAGTGTAATGCTTAGATACAAAAAGAATCCATGCTGTGAAAATTGCAGATTCCGAGAGCCAGTGAAAAGATTGTGTATAGAAATTGAATATCTGTACCTAGATTTGACACTGATGCTCTAGCTGAGAAGGCTAAGATATGAAAGTTTAACGTGGTTAAGGGAATTCGGCATATTGGCCCTTTAGCTTAGGTATAAGGGGTGTCTATGTTTGTCTTTTTAGAAATAGGGAGGCATTTGTAGATGTCACTAACAAGGATGGTCCGACTGTTTATCAAAAACGTAGCTGGTTGCTAATCCGAAAGGACTTGTATAACCGGTGAAACCTGCCCAGTGGTGGTGCTTCAAACTGTGTTTCAACGCAGCTAAGACCCATCAAACGGCGGGTCTAATTCCTGAGACTCTTAAGGT
>JAVHOF010000143.1:0-1867 GCA_036169915.1 Candidatus Pacearchaeota archaeon | reverse complement strand
GAATTATTAATATTAGAATAATTAAAATAAATTATAAAAAGGAACTTTAAAATGAATAACAAATGTTTATCAATTACTTCTAAAATGTCATCAGATTTTAATCACTTCTTTGGATTTAGTGTTAATATGGTTTTTAACGCATTCAAAGGATTTGATATTTATAAATTTGATAGATTAATTAATGTGCCTGACGAAGAGAGTATGGCTGAATATATAGAAAGAAATTATTCAAAAGAGGCAGTTATATTAATTAAAAGATTTTTAGACTTATAGGTCAATAAAATATGACTTTATTATAATATAAATATGTTATAAGTTTGTATTGTAATTAAAAAATAAAAGAAACTCTACAAGGTATTAAAAATAATGAAAACAATAGAAAATATAACATATAATAACTTTAAAATAGCAATAGAATATGATAAATCTAAATATAATCCTCGTAAAAAATTAACTAATATATTTAAATTTGCTTTTCTATCTAATGATATTAATATTGGAGACAAAATAATATCTAATAAAAAATTATATGCACTTTTACAAAAAAATAATATAAAATTCGCATACATTTATATAAAGAAAGATTCTAATAATAATATACATCTATTAACTACTAACTATGAATATAAGCAATCATCTAAACTTATTGGATTGGCTTATATTGATAATAACATAAATAAATATAACGAATATGATATTATTAAATTACTGCGCAATGAACTATATGAATATCAACTATTTTTAAATAATGTGTACTATTCCATTAATATAACTTCTAAAAAACATAAGCTTAATAAAATTATTACTGGCGTCTCTAATAGAAATAATTTGAATACTCTTCATACGCAAGCATTCGGATATATTAAAAAGTTTATTAAAATGTTACCATAGATATTCAATTGTTTATTTAATATAAATTATTTTTAATGAAACTACTAAACAGTGCATTAAAAAATGACTTTCTTAAAATATAAATATGTTATAAGTTTGTATTGTAATTAAAAAATAAAGGAAACACCCCAATGGAAAACTTAAATACTGTATATATCGAAGATGAACTCTTAATAGTTAATCTTGCTGAATTAAAAGAACTTATACTAAAAGAAACTAATGTTACTATAGATGTAAATGAAATTAATAAAGATTATATTATATTAAATCTTAGTACAAACTCTTACGATGGCAATATAGAATTATACTACTTTAATAAATTAGAAACTTTATTAAATAAAATATTTCCAAACGAAACTTATATAAATATCTCTACTAAATTATATCAAGTTCATATAACTACTAATTATCAAATAGACTTAAGGAACTAAAAATAATGAAAACTTTACAAAAAATAAAAGATAATAATTTTAAAATAATTATTAAATATGAAAAATCTATGCCTAATCCACGTAAGAAATCAACTAACTTATTTAAATTAGCTTTCCTTAATAATAATATGAACTTAGGCGACTCTATCGTTTCTCTTAAAACAATGAACTCTATTATTAATAAAAAAAATATAAGCTTTTTTTACGTCTTTATAAGAAAAGATAAATCCTTTACTTATCTAACTACTCCTAATAATAATAATAACTTATACCCTCAACTTATCGGTATAGCATATCTAACCGATAACTCTAATTCAGATTACTCTGTTATTGCTCAATTACTAAATAATGAATTGTACGACTACCAACAGTTTATAAATAATATATCTTACTCTATTCAGATAACTTCTAAAAAATATAACTTTAATAAAATTATAACAGGTAACTCTAATATAAATAATGTCTTTAATCTCTATAAAAATGCTTTCATTGCTATTCAAGAATTCTTAGACGATAATAATATTAGAAATGTTATTCAATTTTAA
>JAVHOF010000142.1:0-1895 GCA_036169915.1 Candidatus Pacearchaeota archaeon | reverse complement strand
ATAATTTTTTATTTAGGAAAGATATGTAAGAAGTGATTTTGGATAAGAAAAGAGGATATTCTTTGAGTTTAAATAACTAAAGAATCAAATAGTTATTTAAATTATATTTGGGTTCTTATTTATAATGGCTATTAATAAACTTAAAATAAGATTTTTGAATGAAGCACTTATTGTAAATGATGAAATATTAGTTATTGGAGATGTTCATATTGGCTATGAAGAATATGCGCTTGGTGAAAATCTTTTTGCAAGGTCTCAATTTAAAGATATTATTGAAAAGCTTGATAAAATATTTGCTTATTTAAAAAAAAATAGGATAAAAATAAAACAAATAGTTATTTTAGGTGATTTAAAACATGAATTTGGAAAAATAAGTGATAGTGAATGGAGAGAAACTTTGAGTTTTTTAGATTATTTATTGAAAAAAACTAAAAATATAAAACTTATTCGTGGAAATCATGATAATATTTTAGGACCTATTGCTGGGAAAAAAGAAGTTGAGATTATTGATTATTATAAAATTAAGATAGATTCTAAGGATATTTGTTTTTTACATGGAGACAAGGTTTATGGAGATTGTCTAAAAAGTGATGTTTTAATTATAGGACATTTGCATCCTGCTATAACTCTCTACGATGGATATAAAAAAGAAAAATTCAAGTGTTTTTTAAGGGGAAAATGGAAAAGTGAAAAAAAAGAAAAAGAAGTTTATATTTTGCCAAGTTTTATTCCTTTAGTATGGGGGTATGATATTAATGAGTTAAGAGGTTTTGATGAAAATGGGAAATTTTCTATTATTGACAGTAAAATATTAAAAAAATTTGAAGTTATAATATACAATGAGAAAGAGAATAAAAAATATAATTTTGGAAAGCTTGGAAAACTGATTAAAAAATTGTAAAATTGTTTTTGATATCTATAAGGTTTATCCAAAATAAGATATAGAATACAGATTTAGAAGTTAAATAAATGTGAAATTGACAGTTATTTAATGCAATTATGGATTGGGTTGTTCTTGGTTAATTCTTGGCAATGGAAGGTGTAATGGAAGATTTAGTTCATCTTCAAGGCTTAATGCCTTTATATTGCATTTATTCATTATAAAATTAAATAAAAAGGCTCTAAATTCCTGGGGGACTTGCTTGTCTTTCCATGCTTTTATAAATTCTTTTAACTCGTCTTTTTCAGGAAGAACTAGTATATTTCCTCCAAATTCTAATTTTGCAAAATCTCCTGAATATTTTATTGTAAAAACAAAGTTAATTCTTAAGATTTCATCTTCAGATATTGGAATTTTCTCTTTGATAACATCTTTTATGTCAATATCTTGATTAATCTGGATTTTCTCTTGAAATTTCTCTTTTTTATCAGCTGAAATCTTAGATAAGCTAAAACCAATTATTTTCATAAAGATAAATGTGATGCCGGGTTTTTAAAGATTATTGTTGAAAAAAGATGTTTATTATATGTTTTAAAATATAGAATGCTTTAGAGAATTTTGCAAAATAGGAAATTGAGAGTTTTGAAAACTCTCAAAGAAGGCTTTGATGCAATTTCCTTCGGAAATGAGGATTATTCAAAGTCTTCAATCCAAAATTCTCTAAGAAGAACTCAAATAGCAAGTTCTCTGATACATTCAACTCCTAAGAAGTTGAAGTCTTTGACGCGTTTTCCTTTGTAAAAGACAATTATTCAAAGTTCTCTTTAAGAATAATTGATTATTTCTTTTTTGTTGATAGTGTTTATATAGAATTAGCTATAGTGGAGAAGATTATAAGATTTGGATGAATTAGGTAATTAGTCAGGGTAAAAAAGAGATTATAGAAGTTAGGGTAGAGGGGATTATAGAATATGGGCAAAGGTTAGTATTAATATTTTACTTAATAATAATTTAA
>JAVHOF010000141.1:24283-33742 GCA_036169915.1 Candidatus Pacearchaeota archaeon | reverse complement strand
TTTAGCTATTATTTAAGCTTTTTTGGTCCGAAAATGGGTTAATCACCAAAATATATAATAAAAATTAATAATCGCATTTTAAAACAATTAAATGCAAAAATCAAATGGCTCTCCTTCGATATAATAATCTTCAACAAGACCTGATAAAGAAAGATCTTCTAAGAATCTTGCAGGATGCTCAGCAAAATCAAAAAAATATAAATTGTCTTTTTTACCAAAATTTTTTGCTCCATAATCTCTTGCAAAAGTCCCAAGAGTTTTATCAGATATATTTTCAAAAAGAAACTCTATCAAAATTCTATGATATACTTGATGTTTCAATTCTCTATCTTTCATTTTAATTATTTAAAAAAGATTATTTTTAACTTTATCTATATCAAAAATAATCAATAATGTGTTATCCCATAATTATTTCCTAACGACAAATTAATCTTATCTTGTTTTTTCATATTAAATACACTCTCCCTTGCTTTTTCTTTCTTTCGTAAGCTTGTTTGGGTGTCTCAAGCTCCTCAAAGTTAAGGCTTCTGTGAGGTTTTATCTCATTATACCATTTCAAAAATTCTTCTTTTGTTGCAAATGCTTTTCTATGATTATCATAACACTCCCACCACTTCTCTATCTTTCCATTTGATTGTGGATGTTTTATTTTTGTTTTTATATGTTGAATATTTACTGATTTCAGGAACTCCTGAAATTCAGAGTAACCTTCCATATTATTCATAAATTGAGAACCTCTATCAGATATACATTGTTGAATCTTTCCATATTCCAAGGCAAGTTTAATTCCTTCAATAGATTTCTTTGTCGTTGGTGAAGAGCATTCAATCAATGCAAGCATGAATCTACTTGAATCATCAATAACTGCAAATACCCAAACTCTCCCATTATAATGCCAATCAATATGCACAGCAGTTAAACTGTGCATTCTTTGATATCTTGTCCAATCCTTTTTTCTCTTGTCCTTCTTCTCTTTCTTTTTAGCATAGCCTAATTCTAATAATATTTTATGAATCTTATAATGACTCAAATGTTTCTTTTCATCTCTTTCAATTAATCTTTCTAAAGTGTCTGCTGACACTCTATATTTTTCATAAAATCTTTTTACTAATTCAATTTCCCAATCTTCAATAGGTATCATTGGTCTTCCAACTCCTTTTCCTATAATTGGAATGTTATCAGTTGTTAAATATTCTTTCCATAATTTATCTACCCTTCTAACAGAAACATTTGCAATTTTCCTCGCTTGATAGCTGGTTTTACCCTCTGTTTTTGCCCTTAATGTATCCATGAGCTTCTTTCTATTAAATTTCATAGATGTGTTATTATTGTCCTTGAGAACTATTTTTCGGATAACACAAAAATAATCAATAACAAACCTTTATAAATAATATTTATTCTAAAACATTATGGCACTTGCACTAATAAAAGTAAAAATAATGCCTGAATCACCTCAGACAAACTTAGATGAAATTGAAAAAAAAGTAAAAGAAATTCTAGAAAAAGCTGGAAGCAAAACAATTCGCTTTGAAAGAGAACCAATTGCTTTTGGACTAATTGCAATAATAACAATGTTCTCCTGGGATGATATACAATCAAGTGATGAAATAGTTGAAAGAATTCAGCAAATACCTCATGTTTCTTCTTCAGAAGTCATTGATTACCGTAGAGCAATAGGATAATCATAGATAAATATAAAAAACTATTTTATCTATCTAATTCATGACATTCTCAAAAGAACAGGCAGAAGAAATTAAAGTACAGATTCTGCAACAGGTAGAACAACTTCCACAGGAAAATAAAGAGCAGATTAAAGAATATATTAAAAAATTAAATGAAGAACAACTGGAAGAATTTCTAAAGCAGAATAAAATAGATATTTCAGAAAAAGATACTGCAAAAACAAAGCAAGTAGAATGTGTTTTTTGCGAAATAATAAAAAATAAAATACCATCTTATAAAATTGCAGAAAATAAAAAATCAATCGCAATCCTTGAAATTAATCCCTTGTCAAAAGGACATTCAATAGTTCTACCATTAAAACATATTAAAATAGAAGAACTGCCAAAATCTTCATTGACACTTGCTCAAAAAATAGCAAAAAAAATAAAAAAGAAATTAAAGCCAGAAGATATTAAAATAGAAACTTCCAGTTTTCAAGGGCACTCTTTCATAAACATAATTCCAATTTACAAAGACATTCCATTAAAAAAATCACAAGCAAGTGAAAGTGAATTAAAGCAATTACAAAAAAAGCTTGAAACAAAATCCAGAGCAAAAAGAACAGATAAAACACAAGAAATTAAATCATCAAAAAAAACAATTTTACAACCAAAATCAAGCAAACCAGAAAAAAAGCTTCTAAAAATTGGTTTTAGAATACCTTAAATGGTTTAAAGGATTCGTGTGGGGCATTAATACCTTAGGATTAAGTTACCATAGGTGTGCGTGAAACTAAAGAAAACTAGGACTCATTCTAACAGAAAGCTATATAAATAAGTAATCCCTAAAGATTACTATGAAAACAATAACTATAAAATTACCTGAAGAAGAAGCCCATGAATTAGAAGAATTTATCAAGAATAAAAATTATCCCTCTAAATCTGAATTTATTAGACATCTAATTATGGAACGTCTAGATAAAACCCGAAAAGAGAAAATAGGTTGGATGATATTAGCTGAGAAGTCATTAAATAAAATGTGGAATAATAAAAAAGATGATGAAGTCTGGGGTAAATATTTATGATAGAACAAAAAGATTTACTGCTAGTCCCTTTTCCATTTTCAGATCAGTCTGGCAGAAAAATAAGACCTGTTATTGTAATTAGCAATAATGAATTCAATAAGTATTCTGAAGATGTTATTGTAATAGGAGTTACTTCAAATATTTTAAAGGAAAAATATACTATTAATTTAACAAACAACAATTTAGATGAAGGAAAACTATTTACAAACTGCTCGATAAAAATAGAAAATTTATTAAGATTAGATAAGGGATTAATTATAAAAAAAATTGGTAAGATAAATAAAGAAACTCTAAAGAATATCATAGATAAGCTGTATACAATAGTAAATTATTAAGAAAAATATCGTTTAATTTCTCTTTCAAAACCACAATCCATATCTCCATAAAACAAATATTAATACCATCAATCCAAATAAAAATCCAGGTGTAAAAGGTATCCCTATCTTAATCAATATTTTTCCCCTATATTCTTTCTGCAGTAAATCAAGCTCTTTTTTTGAAACACCATCCCATTTTGACCTTATAATCTTTCCACCAACATGAATATCTCTGTACAACCATTCTCCTTCTGTCAGTTTATTTGCATAAACTGATTTTATCATAAAACCTTCTTCAATAGATTTTGCAAATGCAAATAAAATAGGAAATAATAAAATAATAATTCCAATTAAAGCAAAAAGTATCTCACCTAAAAAAAATGCAAACAAAATATTAGCTAAAACAAAAACAAAACTAAAAATAAAAATCAATCTGTATCTTTTTAATTGAATGGTAAATTCTCTCAAAAATTTCCTAATATTTCCAAAAACCAAGAATAAAGACCATGTTAAAACATAAACTGCTCCTGTTAAAAACATTAATACCACAAAAACCAAAAAAATCTTAAAATTTATAATCCAATTATAGCTCAAAGGTAGAACAGCACCAAGAGCAATCAAGAGTTTTGCATCTCCTCCTGCAAATAGTCTCGAATAATAAAAAAGATTTCCCAAGAATATGAATATCAATAATCCCAAAATACCATTAATAAAAAACCAATAATCAGGAATATAAACTGAAACAAAAGCCCTGTACGCAAGAGCAAAACCTATAAGTGAAAAATTCCATATATTATCAACTTCTCTTCTTCTCAAATCCTGGAGAATAGCTCCGATTATCCATACAAATGCAAGAATAATCAAAAAAATATTTTCATTATTTATTATCATTTTCTATACACTCCATATTTTTTAATAACCAGAGATATCATTTGAATAAATATAGAAATTCCTAAACCATACAAAGATAAGCCCATATCTAATGTATCAAAACAAACATTTTTAAAATTTTTCGTAAAGATAAGAGCAATTATTGTAAAGTTTATAAAATTACCCAGCCAATTTAACAATTCAGAATATTCCACATTAGAAAACTCCTAAATTTCTTAAAATCCCCCATACAAGAGCAATCATAGCTGTAGCGCCCATTATCCATGCTAATATATATAAAAACCACATTAATCTATTTTTTTTCATCACTTCACCTCAAAATTCTTAAGAATTATTCGCTTATATATTTTTCTTCTTTTCAGCTCTTAAAGCTCCACCTTTTTTATATCTATTAAATCGAGCCTTGGCTCGCTTGTCATTTTTTGTCTTTCTCTTATCACTAAATCCATAATCCATTTTAATAGAAAATATGATAAATATTTAAACTTAACCTATTAAAAAATTTAAAATATACGAGCAAAGTTAAATTTCAAAAAATAAAAAATAAAAAATAAAAATTTAAGCAGCAGCTCCTGTAGGAGTTGTCGCAGGTGTTGTAGGAGTTGTAACTGGAGGTGCAGTAACAGGACATGCAATATTAGAACAAACCTCTAAACCATTTGTACCTTCCAGCATCTTGCAAGTCATAATTTGTTTAGGACTTTTTTTATCAAAATAAACATCCCTGACTTTAGTACAATAATCAAATGTGCCTTGTGTTCCAAGAGCACATGCCGCCTGACATCCCTGAACAACAGTTCCAACATTAGCTTTTCCACCAAACATATTAGCTACAAAATCATTGAAAATACCAAAATTTCCAGTCACAGCCATTATAACTAAAAAAGCTGCAATTAAAAGAACAATAAGTCCTATAATAAGAGCTAATGTACTTGTCTCGCCCTTTTTATTCATTTTCATTTTACCTCCTTTCATAATCACCAAAACCTTTAATTTTATATCAATATAAAGATATTAGTTTATGGTTTTGGGGAGACAGAGTAAAAAATAAAACCAAAATTTTATCTTATATTTAAAGATAAATCTTTATTTTTTGCTCTGTATCAAATAACTATATTCTAAACAATCAAACAATCTTTAAAAACCTTTTTGAAAGGTTCATATTCATATGTTTTGTTTATATCAATAAATATTAAAAATTAAAAATAAACATTTAACAAGCAAGAATTCCTTGAACAACTTTCTATTTAAAAAAACTATAAGATTTTTATTAAAATATTTTATCACATTCTTCTTCCAAACTCTTTTTCATATAAATAAGAAACCTTTGCTCCATCACTAAAAATTTTTTCTATTTTAACAGAGAATTTAATAAAAATAATTCCATCGCTTATTCTTATGTTATTCTCATTCAATTGACTATCTAACTGGCTCATTTCAGGAATAACAAAATTTTCTGAAATTTTATATTTCAAAAGCTCATTCTTGAAATTTTCAATAAATTTCTGTTTATCACCATGAAGATCAACAACAGCCTTGTCCATTATCTCATTAATATAAAAGTTGATTTTAATCTCATCAGAATAAACTACATCTAAAAATCTTGAATCCTCTATCTGCAGGCCAGAATTCTGCGTATTTCTGTAAAACATAGTTAAAACTGAAACAGCTAAGACTAAAGTCATCAATACAAGCAAAAGTACTGCAATATCCGCACGTTTATTCATCTTCTTATTCATTTTTTTGTTATTTATTTTCATTTTATTTAAAATTTTCATTTAATCTGTAAGATATCAAAGTAGCAAACATCAATTATTCGCTTAATCATATCCTCCTCACAATTATAATTGTCAAAGTTATAGATATTTTTCTTTTCTAGCATTTTTTCAACTCCCTGTATTTAATCTTGACAATTTGATTTTTATATGGAAGAATAATTTCAGAAGTTTCTGTCCATTTGCTCATAAAAAACTCTTTCCATGAAGAACTTTCATAATTTCCTACAGATGTAAAATTCTCCAAATCTTTCATAACAACACCCTGTGGAATTATCAGCATATATTCACTGCAGAAATTTCTAAGACTTGACTTAGCCCTGTTAAAAATAAGCTCATCTTTCACTCTTGCATTTGAACTAACAAAAAATTCTTCAGAAAGGCTTTCTCTTATATTTCCAAGATTATTTATATCTCCATTAAGTTTTTTCAAAACACTTTTATCTGCAATTTTCCAGTCTGCAAAATATATTCCAGATTCATCTTCAAGATAAGGATCTAAAGAAGACAATAAAACCTCTGAAGTTTTTTGAACCCTTCCATCAACTTCTATTGGACTATTTAAAAAATTAATCAGATTTCTTTGCGCATTCAAACTTTCAGCATTAAATCCATCTATACCAGAACTTTGAGAGCTTATTGCTTTTTTTACAGCTAAAACAGAAGTGCTTGTAATAAAAATAATCATTATTACAAATATAATTATAAATCCAAAAAACCATGTCAATGTTGTTCCTATTTGCGATTTTTTACCAATAGTTTTCATTTTTTATTACCCTTCTGATTAACCCCTGCAATAACCATAATTTTCAAATTCTTATTTTCATTTATTGCATAGCTCTGTTTCACAGAACATTTTGCAAAATATTTAGCATTAATATTCATACTAATATCACAATCTTTCTGAATTGATAAATCTCCAAAACTCATATTCTTGACTAATTTATCTCTCTCATCAAATCCTTCAGATTTGCTTGGATTTGGTGAGACAGAGGAATAAACTTCAGTATCTTCATTTTTAGAGATAGAGTTTATTCTTCCTGTATCATAAATAAAAATTCCAAAATAAAATTCTCCTGCATTATTTATTCCTAAAATATTTTTTTCAAGTCTGCATTCTTGAAAAATATCAAAATTATCTTTTAATACATTTAAATTCAAATATCCATTATCAGTTATGCAGTTCATTATCTTTTCACTTAAAACATCAGCCTCAATTTCATTCACATTGATTTCCTTTGAATGATAAATTAAAACTCCTAAGACAATTCCAGCACCTATTACAACTAATACAAAAATCCACCACATTGAAAGCAGTTTCTCTCCACCTTGTTTATTCATCATAGTTTTTTCAAAGCTTATTTTATTAATCTTTATTAATTAAAGTTCTTTTGTTCTTCAATTATCAAAAAAACAATGTGCCACCACACACCAAAGTGTGTGGTTTGTGACAGGCACTTGTTTTTTGGATGCATGAAAATCTTTTCAAAAAGATTTTCTGCACATAAAATCTCCCTAAACTCCCTTGCCTCCTCTGATATTTTTTAACATTATCAGCAAGTCTTTTAGATTCGTGCTATATGCTGAATTATAAAATTTGTTTTGGACTTGATGAGGCAGAGGAAATAAAATTTTTATATTTCTAATTTGAAAATTAAAGTTTATTTCTTTCTGTATAGGTTTATTTTCCATCTTATTTTTGCACAGCTATTGATAAATAAGTATCATCCAAACTGACCTTAACCTTGCTGTTTGAAAAATATCTATAGCTATAACCTCCTGTTTTCTTTAAATTCACCTTAATAGTCTTTGTATTTTCATCAACACTAATAACTTCACTCAAAGGCTTATTATTTTTCTTTGCAAACTTAGCTAAATCCTCTGCATTAAGCAAAATAGCCATATCAGGTTTTGCATTATCAATAACCAGAGAAATTTGCTTTGCATAAACCTGCTCATAAATAAATTCCTTGCTTCCAGAATTATATGCAAAAGTTCCAATAACTGCAAAAAAAACAAGATTTAAAATTATAAAAATAGTTGTTTCAAGAACAATTGAATCTGCTTTTTTGTTCATTTTTAGTTTTCTTTCCAAAGTTTCTTTTTTAAAGAAAGCTTGTTTTATTCATTTCATACCTCTTTTATATTTAACAATAATATCAAATAAATATAAGTTATAAATTTAACCATATAAAAATTCTAAAAGAGCTCAAGGTATACTCTCAATAACAGAGCAATATTTAGAAATATCCTCTAAATTATAATCAACAGTCCTTACAACACTGCATCCTTCTCTTGCATCTTCACCAACTGAAACATCCCCGCAATAGCTTGCAGTTAAAGCTCTGTTCTCTGAAACAGAATATTGCTGATAAACTCCAGCTATTATCAATACAACCCAAGTCCAAGGACTTTTAAGAGCAGCACTAATACCACTTCCAACAAATTTTGGAGCAAGAATTCTTGTTGCACCATAACCTCCAAGCAAAGTCAAAGCAGTATTCCTTATTACACCAGAATGTTTTGGAGCAGAAATCTGCATAAACAAAACAGCCAGTTCCTTATCATCTGCACTTCCAGAAGCACCTCCAGACTCGCTTCCAAGCTGAACACTTATTTTTCCACTATCAATAAAATTACCTTCACTATCAAATTGCAGATTTTGAATTTCAACATTATCTTTTACAGAAATCTTACCTTCACCTCCTGCAATATATGAATAATAACTTATTTCCTGATTAGGAACTTTTCTAGTCATCATATAATTCATAACATTAATATCATTTAAATTAATTCCAGCTTTTTGCAAAGCAATCTTATCAAAAGCAATTCTATTGCAGATTATACAGGTTGGATAAACTTTTCCAACACCATAAGTTTCAGCAACCCATTGTGAAAATAAATTTTTCTCACCTTTGCCCATCATATTCCAGCAATCAAGAATATTTCCTGCAATTGTTTTCTCAATATCTTCTTTAGTTTTTACCTTAGCTTTTACAACACCTTTTAATCCTTCAAATTCCTTGCAGCTTCCGCCTAAAAGGCCAGAAGTCACACAGGTTTTCTGAGTCTTACATTTTAATTGAACAAGATCTTTAGCTCCTGCAGCTCCGAGTATAGAACTGCTCCTCATATTAACAGACTGTTCACAAGCAGTTCTATCAACCATCCCATTCCAGCTCAAACTATTGTAAATCAAATAAAAAACTCCAAGTATAATCAAAAATCCAACTATAATTAGTGTAGTATAGACAACAGTGCTTATGGTTATATCTCCTTTTTTCATTTTCACCTATTTTTTGTTTTACCTTGTCCTAATTTTAAACTTTTTATCAATATAAAAAACCTTATCTTATTTATATATTTTACAGATTATTGAATTTTTCTTAATTTTATAATTGCTTTTTATTTTTTAAATCTTCTAAGCCTCGCTTAATCATATCATCCTCATTTGATTATGTTTAACATTTTAGATATTTATTTTCTCATTCTAACCTTTTATCTCTTATTCTAAACCTCGAAAATCTTCTTTTATTAACTATTTGTTTTATAGATTATTAAAATTTATATTTCTATTCTTTAGCTTCTAAATTTCTCTTAATCCTCTTATCATCGCTTTAATACTTTTAACATTATAGATATTTCTTAGATTATTAAATTTTCTTATCATTTATCCTCAGCCCAACAAACCACCCAAAAGTCTGTAGGTTAAATAAAAAAATAAAATTGC
>JAVHOF010000141.1:12292-24183 GCA_036169915.1 Candidatus Pacearchaeota archaeon | reverse complement strand
TTTAAAGATTATAAACAGCTCACCTAAAATTGAACTAATTAATCCTAATATTATTAATAATTTTGAGTTTAAAAGATAACCTATTGTAGAGGTAATTAATCCAAAAACAATCATTATTTTTTTCCATGTTTCAATTTTCATTTTTTAGGTTTTTAATCTTACTTTTAATTCTAACTTTTTTCTCACCAATATCTCTAATTCCTCACCCCCTTAACCTAACATTATAAATATTTTATAAGTTATTAATTAATTTCCCCTAACTCCAACCGCAAGACTCAGTCAAAGTCTCAACCAAACTAGATTTTAAATTTTTAATATATATTGAACTTCCCCATCCAGTATAGCAGTCAAGCAAATGCCATTCATCTTTTTTAGCAGGATAAACTCCATAAACATAAATTTCAACAACATCTTCCTTTGTTTTCCAAATCATATAATCTGCATAGCTGTAAGTATTCCCTCCTTTCTTGCTCCAGTCAAATCTTAAGCCTAAAACATAAAAAACAGAACCAACTTCTGCATTTTCAACCTTTGATTTTAATTCACTGTCTTTTATTATTTCCCCTTGTTCATAATTATCAGGAAGTTTCTGTCCTTCAATAATCAATCTTTTTGCAACTTTTTTATTCTTATTTTTAGGATCCCAGGCTCTAAATTCAATTACTTTTTCATTTGCAGAACTAATCCAACTCACAGGCATTATTCTGACATCATCATCACTTTTCAGAATATCATCAAAACTTTTCTCTAAAACATTTTCATTTGTCCTGATTATATAACAAAAACTTGCATTATATTTCACATCAAGATTTATAACTTGCAATCCTTCTTTGCCATTAACAGGAATCACTTTTGTTTCCTTAATAAAATCTTTTTCTCTTGTTCCAAATACTTTAAGTACCATTTCATTATCTTGAATTTTTTCAGCACTTTTTGCAACACAGCATATCTGCGAACTTTCGCAGTTTAATTGCCCATAGGAAACTTCATTTTCAAGGCAATTATCTTTTTTGCAATTTCCATCAAAAATAACACACTCCTGACTGCATTGCCTTGCTTCTTCAATGCTTTGATCAGATTTGCATATGTAGTTTCCAACACTAAGTTTAAAAGAACCATGCAGCAAATTTAAAACTTCAATTTTAGGAAGTCCTTTTTCTCTATATGTCAAAAACTCCTGTGAATTTGCTTCTCTATAAGGTCCATAAATAATCACTTTATCATCAGTTCCAATATCACCAATTTCAACATCCGTACCACTAACATCAAGAAATATTTTCATATTATCTAAATATAAATCTGTTTTTTTTCCTTCAATATAAAAATACTGTTCTCTGTTGATTAAATTTCCCTCAAGCCCACCAATCCTAGCAATTATTTTTGTGCATCCCATATTAGAAAGTTTGTCTTCTGTAAGATTAACAAAACTATCTGTCTCATTATATCCATAACCAGGAAGATTTTTAATCCAGTCATAAATATAAGGATTAAATATTAAAAATAAAATAACAACCAATATCAAAAGCCCTAAAATAATCACAATTATTGTCTCAATTGTCATCTCTGCCTTTTCAGTCATTTCATAATCTTTCATTTTTCACCTATTTCTATTTTAATCTTTTTATTTTTATCTTTTAAATTTCTCTCAATATTTTCTCATATTAGCTTAATCTTCTCATCCTTACTTAAATATAATACCTTTTAGATATTTCTTCCAAAATATTTTCTAACTTTTCTTTTAATCCTCTAATCCTCGCTTAATCTTCCCTTATTAACTTTCTGTTTTATAGATTATCAGATTTTCTTAGTTCTACTCATCCTAACTTAATCTTTTCTCACCCCTCGCTTAATCATCTCATCTCATTGGAATATGTTTAACATTTTAGATATTTAGTTATCCTTAACCAAATCACCCGCCGAACCTAAAAAGATCCCTTACTCTAGAAACTATTCCAAAATCAACAACTCCTAATTTGATTGCAACAAAAACACCAACAACAAGCAAAATAACAGCCAAAATTAAAATTATTATCATGCTTACTGTAAGTTCAAATGCTTTTTTATTAAGTTTTTTTCTAATCATTTTTTGCTCCTGCAAGCACCATTCTCGCAACCATAAGCACAATAAAACAAAGTATCCAAGCACTGCAGTTTATCACTGCTGCAATGAGATTCCTGAACAGTATTCTTATTAAAGCATTTATCTTCAAGAATATTAGTTTTATCCCTGCATATTCCTTTTACATAATAGTTTATACCATTTCTATACCTTATATTAGAATCACTATCATAACAAACAGCATTTTTTGAAGAAAAAACTTTGACAGAATATCCAGTAAACTTCAAAGCAATTACAACAAAGATAACAATCAAGATTATTATTAACACAATAAATAAAACTCTTTTATTACCTGTCTTTCTTTTATCCAAAATCTTCCCTCTTTTCATAAAATTAATAATAAAACAACATTAATAAATATTTGGATAAAAATAAATTTATTTCCCAGATTTGCAAGCTCCATTCACGCATCCATATTTACAACTTGCACTATCAACAACACACTTGGATTTATCATAGTTGCAATAACTTTCAGATAAAATTTTTGAACTTAAACACTTATCTGCAATAACCTGCTTTCCATCTCTGCAAATCCCCTTTATATTATAATTTGGTCCACCATCACTATCAGAACATTTTCCAGTTTTTTTAACAATAGTCATTTTAATTGCATCTCCAGTATATGCAAAGCCTGCAAAAATAAACACAGCACCTATAATTATTATAACAATTAATATGATTGCCCAATAGATTAAATTATTACTTCTTTTCTTCAAGAATTTTTTTGCATTCACGCCCTTTTTTTTCATAAAATTAATAATATAACTGCCTTAATAAATATTTGGATAAAACTATAAGAAAAATAGTATATACTTCTGTGAGGAATCATCAGAATTTTATTAATACTAATAAAACAAATATTAATTCTATACCACCATTAATAGATTATATATAATTATCAAGTAGTTACAAATAAAAAGGTTTAAAAACTTCAAATATCTCCAATATTCATGGTAAACGAAATTACAATTGCAAATGATGATTATCTTCTTGACAGAGCTAATGGCATATATGTAGCAAGAGGCATTTTAACAAAAAATGAAAGAGTCCTAAGAGCAGCAAGAAAAGTTATATCTTCAGGAAAATATAGTCCAGATCAAATTCAATATAGATTTGCAAATGCTTTACAAAATGAAGAATTTCTTAGAACAGGTGAACCTGTTGATGTAAGATCATTAAGTGGAATAGAAGCTCTATTTAACGAATTAGAACTTCCAGAAAATTTACCAAGAAGCGATATACCTTCAAGATCAAGATTAATGACTCCACAAGAATATAAAACATTTTCTAATTGGTCAAAAGAACCAGGAAATGATCCTATTTTATGTAATAGTATGGATAGTTTGAATTCTCCTGTTTTAGCAGAAATTGTTTATGATCCTTTTAAAAAATCTTATCATTTAGCAGACACTGTTGGTGATGAAGAACCAATGTTTCATGATGTTCAAGAAGCAGTATTGAATAGTAGATCCCTATGGGGTGTTTGGTATGGTACAAGAGAAGTTATTGGTGCTTAATCTATAACTTTTCTATTTACCTGCATCTAGCTAATAGTCTTTCAAGATATGCTATTGATTTTTCTACATCATACAAATTACAATCCACTTCTAATGATGTCTCAGGAGGTCCAGGTTCAATTATAATTTTCATTATTTCTTTCATTTCTCCTGTGCGTTTATCTGTAACAGGTACAATTGTTATTCCAACAGGTCTTCCATCAGGTCCCAGAGGTCCTTGACTTCTTCTAAAATTATCATCTGCTCTAACAATATCATTTACATTTGTAACTGTTCCTGGTTCTCCTCTGCTAAAATATCTGTTATAAGCTACACCATCCTTTACATTAGTAACTGAAATTAAATATTTCGCTCCTCTTGCTCTAGCTTGAAGCAATGCTGAATAAAATATTTTATTTAATGTATCTCGTTTACCATTGGGATTTTCTCTATTAAGCCCAGCAGTTCTTCCTATTTCCATAACATCTGAATCTATCAAACCCATTTTTTTTGCAAAAAAACTTGAAAAATCACTTTTAAAAATACTAATAGTTCTTTCTCCGGGTATAACAAATAAATCTGCATCTCCTGCTCCATTAATTATGTTTTGTTTTGTTTTTTCAGAAATAAATTGTAATCCTCTAGCTTGTTCTTCAGTAATTGTACAATCGTTTTCTCTTCCTTTATTATATTCTTGTTTTACTGCTTCACCAAGTTTATTTTTTGTTGCTTGATCCTTTATCAATTGAACACCTTGTGGATATTTAGGCATTTCAGGAATTTTTTTTGCAATACTATTAGCAAAATCAATAAAATCAGACAAATCTTGAGCTCCACTTGGAGGAGCATCTAATAATATCCTAAATCTTTTTCCATTAATTTTATATTCAAAATCATTTCCAGGAGTAGTTTCAACCTTTGCTCCAACACTTTCAAGATAACTTATATAATTCTTTCCAGCTTGAACATTATCAAACTTTCCAAATAATTCAACATAACCTTGTTCATTTTTTCCTAAATATAATGCTTTACCAAATCTAAATAAATCAGCTCCAATTAAAGCAATTCCAAAAACGTCTCCAGCAGTTCCAGAAGGATCAACATATTCTTCTAATGCATAATTACCTCCTTCAAAAATTGCAACAGTTCCAAGAATATGAGCAGAAGTTTTAGTTGCAAGTAAGATTCCTCCAGATTCAAATGAATTGATTATAATTCCAGGTATTTTAAGAGAATAATATGCCATAATAAATTTATTTGCGAGTCTAACTGGAGTAAGTTCTGTTAACTCATATTCAATATCCATTCTTTCATAATCGTTTTCAGGAGAATAAAGATAATTTAACAGATAATAATATCTCTGTTCTCCGAGTTTTCCATTATTAACAATTTTTTCTTTACCTACAAATTTAAATTGATAAACTGGTAATAGATAATCTAAAGGCGGAGTAGTTGGATCATACAAAGTACCAGTAACTTTTTCCAGATCAAAAATTTTATTCATACCATCAATATTTCCATCTTGCATTAATATTTTGATATCCGAAAAATGATCCATTGTTATTTCAAGATCACATTTTATCAGATACAGACCCATACATCTTTTTATTTCATCAACACTAGCAGTATAAGGAGTATTTTGAAAATTTGGATTATTAGTTAAAGTAATACATTTTGTTAAAGAATCATTAGAGAATCCAGGATCATAAACATCCCTTATTAGTTTTAATTTATCCTCAACAGGTAATGTTTTATATTCATTTAAATCATATCCTCTTTCTAACATTAATCTTATTATACTTAATGAAATTTTCATAGAATTAATAACTTTTTCATTTTTATCAGAATTTTTAGCTGCATCTTCAGCACCAATTGTCCATAAAGATTGAATTGTTCTAAATACTTGATTTTTCGTAAAAGTATATTGTATCCATTTACTTGTATAATCTCTAAGAGTCTTTTCATTGGCATAAGTCGGTCCTTCTAATGGAAATCTATCTTTAAAATTTTCCCAGTTTTGTTCTAAACTGCTATCTAATCTTTTCATCATAGAATCAACAATATTTTTTTTTGTTTGTAATAATCTAGATTTGTATAATTGTGTTTTTGATTTAAAATCATTTGAATTAATAGGTACTGAATCTAAAGCTGCTTTTCTGTATTGTAAGACTGCATTAAGACTCTGAATTCTCTCATTTTGCTTACTAACTAAAATTTGTAATTGTGATGAACTTATCTGATTTATATCATTTTGTAATAAATTATCATAATCATGATAATGTTTAAATTCAATCATCTTTAAATCAGCAATTGCAGAGTATAATTCCGATCTGTCAATATTTTTATCAGGCAAATATTGATCAATATAATTATAATATCTTTCAGATGCTGTGAAATAGAAATTTCTTCTATTTTCATCAATAGGGTAATCTGTTCTATCTGTAATAGGATGACCTAAAGGAGGTCCAAATTCTGCATAATGTGCATAATATGAACCTAACAATAATGTAGTTCTTATATAATTAATTTCTTCTCTGTCTCCCCAATTAGTATTAGAATTCTTCTTTTCTAAATAGTATTCTCTAATAAATTCCAGAATTTCTTCTGGCCAATATTGATCATCTTGATAAGGAGAACTTGAACAGTATGGAATTATATCTGAGCATTTTATTAAAGGACCGTTATTTGTTCTCTTTCCATATAATGGAGGAAATTCTCTAATTTTTCCATATTGATATGAATCAATCCATAAAGAAATAATTTTTAAATAATTTTCAATATCTTCATTTGTTGATGAAGGATTAGGAAAATTAGCGTTTATTAATTTTGTATCCAATAAATTAATATTATCTTGAATTTCTTTTGAATTTCCAGATTTTATAATATTAATTATTTCTGTAAATTTATATTCAGTCAAAGCATTAGTTCCAATTGGTTCATTTGCACAAAGGTTTTCAGGAATCTCACTCACGCATTTCCCACTTTTGCAAAATCCTTCTTTCGGAGGATTTATATTATCACATAATGGACAATTAGAATTACCTTGCAATACTAGATTTTTAACAATTGTACCTGGGCCTATGTTTCCGCAAGGTATGCCTTCTAAATCCATATCTGCTCTGCAAGTTAAGGGAGTATCAGAAGAATATTCACTTAAAGAGCTATCCCATCCAATTTGGCAATTACCATTAGTGCATGAATTGCACACATTAGGAATGCATGTCTCACATTCTCCACAAGTTTCTTGATACACAGGATCTCCAACGACTTTGCATTCTGCAATAACATCATTATTAGTGTTTTGATAAGGATTTTGAACACCTGTGTTTATACTATATCCAGTTATAAAATTAATAATGCTCTGCCAGAACGAAAAATGTTTTTCTGAAGATAGGCCTTCAGTGTTAATTACATTTGCATTAATAGTACTGCTTGCACTAGTAGAATTTGTTATTTTCACCCATTCTTTTTTATTATATGTTACTCTCTGAACATTATCATCTCCTTGAATGCACGAATATTCTTCTTTGCATTCTCCACAATATCCTCCGCATTCATCACTAGCACCATCGGGTTTTATTCCTCTGCTTGAATTAGTGCAATTAGGAGTGCATTTTGTTTTATTTATTGTAATTGCACAATTTTTTTCACTAGTTTGAATTGTATAAATATCAGGCATTTTAAGAGGTTTTGTTTCGCAAACAAAACTAGTAGTATTTTGCCCATTTGAATTTGTTGTCTCTTTTATAACACAATCTTCTTTTTTCTCGTCGCATTTAGGAATACAAATTCCACTATTGCAAGTTTCACAATCATCGCATGAATATTCGCATTGTCCTGTCCCAGGATCTACTTTCATGCAATCACCTTGATTGCAATTATCAGCGCAAAACTTGTTTTGCGCTCCTGGATTTAAAATTTCAATTTCATTACTAGTGCAAAAACTACAGCCACCATTCGGACAGCTTGTTGTTCCATTAGGTAAAATTGTGCATTGGCTACCACTTCCTCCACTACTGATTGTCTGTGATTTAATGCATTTATTATCTGAGCATGTATATCTGCTAACACAATCTGAAGATTGCGTGCATTCAACACATTTGCATGCAGAACTGCCAATTCCTCCTGATTGTACTGATGTTGGTCTTAATCCTTCAGGGCAGTAATTTTTATAAGTCACTATATTTAATGTACAATCAGCAAATTGACATTCACTTGAACTTGGGCATGATAGACCAGTCTTACATATTCTTCCTGCTCCGCAATATTGACTAGCCAGAGCATTTGGAATAAATGGACAATTTTTATCTTTGCAAACTCCAAGTCCTATTGAATTTTTTGCACAGATCATATTTTCATTATCGCAATCAGAATCATAAGTGCAATTAGGTGCCATGCATTTTCCATAATCATTACCGCCAGGTTGATAAGATTGACAATTCATTCCAGTAGGGCAATTAGTATTATCTATGCACATATTTTTTTCACACTTTCCATCAATGCATAATTCATTAGTATTACAATCAGAGTTTTTTTTGCAATTCCTGCATTCTTTATTTATGCAATTGCAATTTGCAGGAGTAGTGCAGCTTCTGTCAACTTCAGTTGTTGTTGTCATTCCAACTGTATTTGTTGTTTCCTCGCAATTATACTTCTCGCATTTTGTTTCATCGCAAGTAGGATTTGGAATGCATGATTTCTTGTCATCACTGCATTTTTCACAACTCTGGCAAAAGAAATCTTCTCCGCAAACACCTTCGTGCGTAGTTTCAGAATAATTAACACTTTGGTTACAAGTTTTTAAAACACAAGTTGTTATTGAATGTCCATAATAATCACCACCATCATGGCTTATTACTATTCCACAAGTATAATATCCATCTGTTCTTAATGAGCAATCTTCAAGAGTTGTTGTATCATATAGAGTACTACCTCCAGAACAATAAGGTTGTTTTTGAATTATTTTATCTCCACTACATTCAGTATAAATTTCAGTTCCGCCTTGACCGCCTTGAGCTGGACAAATATATCCACATCCAATATCCTGGCATTCTTTTCCTGAACAAGGTTCTGTGACACTACCAAATGGAGTAGCATTCACATAACTGTATGGGCTAAAAGGATCGCAAATAGGATGACAAGCATCAAAATGTGAAAAAGAGATAAAAGACCCTTTATAATCAATACCTAAAGGATTTGGATCTCCAGAAGGACCAAAAAAACCATAATTCTGATAATCATTTTTATTACCGCAGATTTTAGTATTATCAGTTTTAGTCCTGCAGATTTGATTGCCACCAAGACAAGCATTGACACAAGTTCCTAAACTGCATTTTTGACAACCATCACATTGCGGTTCAACAATTCCTAAAACACATTTATTACAAGGTCCAGAATTATCAACACAACCTTGTCCAGGAACATATTTTTCACACGGACTGCATAGATTTTTAGGACTTAAACAAAAACTAGTTTCAGCACCAGGATTATTAATGCACCTAGCATCACCAGAGCAACTTGAATAACATTGTTGTGTATTTGGATTATAATACATACATGATTTTATATCACATTTGTTTGCATCAGATGAGCAACTATCAGAAGCAATGCATCTTCCATCTTTGCAGACTTTTCCCCATGCCACGCATCCATGAGAACTATCACACTCAACTCCAGGACTACAGTATGCTGAAGACATTACCTGATTTCCGTATGAATCTCTATATGTTAGAGCACTACAAATATTACCTGGTGGACAGTCAGAACTAACAGAACAATAACCATTAGATGCAACACATCTTCCTCCACCATTACTTCCTCCACCTATGCAAACATTTCCAGAAGGACATTCAGAATCTTTTCCACATTCTGAACATGATCCAGTTCCAATAACGCATTGTTGAATGCCTGTGCAACTGCTTACACATTTACCTGAAGATATTGAAGGAATTGAAAGACCAGAACATACACTAGGTATAAGTTCACCAACTTCGCATTTTTTTGCATCGCAGGCTGCAAAGCACTTTTTCTTTCCATTTTCTTCCTTGCACACAGCTCCTATACCGCATTCAAAATCATCATTACATTCTCCTATTCTTACTGGAACTGTTTTATATATAGGAGAATTCTCATATCCTCCAGGGCTCGTTGGGTTAGTAACTGGAGAATATCCTATTAAAAAATCAACTGATTGAGGAGGATTTGCATTTGATCGAACATAGCATGATTTGCCTCTATACGTATCTTGACCCCAAAATACACAGCTCCCTCCAGAACATAACCCTCCATAGGTTAAATCTGAACATCTTTCTCCATTTAATCTTCGAACACATGTGCCAGTCCTGCAATCACATTTCATGCAAGGATAATCATTTTTCCAGCCAGCATAAGAAATCCATACACTATTCATACACTCACCATCATAACGGCATCTCTGATTTGCCCTAACTGCACTATGTTTTAAATTTGATAAAACAAATCTATCGCCTTCATCTTTGCATTGAATATATCCACTAAGATATCCTTCTTTTTTCCCTATACAATCTTTAAGATTAATTTCATCAGGAGCGGAACAATCATCACTAAAGTCTTCATAAGAATTAACATTAGAATCTTTCAAGCATAAATCAGCAACCTGGGTTGTATTGATATTAAGATAAATAGTTTTTGATTCTCCATCTAATAATTGTTCACCAAGATCAATATTAACAAAACCTAAATTAATATCAAATTTTATTTTGTTCATGTAAAGTTTTTCACTGGAAAAATTATGAACAAAACTTATAACAGATTTATTATTATAATAAATAACCATTTCATGCATACCATCAAAACATTCACTTCCAATGATTTTTCCATCAACTAAAACCGTTATTCCTGTTATACTTGTGTTAATATCAGTTGCATTTCCAATTATCCTGCTATTTGGACAATTCTCAATGCACATACCATTAGTATTACAGATCCCTCCATCAGTGCAATTTCCACAACTAATTAATGTCCCACATCCATTGTTCCATGTGCCGCATGTTTTTCCAAGCTGCACACAAGTATTTGCAGTACATGTGCAAGCGCCATTTATGCATTGATGTTGGCAAATTGTAAGATTAAAAGCAGCAGCAGCAGAATTATTGCAATAAGTTTCATTTAACACAGTTGAATTAATACAAGAATCATAAAATATTCTATTGAATTTATCTTCAACATTTCCTTTTAAGTTATAATTTAATCCTCTGTCACTATCTACACAGTTGTTACTAATACATTTTCCCATTGAATTGCAGCTTTGCCCTTCTGAACAATTCTCACAATCAACTGTTCCATTACAACCATCATTCCATTCTCCACACTCTATATTCTGCTGAGCACATTGTTTAGGTACACAATTTATATCAATACATTCTCCGCCTTTACATGGTGTTTTACATGTTATTGCTTTTGAAGAAACATAACTTCCAGAGCAAAAATATTCCATTAATGAATAACTATCAAAATCAAAACTTAAAGTTTTAAAATCAAAATTAAAGCCAGGTAAACAATAATCAGTTTTTGAAGACTTACTATGTAAAAAATTTAGTCCTAAATCATTTTCACCTATAGTAATCCCAAGAACTTGAGGATTCATTCCATTGGGATGATTAAAATCACTATCACTATCAGAACATATTGGTATGTATTGACAATTTCCTCCTGAACAATATTGCCCAGAACCACATGAACCACAACTTCCTCCACAATTATCATCTCCGCATGTTTTTCCAGCACAATTTGGAAAACATTTATCACCACATTCCCCATTAGCAGGATCGCACCACTGTCCATTAGGGCAATTTTTTGGAAAGTTTGTGCATCTAACTTCTCCACCACCTGGATAACAATTATCAATTGTACATAAATTATTATCATCACAGTTTTCACAACCAGATGTTATTCTGCATTTTCCGCTTAAAGAATCGCAAGTATGTAAATTATCACAAGTTCCGCAGCTTCCTCCGCATCCATCACTACCGCATTGTTTATCAATGCAATTGGGGGTGCAAGAAGAATAAGAACTTGGAGTATTATAAATACATTGACCATTCAAGCAATTGTATCCGCTGGAACAAGTTCCACAAACCCCTCCACAATTATCATCTCCGCATTGTTTATCAATGCAATTTGGGGTGCAAGTAGGAGGGACATAGTTTATGCATCTTCCATTAGTACACATATAATTGCTAGGACAAGTTCCACAAACCCCTCCACAATTATCATCTCCGCATTGTTTATCAATGCAA
>JAVHOF010000141.1:0-12192 GCA_036169915.1 Candidatus Pacearchaeota archaeon | reverse complement strand
TTTGGGGTGCAATAATTATCACTTCCTGATGTTTCACTTACTGTTATTTCTTCAAATAACCATTTAAATGAAAATAACCTTGCTAATGCATTTAAGAATCCTCCCCCTTTCTTTTGATTTTCAATATATTTTTCATAAGAAACACATATTCCATCCTCGCATCCATAATCGCATTTAAAAGTTTCGGATTTTATATTATCATTTTCACAAAAATACTCTATTAATTTTCCTGTATTCTGTAAAAAAATGTTTCTTTCACAAAAATCAGTTTTTTCTATATTCTTTGAATTTCCAAAAAGATCAGTTTTACTAATTTCAACAATTCCATTAACAGAATAATTCTTGCCATTATCAGAATCAAGACATTGTGCGAATACAAAACTCAGATTTATTAAAATTATAATTAGAATCATCCCTTTTTTCATAAAAAAATATATAGATTTAGAGTATATAAAATATTCCCTTAATGATGAAGAATTAAGTTCATACACCAATAGAAATATAGTATGGTGTAAGAGAAGTTATTGAAGTAAAAAGATAAAAAATCATGTTTCAGCCTTTCGGCCATAACTTAAAAAAGAAAAAAAGAAAATCATAAAATAATCTCTCAAATCTCAATCAACATTATAATTTTACATCAGAAACAATCAGGTCAAACTGCTCAAAGCAACTCCAGACAGAGTTGCTAAAGCTAAAATTGAAAGCAGGGCAATTATCAAATATAATATTCCACCTTTTATCAGATTCTTCGAAATCTCATAAGTTTGTTTTAACTTATCTTCTCCAGCATCAACAGTTACCAATGTCCCTGTTAAAATAAATATTATCTCAATAATATAAATCCCAATAGCAACCTGCAAAAAATAAGGTGGAATCATATAACTAACATTAAACAATTGAGTTATATTTCCAATTGTTCCCAATCCAGCAATAGCACTGTCTCCTCCGCCAGCCTCAGTCATTGTTTTAAGTTGGCTCAAAATATCAGTAATCATTGCACCTAATCCAACAACAATCCCAGATAAAAGTGGTGCAAGAAAAGTCATATTGCTCTTCATATCAGAAATAACATCAGCAAGCAAATCTCTCAACCTCTCATTAATCTTTTGTATATTCCCGACATATTCTGAAATGCTCATCAAACTTTCAGCAGCAACATTCAATCCTTTTCTTACACTTTCAATTAAAATCCTCATGCTTGTTGCAATCAATGAACTAGGATAATAAATAATAGCCCCTCTTTTACTATTAAAAATAGCTTCTTCTAAACTCATACCCATTGATTGAACATTTACAGTTACAATTCTAAAAAAATCTTCTGTTTTTTGTCCTTTCAAAGAATTTGCAACTTTTATAAAAGCAATTTCAGCAGGAATTCCATCCCCCAATCTATTGCCTAAAGTAAATAAAGAAGAATTAAATTCAGCTTCCAAATCTTTTGTTGAATTTCTTGATTTTATTAATTCTTTAGTCCTTAAAGAATAACTTATTCCAAAAAACAGAGCTATTGAAAATGGAATAAACAAACTTAATAACAAAGCACCAACTCCAAAAGGACCAACAATGCTTCCATTGTCAAGCGTCTGAAAACCAAAAAAATTTCCCTTGCCTAAAAATCCTAAACCAAAATCAGACAACTTGTAATCCCCTGCAACCCCCAACATTTGTTGAAAATAACTTATCTGAAAAATAAAAGGTAATAATCCTATTATTAATAAAGGAAGTGCAATAAAAAATGCAATCCAATAAGGTCTTTTTGAAGCATACTTATAATAATAAGGATTTTTCTCCAATAAACTAGTCTCTCCATAACCTCCAGGTCTTGTCAACATTATTTGAGAAGTTAAATAAAAAACAAAAAAAGGTATCAAGATATCAAATAAAACAAAAACATGAGTCCATTTTATCATTCCACTTAATAATGTAGAAGCCAAAGGTAATAAAGCAAGTCCAAGTGTAGGAAGAACAATTCCCAGCATATACAAATTAGTCATTGGAGATTTTATATTATGAGTATATTTAAGCATCCTTTCATAAACTCCATCCAAAATAACTTTTAAAGCCCTTTCCAAAATCTGGATTCTCCTTGCATCACTTGGTTCATATAAACTGCTCTCTATTAAATGAAAACTTTCAACAAATTCAATATTTGTATCTTTCCAAAAATCAAGATAAGCATCCAAACTTTCCTTAATAGAACTGAATCTTCCAGTTTCAACATCCCATAAAACTTTTTTCAAATCCAGTGCAAGAGGTGCATCAACATGCTGAGCAACAAAACTGACTGCTCTTTCAAGATTGCTCGTATGCTTCATATAAATTACAGTGTATAAAATTGCAGGAACCATTTGCGAGCTTGCTTTTAGTCTCCATTTAACCGCAAGTCTCGCAGGCATTGAGTAAAAATAATAAAATACAAATAATGAAGTTACAATTATCATAAACAAAAGCAGAAATGGAAAATCAGCCACACCAGGACCACCTTGAAAAAGCCAAATAGCAACACTTAAGACTATTCCTCCAAAAAAAAGTCCAAGAAAACTCATCAAAGCCAATCCCAAAACTTCTGAACTTTCTACATTCAAATGAGCAGCGTCTAATTGTCTTCTTATTCTTATTTCATCCTTTGAAGCAACTTTTAACTTAATAAGATTTCCAAGCCCTCTTGCCCATTTTTCATATCTTGAAAGCTCTGGCATCATCTCACTTTTAAAATAAGAATAATCTTTTGAAACAGCTGCTTCACTAAGATTCTGATTTTCATTTTTGCCAATTTCCTCTTCTATTTTCCTAGAATATTTTTTCAAAACCTCATCTACATCCATTTTTACCTCTTTTTGATTTAATAATAGAATGAAAATCAATTAATAAATCTTGTTAAAATAAAAAAAATAAACAAAAATAAAATTCAAAAAAACAAATCAAATATAAAAGAAAAAAAGAAAAAAAATATAAAATAAAAAAATAAAATTATCCAGCAGTACATCCAGGAGTTGTTGGATAGTAGAAACAGCATTCAGCACTTGGATCTTCAGGATTTGCATTACATTCTAAATTTGCTACTCTTCTAAGCAAATTTTCTACATTATTTTCTAAATCAACTACTCTTTCATCAATAGTTGGTGCTTTGTCTTGTGGTATACATTTAGCACCCGTTATCATATTATCAAGACATTTTTTACCTGTTCCGCAAGAAACAACACCAGCACTTACTGCATTTTTATTAGCATCGCATTTGAATTGTTTGACACTTTTTTTATCTGCAGTACATCTGTCTGGATAAAATGTAAAAGTTTCATTTTGTGCATTTACAAATTTCTCATAAGTAGTAACTATACCAGAAGTATTTTTATCATTGGCTGCATCATTATCTTCACATTTCCCAGTACATGCTTTTTTAACAATATTACATTTCTTATATCCATTAGCTGTGCAATCATAAGGTGTAGGAACAACATTAGCACCATCACAAGTGTAAGTAATTAACTTATCTTTATCAGCACCAGTTCCACAGCCATTATACCACTTTTTTCCATTTTCATCTATAACTCCAAAACCAAGAGGGTCAACAATGCATTTTTTTTCTTTAGTTTTCCAATAAGCAAGACCACTAGTATCTGCATCTGTAGATAAAATACAAGCACCTCCTCCAAGTTCAGCAGAAGTCATTTTTTGTGACTGCACTTTTCCATTAGAATCACAATAATATTCTATTATAGCAACCTTTCCATTAACCGGATTATTATTGCTATCATAAAAAGTTTTAACATTTGAACCTGAACAAGAGTCTTTGTATATCTTGCTTTTTGCCACATCAGTAACAGAACCAGGAACTAAAGCAAAAATTCCATCATCACTATCCATACAAGTTTGTGGTGCATTGTTCATAGCAGTTCCATCCACAACATTTCCACTAATAACTTTTCCTGTGAAAGGCCAGAAAGCTAAAACACTTCCAGCAAATCCTAGAACAATCAATATTGCAAGTGCAATATATATTTGTTTTTTCATTTAATTATTACCTCCTTTCACACCTTTTTAAATTTATTACTATAACAAAACTAAGAAAAACACTTTTATAAACATTTTTGTTTCCAAATATTCTATAACATCTTAGATTTTAAAAATTTTTAAAAATCTTGTCCATCTTTCGCTTAATCAACATAGCTAAATCTGTTAAAGAATAACACTATAAATATAAATTCTCGCATATAACAATAAATTATAAAAATAAGACTTTCAAAAATCCCTTGCTCTTATTTTTTCCTTAAGCCAATCCTGCCAAAGTGGAAATACTTTTTCTGAAACAGGCAATCCAACTTCATCCTGAACATCTTTTGAAAATTGATGAAATAAATTATTGCTCAAGGAATTAAACCTAGATTCTAAAATTTCAGGTGTATTTGACTTAATGCTCATGTCAACAATTTCCTGTTTTATTTTTCCTCTTAATAAAATATTATCATAAACAGCGTCCCAGTTTCCAGCCCAGCCCTTGACTCCTGCTGCAATACTTTTTATTATTTCAGAATCTCCATTAATCAATTCCTCGCTTGGTTCCAAAAAATCTTTCTCAACATTGTATTTCAGCAAGTCAACAAAACCTCCTTCTTCTTCAGGATCTTTTGTCCAGTGTTTTCTTATTTCAGCAAGTTGCATTACTCTTTTAACAGATTTCATTCCATCAGGAGTTTTAACAGGATTTGCAACAATAATGCAGTCTGTTGCCTTAAAGCTAGTTGTAGGAACTTCCAAATCATTTACAACCCTATCAAAAACACCATAAGGTGAAGCACCATGAATAGTTCCTGCAACAACATTTGCCAAAGCACCAACTCTCATTGCTTCATACAAAGCTTTTGCTTCCAAGCTCCTAACTTCTCCAACAATCAAAGCAGAATCTCCAAGTCTCAACGAAGTTCGTATTCCTTCATCAGCACCAATTTCAGTTGAAGTTTTCAATAAACTGCTCCTGACTTTCATTCTTAAAATATCATAATTTAATTTTCTGATTGCTTCAACAGGCAGCTCAAGAGTGTTATGGCAAAGTATGTTTTCGCAGATAAAATTTTCGCATTCAGGAACAGAAATATCATAAACATAATCTTCTCCAATGACTTTTTTTATAGTTTTAACTTTATCCCAAAAAATATCTGCTTTAATTATTTTTCTTAAGGGATCAATAAAATTAGTAATTCCCTCTGGAACTAATTCAAGTAATTTAGAAAGATGAACTCGTCCAATATTATTTTCTCTTGTAAGATAATCGTGATTATTAAAATTATTTCCTAAAATTTCACTTAATTCATTCTTAACTTTAAAAGATAAAGGAATAATATCTGAAGAATCATGTGTAGAAATTCTTAAACATAACTTGTTTAATCTATCTTTTTTTGAATTTACTAAAAAACTAATATTTTCTTTAAAAAGATTAATCATCTTTGTGCTTCCAATCCTGCAATTGAAAGTTTTATCTTTCTCCTTCATTTTAGAAATCCTTAAAATTATATTAAAACGAAGAAGTAAATTTGCTATGTCATCTACCAAATATTTTGAACAGCTTGCAAATACTATCTCCTTATCTGAAGCACATCCATCCCCGCTATAAAACCCTTCAAGTAACCAGCCAACTTGTCTATTAGATAAATTATAAACCCAATCAGGAATTTTTTTAGTATAAGAATTACCACTAAGTCCAAGAACTTTCTGCATTATTTCCTTTAGCAAAACAGAATTTAATATTAAAGAAAATTTATCACTATGCATTTTAACTGGAATTCCAAATTTTTCAGCGACATTTTTGACAATTCTTCTATTTTCTTCCTCAACAACTGAAACAATAATAGAATTCTTATCATAACATCCGTCTGCAAGCCATAATCCTGCAAAATTTAAGAAATCCTTATCAAGAGATAATTTAATAGGCATATTCTTTACTGAACTAAATGATTTTATAAACAAATTTTTTTGATTTATTTTTTCTTTAATTTTTTCAAATATTTTCACAGGCAAAATCTTTTTAACAGTCCAGTTTTGAATAGCAGATTTCTTATAATCTAATGAATAAGCTAAATCAAATAGCTCTTTTCTATTCTTTAAAATATATTCTTCTATTCCATTTCCAAAAATAAATACTTTTTTATCAAGTTTATCTAAATTTGATAATAAATCAATACTTTGCAAACAATTATCAAAGGATAATTTGGAAGGTATAGCAATAAAATTGCCTTCTTTTAAATCCCTTGATTTTACAGGTTTAAAAATATTTTTTTCATCAGCTGTAAAAAGAGAATGATCTTCTGTAATCTTAATCTTTTTTCCAGAAGTGGTTAATATTTCATAAATAGGTTTATTGACTTTATGTCTTACAAATTTGCTAGGATTAGTTAATATTACCTTTCCATTTTTATTTATTGAAAAAATATTTATTTTATCAGGATTCAAAGATTTTTCTCTTCCATCAACATCTAAAAATCCATTTTTCTTAATTTCACTGTCAATTAATTCTCCAATAGTTATTTTTTTAAAATTTCCATTTTCTTTTATAATCATTTTAGAATCTCCAGTAACACTGTCTTCAACAACAATAATTCTATACTTTGGCATTATCTCAAGCATCAATGCACCAAGCAAGCTGCTTTTTCCAGAGCTCCTTGTTCCAGCAATGAGCAGAGTCCTTGCACCATCAATTAAAAAACTAAATAATCCTGCTGCAAAACTATTAATCATTTTGTTTTTAACAAATAAAGGCAAGGTCCATGGCTCTTCTCTGTGCCTTCTTATTGCATAACCTAATCCATTTGGAGAAAGAGGCTGTTGAATGACTGCAATTCTTGCTCTTATATTTCCCAAGCTTAAATCAGTATCAAGAATTGGATTTGCCTCATCCAATGGCCGTCCAGAAATCATTCTGAATTTAGCAGCCCATGAATCAGAATCCTCTTTGCTTGGAATAATATTTGTAATGCACTCATCAAATTCCTGATGCCTTAAAAAAACAGGATTCATTGAAATAGGTGCATTTAAAACAACATCCTGAATATTTTTATCTTGAAGTAAAATCTCAATTAATCCAAACCCAATTGTATGTCTTACTAAAACTTTTGCAAGCTTGTTTAATTCAGAATAATTAAGATTTACTTTTTTGCTTTCAGCCAAATCTCTTAATAAATCTCTTGAAATATTAAAAAAAACCTGCCTTGTTTTTTCAGGGTCTGTAAACTCCTCTGCCTTTGGCTGATGCTCAATTAAAACATTTCGAGCTAAGTTCAATAAAATCTGCTTATCCTCATCAAGAGAATATTCAGGAGGCATTAGGTGATAAATATACTTTGCATCATCCACTCTTTTTAAAATAGTTACAACAGACTTGTCATAATCTTCTCCAATTTCATACTGGTCTAAAATTTCAGCATCACTTGGCAGGCTTGCAACAAGCCTTGTAAATGTAAAATTAGGGATAATATCTGGCCTGAAAAATTTATAATAAATATCTCTTTTTCCAAAGGAATAATCACTAAAATATTTTTCAGCCTCTTTTATTATCTGCAGATTTTTAAGAAGAGATAAAAATTTTTCCAAAAGTCTTATATAACCCATTTGATCCTGCTTAAGTTCTTCAGGAGTTGTTTCAAAATTAGTCTTTTCTGATTTTATAAATCTATCAAGTTCATAATAGCATGCAATAACATCTCTCTTCAATAGCATAAGAAGATAACTAACATCATCATATCTTTGGCCTAAATATTGAGAATTCATTATTGAAAGTTTATAAGGAGCAAGAATTTTATCCTGCTGTGAAAGATAAACATAAAGATTTGCAATTTCCTGAAGCATAAAAGTTTCTGAAGGATTATAATTATAATTTCTCTGTTGAACAAAAACAATCCTCGAGATATTTGGAGCTTCAATCAGCAAATCAATTGTCCTTGCCATCACATCTGCATTATCTGCAATGCTAGGAACATACGGCGAACCCAAATAATTAACATAAATAACCTGATATCCTTCTTCTCTTACAACCTCATAGGAATAAAGTGCAGTTCCTATCTTAAAAAGCATTTTCTTTTACCTCCCTAAAATGCTTTTTCTTATTATTATGAATAACATATGAAGTTCTATTTTCTGTAACGAATATTTGAAAATTTTTTATTTTCATATTTTTGCATTTTCACCTTTTTTTATAAAAATAAAAGATAAATTAATTATAAAAAGTTATGTGTGATAAAACAATAAATCATACAGCCTTAAATTTCCAAATAGATTCTGTTTTTTACTCTTGCACTCATCACAACATTTTTAACCCCCTCTAGCTTTAATATATCATAAAATTCAAAAAAAGAGAAAAATGGCAGAACAACAGCAACAAGACCCAATAAGTGCACTTTTATCAGAATTTGGTACAAGATTAAATGAAATAGAAGAAAAGCAAAGACTAATTAAAGACAGAATTCTTTTGATTGGAGAAAATCTTATATCCACAAAAGAGGAATATGATAAAGAAATTTCCTCTTTTAAAAAACAAATTACAGAAATAAATTCAGAAATAAAAACAATAAGTCAGACAAATAAAAGAGTTATAGAAGAGCTGGAAAATTTTGCAAGAAGAACTGAGCTTGAAATAGTTGAAAGACAGTTAAAAATGTTTCAGCCATTGAAGTTCACAACACCAAGAGATGTGGAAAAAATAATAAATGAAAAAATAAAGGTATAAAAAAACAATAATATAACATGGTAATTTTAGAAAAAGTAATGCAAATGCAGCAAATGGGCATGTCAGAACAGCAGATAATTAATTCTCTTCAGCAGAATGGAATTTCTCCAAAAGAAATCAGCAATGCATTATCACAATCAAAAATTAAAGGAGCTGTTAATTTCAGTCAAGATGAAGAATTTCCAGAAATAGATCAGCCAATAAGAAATATTGCAATGCAGCAAAATCCAAGAATGCAAAAAAGTATGATGACAAATATGCAACAGCAAGTGCAAGACTATCCTCAAGAATATTCTCAAAATCAAGATTCACAGCAAGGTTATTCAAACCAAAATTATCTACCTAACTTACCATATCAAGAAACAGAAATGGCTCAAGAACAGAGTGTAATACCTGAAGAATATCAGCAATACTATCCAGAGTATCAGCAACAATATGCAGAATATCAGCCTCAACAGTCAGTAGATATTGAAACAATGAATGAGATAGCAGAACAAATTTCAGAAGAAAAAAGTGAAAAATTAAAAAAAGAAATATCCTCATTTACAAAATTCAAAGAAGAATTATCATCAGAAGTCGCAAGAATAAGCGCAAGAGTTGACAGAATAGAAAATGTTTTCAATGAGCTTCAGGTTGCAATATTAAAAAAAATAGGTTCTTATGGAGAAGATATAAAAGATATTTCAAGAGAAATGCATGCAACACAAGAATCTTTCTCAAAAATCCTAGACCCACTTTCAGATAATATCAAAGATCTCCAAAGAATAAACGGAAAAGAAATAGAAAATAATCCAGAAGAGCAATCTAATGAAACAGCAAATGAAAATCCAAGAAAATCTTCAAAAAAGCAAAAAATGGACTTTGAAGATTATTTAAGATAAAAATTATCCGCCTTTAGCTAAGAAACTCCACCAAGGTTTTTCTACAGATATAATCTTCCCTTCTTCAACATCTATATTAAATTTAATGTTCATATTAGATTTTATTAACGCTAAAATTTTAACTTGTTTTTCAGCAGAAATCTCATAAACAATCTTATTTTTGTATTCAGTTACTTTAATTTCTCTTATGGTTTCGGTTTTTATTGATTCTTTAACAGAATTAAGAGCATTTGCTGGATCAACTTTTATCTCTTGTTTAACCCCATCCCCTTTTGTAGCATATGCTTTTCCTTCAGAAGTTGATACTTGAATATTGCTTGCAGCAGTTGCAATAATCTCTCCATTTGAGCTACTTACAGTAGATTCTTGAGAATTTACACTAAAAGTATTTGAAACTCCTATTGAGTTTACTGAAGAAGTTACTGCTTGTGAACCTATTGAAGCAATTGTATTTTCAAGATTAGATTTAGTTTTTTCTGAAGTAGGAATTGTTTTAGTAGTTGTTGATGCTGAAGCTCCACCTCCTCCACCCCCACCACTACTAGAACCTGTATTAGTATTTGTAGTAATTGAAGAAATTGGTGGAGAATTATTAATTTCATTTATAGGTGTTGATTGAGTGTTATTAATTTCATTCGAATTCCAACATCCATAACCCTGACCTGATTTATTATACCAATATTTTCCTGATTGAGTACAACAGTCTGCATCAGAACCTGTAGAACACCAATTTGGACAACAGCCATCAAGTGTATTAAGACATTTCTGACCTGGGGAACATCCAAGATTATAATCTGAAGAATAACAACTATAATCAGTATCTGTGAAAAGATAGTATCTGCCATCTTGTGTACAACAATCTACATCTCCTGATGCAGAACACCAATTTGGACAACAGCCATCAGCAGTATAATTAATGCATTTCTGACCTGGGGAACATCCAAGATTATAATCTGAAGAATAACATCCATAACCTCCATAACTAGGATCTATTTTAAGCCAGTACTTTCCTGATTGATTGCAACAATCTACATCAGTTCCTGCAATACATCCATCTGGACAACAACCATCAGCAGTAATAGTATTACATTTAGAACTTGGAGAACATCCAACAGGAATATTTTTTGAATCCCAACATCCATAACCTACATAACCTGGTTTATTATACCAATATTTTCCTGATTGAGTACAACAGTCTGCATCAGAACCTGTAGAACACCAATTTGGACAACAGCCATCAGCAGTAGAAATACAGTTTTGATTTGGAGAACATCCAGAATTATAATTTGAATTATAACAACCTTGTTGACCATAACCAATTTGAAGCCAATATTTTCCTGATTGAGTGCAGCAGTCTGCATCTGATCCTATACTACACCAATTTGCACAACAACCATCAAGATTACCACACAACTGATTTGGAGAGCATCCTAAAGCATAATCTGAAATATAACATCCTCCACCTTTAGTATTTTGAAGCCAATATTTTCCTGATTGAGTGCAGCAGTCTGCATCTGATCCTGCAGAACATCCATTAGGGCAACATCCATCAGAGATACTTTTACAATCTGAATTTTGGCAAGAGACATTACTTATAACCCCTCCTGTAATCTTGTTTACAAAATCAGAAATCCATGAAGCAGATAAAAAATTTGCAGATAAAAATATAATTAAAAAAAATATAAAAACAAATATCACTCTTTTCATACTTAGTTTACTAATTCATAGTTTAAATATTTTTCTTAAAAGTTCTACTTCTTAGTCAAAACCCATGCAACTATTGCAGCGATTACTAATAGCAAGATGCTTCCGCTAACCTGCGAGCTGAAAACACTTCTTATCTGGCTTATTATTTCAGGATTTTCTCCTGATACAACAATATATTCTGGATGAAAAACAGGATTAAAAACTCGTATTGCTGCAATTAAAAATACTATTATCACAATTATAACAACAATCCATGCAAACGTCGGAGTCATCATCTTATCAAGACTTTTTGTTGAAAATCCTGCTATAAGCAAAACAAAAAACAAAATAATAAGCAAAGTAATAAACCATGGTAAAATAGTTCTGACATATAATTCCAATGAAGAAAAATTCATAAAAATAATTGCCATAATAAAGCTGACAATTAAATTAACTCCCCCTTCCCCTCCTAAAATCTTTGTTTTTGCAAGAATAGCATAAACAACTACAAATACAAATAAGAAACTGAATACAGGCATAAAAAGAAAGATTCCTGAAATATCTAATGTACTTGCCATAATAAAAAATAATTTCCCAAGTTTAAATATATTTCGTTCATCGAAATATATTGCCCATAAAATCAAAAAAATGTTTTTCTTAATCAAAAAATCAATTCATCTGCAAAATTTATAAGTTTTAGAGATTATCAATATTAAATTATAAAAAATATATTTATTCTTCAGAAGTTTCTCTTAATACAACTGATAAAAATTGTGAAAATACACTAAGCATTAAAGTACCCAGTGACAAAAAAGTTTCAAATGCATTGAAACAAGTAGATTGATTATACTTGAGAAATAAATATATAAATAAAATAAAACTTAATGCATTTGCTCCCCAAGACAAGTATTC
>JAVHOF010000140.1:0-33780 GCA_036169915.1 Candidatus Pacearchaeota archaeon | reverse complement strand
AGTATCCATTTTGCTCGTGAGAACCTTACCTAAGATTAATCATCTCGTGGGTGCGTCTGGAAAAAGTTTGAAGCCCTGTATTGATGGTTTATTAGCCATCAATTTTACAGGGAAATATGAATATACACAACTACGAAAGAAGATATGAAAGAGTCTTGGAAAGAATAAAAACTAATCCTGATATTTCTGAACAAGATAAAAAAATAATCTTGAAGTTTAATGATTATTGTTTAAGTGATGGCATTGGAATAGCCAAGATTGAAAGATATTTAGGCGATGCAATGAAATTCTCAGGAATGTTAAAAAAGCCTTTCTCCGAGGCTAATAAAGAGGATATAAGGAGAGTTATAGGAGACTTGAATCAAACTTCTCTTGCAGAAGAAACAAAAAGATGTTTTAAAATAATGCTCAGAAAGTTATACCGAATAATTAGGAATGTTGAAGAAGTAGGAGAATATCCAGAAGAAGTCAAATGGATTTCATTAAAATTAACAACAAGTCATAAGAAACTTCCAGAAGAATTATTGACAGAAGAAGAAATAATAAAAATAATTCAAAAAACTGAAAAAGTTAGAGATAGAGCAATGCTTTCTATTCTTGCTGAAAGTGGTTGCAGAATTTCAGAAATTGGAACAATGCAAATTAAACACGTTTCATTTGAAGAATATGGGGCAAGAATCACCGTTAAAGGAAAAACAGGAATGAGAAAAATATTAGTGATTAATTGCACTCCTTATATTCAAGAGTGGATTAATCAACATCCTTTTAATGATAACTCTGAAAGTTATTTATGGGTTGCTCCAAATGGAGAAGTTTTAAGTTATACAAGAATTTCAACAATATTAAAAGAATCTGTTAAAAGAGCAGGAATAAAAAAGAGAGTTTACCCTCATCTTTTCAGGCATTCAAGAGCCACACTTCTCGCAAATGTAATGAGTGATTCTGCATTAAAGAATTATCTTGGTTGGACTCCTGGCTCAAATATGGCAAGAGTCTATATTCATATGTCTGGAAAAGAAACAGATAATTCAATCCTTGAATTAAATGGCATTAAAATAGATAAGGACAAGAAAGAGCCAAAGTTAAAACCTAAAAATTGTATAAGATGTCATACAATAAATGAGGTTACAAATAGATTTTGTAAGTTGTGTGGTTTAGTCTTAGACCAAGAAGAAGTAAATAAGATGATGGTTTTAGATGAGAAAAAAGATAGAGTTGATAATTTTATGGATAAGTTAATTGATGATCCCGAGTTTAGAGAGTTGTTAAAAAAGAAATTAAGTTCTATTTGTCAAAGTAATCATCTCTAAACTCATTTTCCATTTCTTCTAATGCCTCTTTTTCTTGAATGGCTTTCTTTGCTTTATTGGGATTGAAAACTCCATCAGTATAAACATAAGGGTTTTTTATTTTGTTTGCAAATTTTTTAAAAGTTCTATCTTGGTTTATTTTTATAGAAGATTCTCTCTGTTGTTTCCTTCTGCATTCTTTACATTGCTTTGCATCACTTCTTTTACTTATGATTCGTTTACCACATTTACAAATCTTCTCGGCTCCCATAAAATATCTCTGTATATGATAATTATAATCTTTTCGTTCTTTATCGTTCTTTCAAAATTCCAAAAAGAAACTTGAATTTATAATAGGATTACTTAAAATAATTATGAAAAATCAAGATAAACAAAATTGGGTATCAAAATTTGATGATATATTAAATGAAATAAAAGAAGAGAAGGTTAAACCTTCTCAGGGGCGAGTAAATGAAACAGGAATTAAAGAGTAATAAACCACGCATCTCAGGATTATACGCAATTGCATTAAAAAGAATAAAGGATTGTGAAAAAGTTAAAGGCGAAATAATTCCATTTCCCAAAATATTTGAGAGATTGTGTTGCTGTTTTTCTATAAAGAAATCCGAGGCTTTTGAGATTTTATTCATTATGAGAGATTTTGATTTAATTGAAATTAAAAAATTTCACGGAGTTGTGATAAAATGATTGAAGCATTAACTCAAAAACAATTAAACGTATTAAAGAAACAAGATTGGTCTGAAAAAGAAACAAAAGAAGGAACAATAAAATATACTTTTATGCAAGAATTAATAAAAAAAGATTTAGAGGAAATTAATAATGATTTAGAATTATTAACTGCTGCAAGAATTTCTTATAGCAATCTTGAAGCCAAATATGAAATTCCAAATAATGAGATTTTAGAAATTCTTACTAATCCCAATTTATTTAATGATATAACTGAAACAGAGTTAGATAAAAAAATTGTTGGAGAAGTTGAAACAAGAAAAGTTATTCTTCTTTGTGCAGCCGGTGGAAGGCTTGTTAATAATTCACAAGTTGCTTCTTTTAATCTATTAGTGAATGATGATGCTGGAACTGGAAAAGATTATGTTACAGGAAATACACTTTCTATATTGCCCAAAGAAATTTATATTCATAAGACAAGAATATCTCCTACTGTTTTTACTTATTGGCATAATTCAAAGTCAGAGCCAAATTGGGATTGGGACGGAAAGGTCTTTTATCCAGAGGATATAAGTGAGCAAGTTCTTAATTCAGATGTTTTCAAGGTTATGTGCAGTTCTGGAAGTTCTGCAACAATTACAATAAGAAATAAGCCTGTTGAAATAGAAATTAAAGGAAAACCTGTAATGATAACAACTACTGCAACAGCAACTCCAAATCCTGAATTAGCAAGAAGATTTGTTATATTGAATTTAGATAGTTCAGAAGATCAAACAAATGCAATTATGAAAAGGCATTCTGAATTTAAGAAAAATGGAATAATGCCACAATATAATCAAGTCTATACAGAAGCAATGAAATTCTTAAAAAGAGTCAAAGTAAAGATTCCATTTGCAGATTTTATTGATACTTATTTCCCTAAAAATAATATCATTATGAGAACACATTATCCAAGATTCCTTGATTTTATTTGTGCCTCTGCCGCATTTCATCAATATCAAAGAGAGCAAGATAAAGACGGATTTATTTTAGCAAAAGAACAGGATTATAATATTGCAAGAGAATGCTTTTTAAAACTTTGTTCAAATAGATTTATGATTCCATTAACAAGAAACCAAAAGAAAATTTTAGAAGTCTTTGAGAGAGATAAAGGATTGAAAGGATCTTTAACTCATCTATCTCCGTTAATTAATTTTTTATCAGAAAAAGGATTGCAAAACAATCTTCAAATATTAGTTAGATATGGAATTTTAGAAACTATTAATGAGCCTGATAATTGGAATAGGGATATGGTTGTTTATCGTTTATCTAAATCATATAATCCAAATGAAAAAATAAATATTCCTTTATTTGAAGAATTAAGTAATATTGCTTTAATACCTTCAGAGACTTCAATAAGTTCAGAACCTTCAACACCTACAGAACGTATTGAAGATATTGAAGTGATAAAAATCAAATGAGCCTTGACCTCTCTGTACTGTACCCAACTGTACCATACAGTACAATTTTGTTATTTATTTAAAGAATATGGTGGGTTCGGCTTGCTTACTTTAAATGAAGTGACTGCCTTGACCTATTATTACATTAATCCACCACCGAATCGCTCGCTCACATAATTTAACATTTTATCACAGAGAAACGATAGGTTCGCTCGCTTTTAACGCACAAAACTACGGAATTACAAAAGAATGCTGACCATAAAATAATGGCATCTGCTGATGTTCGCATAACTACGTTATGCAAACTTTTAATGATATCCATAAAATCGGAGCCTCAATTTCTCCAATTTTATTACTTCATTAAAAGCCATCATTTTATTAATAAATCTCAAAGCAAGTTGCTGATGCAATTCATACATTGTACAATATATAAACTTTGAGATTTATTTCAGAGATATATGCCACCCTTTCCTTAAAGGTTTTCCCTCAAGGGAAAACCACGACTGGCTCGCTGCGGCTCGCCCGATCAATCATTAGCAAAAATATGTCAGGAAGCAAATGCTAACCTGAATATTTTCTTTATGTTTGTTAATGTCAATAATTTAGAAAGTTATGTCATTGTTATCATTAAAGAAAGAATCAGTTATAGCGAATCTTGAAGAATAAATCAAGATTATATATGTACCCTTTGACATTTTTTTCTAAAAATTTTTAAAATTTATTGATTGAATACAAGAGGAGAAAGACTTAAAAAAGAGGATTAATTAAGAAATTTAGCCCTAACGGGAAAGGAGTTCTTGATAACTTAAAATGGATAAACAAATTATTTTAGAAAATATAAGGAAATTGGATAATAGAGGATGGACTCTTAAATCTTATAGAATGTGGGGGTCTGATAAACCTTGTCCTCCAAGATTAGTTGTTAATCCCTATAAAGGATGTGATTTTGGGCATCAATATTGTTATATAGGAAGTTGTGCAAGACCACAGGAAGGATTTAGAGAACACTTGCAACATAAAATTGAAGAGGCTAAAAAATTAGAATTAGAACAATTATTAGTTATTGTTTCTCCCAGCACAGACCCGTTTCAACCAATAGAAAGACAACAAAGGGATTCACTTTTTGCATTAGAAAGATTGCTTGAAAATGGGTTTAATGTGCTTGTAATGTCAAGAAATCCTCAAATGCTTTTAGAAAAAGAATATTCTAATGTTACAAGAAATCCAAAATTATATATTGATGTGTCTATTCCTTCATTACAAGAAAACAATTCTTCATCAGTTTTTTATTGTGCTATATCTCAACCTATAAATGAAACATTTGATGCAATAAAAAATCTTTCAATGATGGGGAAATATGTAAGGGTTAAAGTTGAACCAGTAATTCCTACAATAAATGGTATTCAAGGACAAACTGAAAAAGAATTATCTGAAATTATCAGACTCTCCAAAGAAACAGGTGTCAAAAAGATAATTTCAAAAACTTTGAGATTAAATGACGATGTTCCGCAATATGTTCGTGAAAGATTAACGGATTATTATAGAGCAAACGGACATTCAGAGATTACTACTATGGCACTTTCAGAAGAATTAAGGAGAAAACTATTATTCCCTGTATTTGAGGCGTGTAAAAAATATGAAATTCCTTTCTGTGCTTGTGTTGACTCAGATGTTTTTTATGAATCTACTTGTGGATGTTCTTTAAATGGAAAATAAAATTCAATCAGAAAAATATATAAACAACCTTTTCTTAAAATCTTTAATATAAAGATAAAGCCAAGGGGCTTTAAACAATTTCTTATAGCCTCGTGGGGGCGTTCAACTTACTGATTAAACTATAATTACAATTTTATAAAAATCCTCCATAACCTTTATAAACCATGTATAGCTTGGGTTTATAATTAAGATTAGGGAATCTTAAATAAATTTTTGATAACATCTGGATTTGCCAGAAGGTTCAGAAATACTCTAAAAAACTTAAAATAGAGTTCTGTTTCTAGTTTATCAAAAATTAATTTAAAACATGGGAAAACACGCTACACCCAGACATGGAAGCCTGCAATTTTATCCAAGAAGCAGAGCAAAACAAATTCTACCTAGAGTAAACTGGGATGCAATTGCTTCTGCAAATCAAGGAAAGAAAAAAGAAAGTGGACTTTTAGGATTTTTAGGGTATAAAGTTGGAATGGGTTCTGCTTTTGTAAAAGATGATAGTCCTAATTCTTTAACAAAAGGAAAGAGAATTATTCTTCCTGTTACAATTATTGAATGTCCTTCTATTAAAATTTTATCAGCAAGATTCTATAAAAATAAAAAAGCAGTTGCAGAAGTTATGAATAAAAATCTTGATAAGGAATTAAAAAGAGTGTTAAAAGTTCCAAAAAAAGAAGGTAAAAAAATAGAAGATATTGAAGGAAAAATAGATTTTGATGATGTAAAAATTATTGCTTATTCTCAGGTTAAAAAAACAGGAATTAAAAAAGCTCCTAATGTGAAAGAGATTGGCTTAATAGGAAGTTTGGATGAAAAACTTAATTTTGTTAAAAATCATTTTAACAAAGAAATTTCTGTTAAAGAAGTTTTTAAAGAAGATTTAGTTGATGTTCATGGAGTTACAAAAGGAAAAGGTTTGCAGGGAACAATCAAGAGATTTGGATTGACATTAAAAGCACATAAATCAGAAAAAGGACAAAGAACTTTAGGAAGCGGCGGACCATGGCATCCTTCAAGAGTAGATTATACACAGCCAAGAGCAGGACAAATGGGCTATTTTACAAGGATTGTTTATAATAATAAAATAGTATTTATCAATGGAATAAATGAAAAGGATATTAATCCTGGTACTGGATTTAAGCATTTTGGAAAAATAAGAACAGATTATATACTTGTTCAGGGAAGCATACAAGGTCCAGCAAAAAGACCTTTGATTATCAGCTTTCCATTGAGACAAACTAAGAAACAAATTAAAAAAAATTATGAATTTATTGAACTAAGATGATAAAGAAAAATTACAAATTTTTAGTCTTTCCATTTTACATGGAAGATAATGAACAAAATGGAAATAAAAAAAATATGAATTTATTGAACTAAGATGAAAATACAAATATTAGATACAGAAGGAAAGAAAGCAAAGGAAATAACAACTCAGTTATTTGAAGAACCTGTAAGAGAAGATATTATATTCAAGGTAATAGAAGCTCAAAAAGAAAGACAACCTTATGCTCCAAAGCAGTATGCTGGAATGAACAGAAGTGCATCTGGAAATGTTATGCATACAAGACATGACTGGAAATCAGACAGAGGAAAAGGAATGTCAAGATTTCCAAAGAAAAAAATGTGGAGAAGAGGAACACAATTTTCATGGGTTGGAGCAATCATACCTTCAACAAGAGGCGGTAGAAGAGCACATCCTCCAAGAGTTGAAAGAGCATATGTTAAAATAAATAAAAAAGAAGCTAAAAAGGCATTATTATCTGCACTAAGCTATATAATATCTGCTGAAGAAATAAAGAAAAAATATTCTTCAATCCAGAATAAAATTGAAATTAAACTTCCACTGGTTGTTGAAGATAAAATATTAAAATTAAAGGAAAAAGAATTTTTAAAATTCATTAAAAAAATACTTAATGAATTATATGATATTGCAATACAGAAAAAAACAATAAGAGCCGGAATTGGAAAAATGAGAGGAAGAAAATATAAAAGAAATGCTGGATTATTGTTTGTAATTGCCACTGATGAAACTGCAAAATTCAAAGGGATAGATGTTGTTAAAGCAGGTGAACTTATGGTAAGAGATTTAGCTGATAATGGAGCAAGACTTGTTATGTTCAGTGAAAAAGCTGTTAAAGAATTAGAGAATTCTTTAATTGGGAGAGAAAAATGATAAAACCAATAACAACTGAAAAGGCAGTAAGACTGATTGAATTAAATAATACTTTGTTATTTGAAGTTGACAGAAGAGATTCAAAACAAGACATTAAAAAACAAATTGAAGATAGTTTCAAAGTAAAAATTGATTCAATAAATACATTAATACACTTGAACAAGAAAATTGCTTATATTAAATTAAATAAAAAAAATCCTGCAATTGATGTTGCAACAAAGTTGGGAATGATATAAAATGATAACAAAACAAGTAAAGCAAGAATTAAGAAATTTAAGTGAAAGAAGTAAACTAGCTGAAACAGAAAGAAATAAAAGAACACAGGCTATAGAAAGTTTAGAAGATTTTGATTTATTGGTTGAAAATGAAGATTTAATTAGATTGCAAGATGTAGGGGCTTTAGTATATTATAGAAAAGATAATGAAAAAATAAGATTATTTGGTGCTAGTTGTGGTGGAGATGAAACTCTTGGAGTATTTATTGATATTCCTTTAAATAAATTAAAAATAGAAAAAGGAGAAATAGTAAATAAGGAATACCAATCTCAATTTTTTTACTTAGATGAAAAACTTAAACAAATATTAGAAAGAACAGGAATGTTATATTAAACATGGGAAAAAGAATAACACAACAAGCAAGGGGACATGCAGGACCTGCATTCAGAGTCAGAGGAAAGGCATATATATACAAAATCGGATACTGCCCTTTGCATGTTAAGGGAACTGGAAAAATAGTTTCACTTATAAATTCAAGTGCTCATTCAAGCCCTTTGATGAAAGTAATAATTCAGGATTCTGAATTTTACAGCCCTGCTGCAGATGGTGTTTATGAAGGGCAGGAAATTTTTATTGATGAAGAAAAGAAAATTGAAAACGGAAATATTTTAAGATTAAAAGATATTCCCCTTGGAACAAAAATCTTTAATATTGAGCTTGTTCCTGGAAAAGGCGGCAAACTCATGAGAGGCTCTGGATGCTCTGCAATGGTTGTGATTAAAGATAAGGATGGAGTTGAAATTTTAATAAAAAGAAGAAAAATAAGATTAAATGAAAACTGCAGAGCATGCATTGGAGTTGCTGCAGGAAGCGGAAGAGTAAACAAGCCCCTTGTTAAAGCTGGAAAAAGATATCATATGATGAAAGCAATAGGAAGAAAATGGCACAGAACCTCTCCTATTAAAACTAATGCTGTTGATCATCCATTTGGAAGTGGTAGAGGAAAAAGAATTAAATCAAAGATTGCCCAAAGAAATGCTCCTCCTGGAGCAAAAGTTGGACATATCAGACCAAGCAGGACTGGGCATATTAAATAAAATGAAAACAAAACAAAGATTGATTAGAGAAAGTAATCAAGGATTATTAGCTTTAGCTGAATTAGAGATTTCAAGATTAGAAGAATCAAATCAGCAATTGGGATCTCAGTTTGATGAAGATAAATCTGCTGTTCCAAGAATAGATAGAAATTTTCATGAAGAAATAGGAAGAAGATATGATGCTATTGTAAAAATATATGGAGATTTTAATGATAATTTGAAACCTATTTTAAAATATACAGAAAGATATAGAAAAGCAAAGGAAGAAATAATGATTTTATTAATTGCATATCAAGATAGGAGGGCAGATTTAGCAGTAGCTACTAGATAAACATGGCAGAACAAGACATATTTAAGAAAAAGGAATTCACATATCGTGGAAAAAGTATTGCAGAGCTGAAAGAAATGGAATTGCGTGAATTTGCAAAATTATTGAAATCCAATGAAAAAAGTACTATCATGGACCATTCTGATGAGATACAAAAATTCATCATGAGATGCAGTAAAAAAATTATGAAAAATAAACCAATAAGAACTCATAAAAGAGGCTTGATTATAGTTCCTCAAATGATTGGATTAAAAATAAATATTCACAATGGAAAGGATTTTTTGCCGGTAGATATAGTTGCTGAAATGCTTGGGCATAGATTAGGAGAATTTTCAGTTACAAGATCAAAAGTTAAACATGGAGCAGCTGGAATAGGTGCAACAAGATCAAGTGCATCTATGAGTGTGAAATAGTTTTAAAATGGCAGAAGAAAAATTAATTTCAGGAGAAGATTTAAGAGAAGAATTATTAGAAGTTGAAAAAAATACAAAAAAATATAGTTTGGGGGGGTTAGTTAGAGCTACTGTCACTTGTGTAGCTTATAGAAATGTAAACGAATCTTTGAAAAATGATAATCCCAATTATCAATGTGTTAGAGATATATTAGTTAGAACTATTGATTGTTTAGTTAAAGAATTAGACAGAAGAGAAGAAATGTATTTAGGTTTGAAAAGGAGGACAGATATTTAAAGTTTAAAATGGCAGAAGAAACAAAAAAACAAAAAGAAGCAAGCTCATTAGCTAAAACTAATGAGAATTCAAAAATTGCAGAAGCAATTGTAAATGGAAGAGACTTACATTTATCAACTAAATATGCAGCAGGATTATGCGGATTTATAAGAGGAAAAGATATTGACAGAACAATAATGGAACTTGAACAAGTTGTGAGATTAAAAAAACCTATTCCAATGAAGGGAGAATATGCTCATCAAAAGGGAATAATGTCTGGAAAATTTCCTGTGAAAGGGGCTGGAATTTTCATGAAGCTTTTAAAAAGCCTTAAATCAAATGCAATTGCAAAAGATATGGAACTTGAAAAATTCAAAATATTTTGTACATCTGGAAAAGCTCCAAGACCTTACAAAAGATTTGGGCAAGGAAGAATGAAAAGATGTCATGTTATAATTAAATTGATATCAAGAAGTGAGAAGAAAAAGGAGAAAAAATAAACAAAATGACAAGAGCACAAATTTATATTGGAAGCTGGGAAGATAATCCTGAAGAAGGATTAACAATATTGGATTTTAAAAATCTTATTACTATTAAGCCTGGCATTCAAAAAGTATGGGAGAGTTATTATTTAGTTGTTGATGGAGAATTAAGTATTGAACATCCTTATTTACCTTACAAACCTGTTTTTGATGAATTAGACTTGGTAAGATATAAAGATGCAGGAGCGATAATGGGTTTGGAGTTGGCAAGAAGAGGATTAGAAGAAAAAGATTATGAAATAATTAATGGAAAAAAAGTTGATTTTACAGATAGTGTTAAAATAATAAGATTGATTAATGGCGTAGGAGTTGAAGATGAAAAAGTGAAAATTCTTAGAAAATCTCTTTTAACAGTATTAAATAGATTTAGAGGAGTTACAGCATAAAATGGCAGAGGAAAAAACAAAAAAAGAATGCAATGACAAGTTTTGCCCTGTTCATGGACAAATCAGCCTTAGAGGAAGAAGCTTTAAAGGAGCTGTAATAAAGAAATTTCCAAAAAGAGCTGTAATTGAATTTGACAGAACTCTTTATGTCAAGAAATATGAAAGATATTCAAAAAGAAAAACAAAACTTCATGCAAGACTTCCTGACTGCATGTTTGATGATATTAACATTGGAGATTATATTGAAATAAAAGAATGCAGGCCTATTTCAAAAATAGTACATTTTATTGTTGTGAAGAAACTGACTACAAGTTCATTATCTGATAATAATGAAGGAGAAAAAGAATGATAAGATTAGAATTAGCAAAATTAGAAAATGAAGCACCTTTGATAATGTCTCAAGTTCAAGAAATTATTGAAGAAATGCGTGGATTAAAGCCTCGACAATTAAGATCTGAATATTATTCTATCAGAAAAACAATTTCAGACTTTGAGGGAAAAGTATTAGGTTGCAATGCTTTAAGTGAACAGGAATTTCCAGTTGCTCAAAGATATTTTGATATCTGTGATAATTTAAGAAGACAAACTAAACAAGCCTATGATGGAAAAATAGGGAGGAATTTATAATGAAAGGCGTTGCAGCATCTTTGACAAAGGGAATGAATATTGGAAGCTATGCTTTAGCAAGCGACAATAGCGGAGCAAGAATTGTCAAAGTAGTTGGTGTTAAAGGTGGAAAATCAAGAAGAGGAAGACAGCAGTATGTTAAGATTGGAGATCATGTAAAAATATCTGTGAAAAAAGGAGATTCAAAAATAATTGGAGAAGTTTTTGATGCCATTGTTATAAGACAGAAAAAACCATTTAGAAGAAATACAGGAGAAAGAATTGCATTTATGGATAATGCTGTATGTTTATTAAAAGATGAAAAGGGAAATCCGAAAGGAACTCAGATTAAAGGACCTATTGCCAAGGAGGTTGCTGAAAGATGGCCATTTGTAGCCAAAATAGCAGCATTTGTATTGTAAGATGAAAAAAAAATTTTCAAACTTTTGGAAGGCAAGCAAATTGCCAAGAAAACAAGTAAAATACAGAGCAAATGCTCCATTTCATATCAGACATAAAATGATTTCTGCAAACCTATCAAAAGAATTAAGAAAAAAATATGGAAAAAGAAATGTTCCATTGAGAAAAGGTGATGAAATCAAAATCATGAGAGGAGAATTTAAAGGGAAAAAAGGAAAGGTTGAAAATGTAAATTTGAAAAAAATGAAAATAATGATAGCTGGAATATTTAGAACTAAGAAAGATGGAACAAAAATAGAAGTTAGTTTTGACAGTTCAAAACTTCAGATTATAGAATTAAATCTTGAAGATAAAAAAAGAAGAGAAATAGTTTCAGCAAAAGTAAAAGAAAATATGGGGGGAAAGAAATAAAATGCACCTTAAAAGACAGAATATAGGCGGATTTTGGCCTGTGCCAAAAAAAGGAACAAAGTATTTGGCTGTTGCAAGTCATAATCAAGAAAATTCAATACCCTTGGTAGTTGTAATGAGAGATTTGCTTAGACTAGTTAAAAATAAAAAAGAATTGAAAAGGGCTTTGAATGAAAAGCAAATAAAAATTAATAATAAAGAAATAAGAGAAGTTAACTATCCTGTTTCTATTTTTGATATTATCAGCTTAGTTAATTCAAAGAAGAATTACAAGGCTGTTTTATCAGATAAAAAGAAAATGGTTTTTAATGAAATATCTGAAAAAGATGCAGAAACCAGGATTTACAAGATTATTGGAAAGAAAATGCTTCCTGAAAAAATAATCCAGTTAAATTTAATGGATGGAAGAAATATAATTTCAAAGGAAAAGGCAGATACAGGAGATTCTGTTTTGTTTAATTTCAAAGAAAATAAAATTGTAAAGATAATTCCTCTTGAAAAAGGAAAAAAGGCATTTATAATTAAAGGAAAACATGCGGGCAATGAAGGAAAAATTGATGAAATAGTTTCAAGAGGCGGAAAATCTATTGCAAAAATAAGTTCTCATAAGGAAAGAATAAATGTATGGATAAAGAACCTGGTGGTGGTTGAGTAATATGGCTGGAAATCCTATGCAAGAAATTGAAATAGAAAAAATGGTTATTAATTGCGGAGGCATTGATGATAAGCTAGAGAGATCTATAAAATTATTAGATTATATCACTAAAAGAAAACCTTATATAATAAAATCTTCAAGAAGAATTCCTGATTTTGGAATCAGCCCTGGGAAAAAAAGCGGGTGCAAAGTAACTATAAGAAATCAGGAAGAAATAAAGTCTTTATTAAAAAGATTTTTTGCTGCAATTGACAATAAAATAAAAGAAAGACAGGTTAGTGAAAATCATGTTTCATTTGGAATAAAAGAGTACATTGAAATTCCAGGATTAGAATATATTAGAGATATTGGAATACTTGGATTTGAAGTAAGCCTTGTTTTTAAAAGAAACGGCGGAAGAGTAAAAATAAGAAAAATAAAGAAAGGAAAATATCCTAAAAGACAATTCGTAACAAAGAAGGAAATAATTGATTTTTTAATTAAACATTTTAAGCTGGAGGTTGAATAAGAACATGACTGCAAGTGACTGGAGAAAAATGCTGAAACAGTTTGTTAGAAAACCTGCTATTAAAGATAAGTACATAAGGCACAACAAGCCAAAGGAAAGAAGCACTGGAATAGCTAGGAGAAAATGCGAGAGATGTGGAAGATTCGGAGCTATGATAAACAGATATGGAATAAATTTATGCAGACACTGCTTCAGAGAGATTGCAGAAGATCTGGGGTTTAAAAAATATTCATAGGAGATAAAATGAACAAAAGATATCAAACAAAAATAGATAGAATAGAACATGAATTAATTGATTTATCTAGATGTTACTCTGTAGCTGAACATTTTGGTAATAATGAACAATTAGCAAATTCTGCTGATGGTATAAGTTCTCTTTTAGCAAAACTTGAGGATATGGTTAGAACTAAAAAATTATCCACAGATCAAGTTTCTAGAATAAGTAAAACAATTAGAATCTATCAAGATAGGGTGGGAGCAACATCATGAGCCAAGATATAGTAGCTGATGTATTGAATGAGATAATGAATGCCAAAAGGGCAGGAAAGAAAAACTTAGTTGTTAAAAAGAATTCAAAGTTAATTAGAAATGTGCTTGATATAGCAAAGAACAAGGGGTATATTGATTATTCTGCTGAAGGTAATGAAATAAAAATTGAGATTAAAAAATTAAATGAATTCAGGTCTGTCAAGCCAAGGTTCACTGTTTCTGTTGATAACCTAAACAGATATGTTAGAAGATTCCTGCCTGCAAGAAATTTTGGATTTGTTATTATATCTACAAACCAAGGACTTATGGACCATTATGAAGCTGAAGAAAAAAACATAGGGGGATGCTTAATTGCATATATATTCTAATGAAACCTAAAAAAAATGAAAAGCTCATTGAAGAAATAGAAATTCCAAGTGGGATATCTGCAAGAATTGAAAATAAAGAAATAATAATCCAAAAGGGAAACGAAGAATCTAAAAGAAAAATAAACCCTAAAATGAATGTAAAAATTGAAGGAAATAAAATTATAATAGATTCTGATAGAGCAACAAGAAAAGAGAAAAAAGTCTTTGGTTCTACAAAAGCACATATTAGAAATATGATTCAGGGTTTAGGAAAAAAATTCAGCTACAAGCTTCAGGTTGCTTCTGTGCATTTCCCAATGACTTTAACTTATAATAAATCAACAAATGAATTAGTTGTTAAAAATTTCTTAGGTGAGAAAAAAGACAGGAGAATAAATCTTGTTCCAGGCGTTGATGTTAAGATAAACAAAGATATAATAGAAATTGAATCACATGACATTGAAAAAGCAGGGCAGACTGCAACTAATATTGAAAAAGGAACAAAAGTAAGAAAAAGAGACAGGAGAATTTTCCAGGACGGCATATTTATAATTGAAAAACCTGGAAGGAGCTATTTATAAAATGGCAAGAAAAATGAAATTTATCAGGGAAGATTATACTCAATTATCAGGACTTGGACTTAGAAGAAAAAAATTATGGAAATACAGAAAAGCAACAGGGCTGGATAATAAAGTAAGATTAAAAATAAAAGGACATTATAGGAATGTTAGCATTGGTTTTGGAAGCGAGAGAAAAAGCAGAGGACAAATTAAAGGATTAAAGCCTGTTCTTGTGCATAATCTTGAAGAAATAAAAAAATTAAATAAAAATGAAACAGGAATCTTGGCTAATATTGGAAGCAGGAAAAAAATTGAAATTGCAAATTATGTTATTGAAAATAAAATAAAGCTTGTGAATTTTAATGCACAAAAATTCCTAGAACAAGAAAAAGAAATAAAAGAGAAGAAAAGAGAAGAAAAAATAAGCAAAATGGACAAGAAAGAAGAAAAGAGAAAGGAAGAACTTCAAAAAGAAAAATTAAAGGAAGAAAATGAAAAATCAGAAAAAAAAGAAACTATTGATAAAAAAATTGAAGAAAAGGAAATAGAAAATGTTGAAAAGGAAGTTGCAGAGAAAATTGCAGAAGAAGTTCAAAAGAAAGATGAAGGTAAGGAAAATGAGAAAACTGAAGTAAAAGAAGAAAAGAAAATTGTCAAAAGGGCAGTTAAGAAAATAGAGAAAGAGGAAATTGGAGGTAAAAAATGAACTTTGAAAAGAAAAAACAGCTTGCAGCAAAAACTTTAGGAGTTGGAAAAAACAGAATTAGATTCAGCGTTGAAGTATTAAATGAAATAAAAGAAGCTATTACAAAGGAAGATATAAGGACTTTGTTCAATGACAAGATTATTACAATTAAACCTATAACTGGAAGAAGAAAGGTAAAAAAAAGAACAAGAAGAAGAGGACCTGGAAAAATCAAGATAAAAGTAAAAAACAGAAAAAGAGACTATGTAAGAATAACAAGAAGATTAAGAGCTTATCTTAAACAATTAAGAAATGAGGGAAAAGTAGATTCAAACAATTATCAAGATATAAGGAAAAAAATAAAAATGAGAACTTTTAAGAACAAATCATCTTTTAAAGAATACATAAGTTCTTTGGGAAAAAGCTTTGAGGAAACTAGTAAATTTAAAAATATTAAGAAAGAGAGAAAAACAGAAAAAGCAAAGGAAACTAAAAAACCAATTAAAAAATTAAAATCAGGAAATAAAAAATGAAACTTAACAAAAGAAGAAGAATAGAATATAAGACAAATTACAGAAAAAGAATAGTTTTGCTTAAGGGGAATTATCCAAGACTTGTTATAAGAAAAACAAACAAATATATGATACTTCAGATTGTCAAAAGTGAAAGAGCACAGGATAGTGTTATTTTTTCAGTAAATACAAGAGAATTATTAGACCATGGATGGCCTGAAAAAAAACAAGGAAGTTTGAAATCTTTAAGTGCAGCTTATCTTGGAGGATTATTATTAGGAAAAAAAGCTAAAGAAATAAAAGAAAGACTTATCTTGGATACAGGATTAATACCTAATACAAAAGGCTCTAGAATTTACGCAGCTGTAAAAGGAGCAATTGATTCTGGATTAAAAATAAACTGCGATGAAAAAGTCATGCCTTCAAAGGATAGAATAGAAGGCAAGAAAAATGAACTTTCTGAAATATTTAATAAAGTTAAAGGAGGTCTTGTGAAATAATGGCAGAAATATTCAAAAGAACTGCTGCTGAAATGGTTGAAATAGAAAAAATGAGAGAAGAAAGACTAAAGCAACAGCAGGATAAACATCTTGAAGACTGGGTTCCTAAAACAAAGTTAGGAAGACTTGTAAAAGACAAAAAAATAAAAAATATTGATGAAGTATTAAAACAAAAAATGCTTGAACCTGAAATAGGTGATACTGTTTTAAATCTTAAGTCTGAAATTTTGAATATTGGGCAATCAAAGGGAAAATTCGGTGGAGGAAAAAGAAGAGCATGGAGGCAAACTCAAAGAAAAACAGCAGAGGGAAATGTTCCAACATTTTCATGCATGGTTGTTGTTGGAAATCAGAATGGCTATTTTGGGCTGGGATATGGAAGGGCAAAGGAAACTCTTCCTGCAAGAGCAAAAGCATTGAGAAAAGCAAAACTAAATATTATGAAAATTAAAAAAGCATGCAGCAGTTTTGACTGCATATGTGGAGAAGAACATACTGTTCCTTTTATTGTTGAAGGAAAATGTGGAAGCTGCAGAGTAAAATTAATGCCTGCTCCTCAAGGAACCGGATTAGTAATTGGGGATGAATGCAAAAAAATATTAAGAATGGCTGGAATAAAAGATGTTTACAGCAGAACCTCAGGACAATTAAGAACAACAATAAATTTAGCAAAAGCATGTGCTGATGCTTTGAGCAAGACTACGGAGATGTAAAATTATAAAATGGAAAAACGTAAATTTATCAGAATAAAGAAAGAAGAATATGGAATAAAGGAATATATCAAGAGATCTCTTGGAAAAGGAAAAATAAGCAAGCTTGATATTGAATATACCCCTATTGGAGAAAAGATTGTAATTTATACTTCAAGGCCTGGATTGGTAATAGGAAAAAAAGGAGAAAAAATTGAAGAGCTTACAAATGTTTTAAGAACAAGATTCAAACTTGAAAATCCTCATATTGAAATAAGAGAAATAAAATATCCTTTATTTGATTCTCAATTAGTTGCAGATGATATTGCAATGGCTCTTGAAAGAATGGGTAATCTTAAATTCAAAGTCATTGCCTATAAAAAACTTCAAGAGATAATACATGGTGGGGCACTTGGATGTGAAATAAGATTAAGCGGAAAACTTCCAAGTGAAAGAGCAAAATCATGGAGATTTGCAGAAGGTTATTTGAAAAAATCAGGAGAATCTAAAAAAGAAGTTGATAGAGCAAAAGCAGTTGCACTTACAAAAACAGGAATAATTGGAGTCAAGGTTGCAATAATGTCTCCATATGCAAAGGTTTATGATAGAATAGATATTACTGATATTATAAAAACACAGATAAAAGGTTCTGTAGAAATTGAAAAAGTTGAAGAGACTTTAGAAAAAACTGAAAAAATCAAAAAGCCCAAAAAAAAGAAAAAAGAAAATACTAATAATAATGTAAAAACTGAGATAATTGAAGATTTTCCAAATACCTCTAATAAAGAAGATGGAACTGCTATGAAAATAGAAGAGGAAATTGAAGAAGGAGTTCCTCAGGATACTATTAATAAAGAACTAAAAAAAGAAATTAAAAAAATAAAAAAGGAGAAAAAATAAAACAATGAAAATCAAAAATAATTTTCAAGTATTTAAATTCTCTAAAATCAGGGAAGGAATTTAAACATGCCAATGTTAAAAACAAAAGAAATATCAAAAATGCCTGAAAAGGAAATTGAAGAAAAAATTAAAGAACTTAGGATGGAACTTATAAAAAACCAAATCACTGCAACTAAAGGCGGAAAATTAAAAATAAGAGAGATTAAAAAGACAATTGCAAGATTATTTACATTCAATAGATTAAATAAAAAATCTATTGTAAAATAAAACTAATATGGATATATGTCCAAAATGTGGATTGCCTTTGCAAGCTTGTGTTTGCGAAGATATAGCAAAAACCGAACAGAGAATACAAATCCGAACTGAAGCAAAAAAGTTTGGAAAAATAGCGACATCAATAATAGGTTTTCAAGGGGTAGACTTGAAAACTATTGCAAAAAGCCTTAAACAAGAGTTGGCATGCGGAGGAACAGTGAGAGAGAATGGAGTAGAACTCCAAGGTGATCACTCCAGAACTGCTAAAAAGGCTTTGGTAAAACTCGGTTTTCCAGAAGACCAGATAGAAGTTTTATAAGGCAATAAAAAAAGAAAGAGTAAAAAACTCGAGGTAGAGATACCTAGAGGCAAAAATATAAAATAGAACAAAACCGGGATTTAAAATGGAAGAACAAAAAATAAAAATCAAGAAAGAAAAAAGTTCAAAAGGAACAATCTTAGCTGTAGTTAGAATTGCCGGAGAAGTTAAAGTGAAACCTCAAGTTAAATGCACTTTAGACAAATTAAGATTAAGAAGAAAATATTCATGCATTTTAATTGATTCTTCAAATAAAAGTCTTTTTAGAATGTTGAACAAAGTAAAATTCAGTGTTGCCTTTGGACCTATTAACACTGAGAGTTTATCTGCTTTAATAAATGCAAGAGGAAAAAAGATTGATGGGAAAAAATTTAATCCAGATGATATTGCAATGGAAATTATTAATGGAAAAAAATTAGATGAATTAGGATTTAAGCCTTTTTTCAGACTGCATCCTCCAAGAGGAGGAATTGATTCAAAAATTCAATATCCTAAAGGAATTCTAGGAAATAATAAAGAAGATATAAATAAATTAGTTATGAGGATGCTGTAAAATGGTATTTCTTGATGTAGTTAAAGTAACAGAAACAGAAAGAATAAAGGACTTAAGTGGATTAGCAGAAGGAGATAATTTAGAAATAGAAGGAAGAAGAGAAATTGTTAATTATCTAGAAGTCCATAAAGGACTTCATGCAATAACTACTATGAAAATAGATTCTGGATTACAAGACTTATATATAAAACAAAGATATCTTGCTTCAACAGAAATGCTACAAACTGGAGAATTGGTTTCAATTGGAAGATCTGATTATAATATTTCAAAATCTAATGTAGAATTTTATGAAAGTAATTTAGTTAGACAACAACCTCAGGGAGCAACAGCATAAAATGGTAAATAAAACTCACAAAATCAAGAAATCAAAAGGACAGAGAGGAACAAATCACTATCATGGTGCTAGAAAGAAATGGAAAGGAAGCGGGCACCATGGTGGAGTTGGAATGGCTGGGGCAGGAAAAAGAGCAGACCAGAAAAAAACACTTGTAATAAAATTATATGGGCATAAATATTTTGGAAAACAAGGCATAACATCAAAATCAACTGAAAAGAAAAAATTAAATGTAATAAATCTTGGAGACATACAAAAAAATCTTGATTCTTTAATGAAAAAACATGGCAAGAGAAAAGATCTTGATTTGAGAGATTATAAAATTCTTGGAGAAGGAGAATTAAATGAAAGATTAAAAATAAAAGCAAAATCTTTTTCAGAATCTGCAAAGAAAAAGATTGAAAAAGCTGGTGGAGAAGCAATAATTTTTAATGATGAAGAAAGCTCTTTGAAAAAGACTTCGGAGAAAGTTAGTGTTAAGAGAGAAGAAATTAAAGAGAGAAAAACAATTAAAACTAAGATTGCAAAATAAAATAGTTTTAAATAAGTTTTATAAACTTAAATTTAGATAATGATATATGGAATTTACAGATATTTTAAAAAATCTGCCTGAAGTAAAAGGGCCTGTTGAAAAGAAGTTAAGCTTTAATATAAAATTAAAGTGGACAGCTATAATTCTTGTTGCATATTTTGTTATGGAGAATATTGCATTATATGGACTTGAAAATAATGCACTTCAGAGATTTGAATATTTAGCTATTATAATGGGAACAAGTTTTGGTTCTATAATATCTTTAGGTATTGGACCTATTGTTATGGCATCTATTATATTACAATTATTGGTTGGAAGTAAGATTCTTGATATTGATACAAAAAGTCCAGAGGGGAAGAAATTTTTTCAGGGCTTGCAAAAATTATTGATATTCTTTTTCATATTATTTGAAGCAATTGTTTATGTAATGATGAAAGGACTTGAAGCAGCACCTGGATTATCTTTTTTAGTTATATTTCAGCTTATACTTGGAGGTTTAGCAATATTATTTATGGATGAGCTCTGTAATAAATGGGGCTTTGGTTCTGGAATAAGCTTGTTTATTGCAGCTGGAGTTGGATGGAGACTGATTGTTGCTTCATTTGGATTTTTAGGACCTGAAGGCCAGTTTCAGGCATCTGGAAAAGTTATTGCATTTGTTATAAGCCTGATTAATTCTGATGCTCAAGGCGCAATGGTTGCTTTGGCTGCAATAATTGCAACAATTGTTTTGTTTTTAATTGTTGTATGGGCACAATCTTTGAAAATTGAAATTCCTTTAAGTTATGATAGATTAAGAGGATATGGAATGAAATGGCCATTACAGTTCTTTTATGCAAGTGTTATTCCAGTTATTTTAACAGCTGCTTTAATTGCAAACCTGCAGTTATTTGGAGGACTAGTTTATAATGCTGCTACACCTTGCATTGATAATGATGCTCTTACTGCATGCACAACAGGGGCTAAAGTTTCTTCTTATTTTACATTTTTAGGAGAATTCCAGAATGGAAGACCTGTTTCTGGATTTTTATATTGGGTTACTGCAACAAATATTCTTGATAGATTTATAACTGGAAGTTGGGGGTGGATTGTTATTGTTCAGCTTTTTGGGCATATGTTATTCTATATGTTTTTTGCTGCATTGTTCTCTGTATTTTGGGTAAAAACTTCTGGAATGGATGCTGCTTCGCAGGCTCAAAATATTTTAAATTCAGGTTTGCAGATTCCTGGATTTAGAAAAGACAAAAGAATTTTAGAATCTATTTTAGAAAGATATATCATGCCTCTTACTGTCATGGGTGGGCTTGCAATTGGCTTGTTGGCTTCACTTGCAGATGTTTTAGGGGCTTTAGTTGGAGGAACTGCTTTGCTATTGGGAATTATGATTACATTCCAGTTCTATCAAAATATTGCCCAGCAACATGCAATTGATATGAATCCTGCTTTGAAAAAAGTAATGGGTGTTTAGAAGTATAAAATAATATATAATTCTTAGAGTATAATAATCTTTTTTAACTTAAAAATAAATAATCTTTTATGGAAACAATTTCAGAGATTGAAGAAATACAAAAAGAAGCTGAAGAAAAGATAAGATTAATTACATGGAGAAATGAGATTATAGAATATGTAGATGCTAATGCCCTTAAAGAAGAAACAAAAATAGTGCATCCAAATCCTAGATTCTGGCATTTATGCTTTCCAAATAAATATGAAGAAGGGAAAATGGTTTATTCTCCTGAACAATTTCAAGAGTTTGAAAGAGCTATTGAATTTGGAAATGAACAAGTAGACAAATTTGTTCAAATGTATGTTGAGGGAGCAAAAGAATATGCAAGAAATCATGCTAATAAAATAAATTGCAGGAATCATTTTTGGGAAGCTACAGAGATTGGATGGGTTACATTTGCTTTGCCTAATTTTATGAATTCACCAAAATTAGGAAAAAGAGCTTATTTTAATAATATGTTAGGACCTGAAAATTATGAATTTTTAAAACATTCTACTGTAGGATTTATTCCATGGGATATCAATGGAAAAATAAATACATTATTTATTGGAACAAAATGTTATGAGGGTACTTTGAAAACAATTGCAGAAGAAATGAAAAGATTAAATCCAGATGGACTTGAATCTTCTATTAGTGGATATATGGAAATGTATCCTCATGAAATGCCAGAACATCTTAGATATTTTTAAGAACTTGAAATTTTAGATAATATTGATTTATTAAAAATTAAATGAAATCTTTAAAAACCCCTTTGAGTTCTATAGAGCATTAAAATAGGAAGTAAAATGAAAAATAAAAAAGGCGCAGGAGGAATGATATGGTTTTTTGTAATCTTATTAGTATCAGTTTATATTGCATCAAAATGGAATTCTCAATTGACAATATTTGGAAGTGATAAAACTGTAAAGGAGATTGTTAGTTATGTTCTTGATCCTACATTTGGAGTTTTGTTGAGATGGAATGCTTATGCTGGTTTTATAATTATTGTTGCAATAATAACTTTTTTCCTGACTCTTGCACAAAAATATTTTTCAGATCAAGCGCAGTTAAAGGAAATAAAAAAAGAACAGAAATATTTACAGGAAGAAATGAAAAAATACAAAGATCATCCTGAAAAATTATTGGAGTTTCAGAAAAAGCAACTGGAATTTTTTCCAAGAACTTTTGAATTAACCATGAAACCTTTGATTTATACTTCAGTTCCAGTTATACTTTTATTTAGATGGTTTTCAGACCATTTATTAATTCTTTTTGGAAGCTGGTGGATATTATGGTATTTAATCAGTGCAATGGTTTTCTCAACAATTTTCAGAAAATGGCTTGATGTTGCTTAAGTTGATATATTTCTGTGAGAATTATTTCTCCTTTAGAATACTCAAAGATTAAATTATCAAAATTAGATAACAACAACATTTATAAGCGAAATATACTATTATATAATATATTATTAAAAGGAGGTTTTAAAATGGAATGTCATGGAAAATGGATAGCTTTGAAATTGCTTATTCTTGGTTTAGCATTTATATTGATAACTCTATATACTGATTGGAATTTAGGTGTAGTAATTGGAGTTCTTTTAATTATAAAGGCTATTATCATAGTGTTAATGCCAATGTGCTGTAAAACAAAAGCACCAATAGCAAGACCACAGGCAAAATCATCATTAGTTAGAAAGAAGTAATTTAATTTTTTATTTTTTTATATTATTAATTTTTTAGATAAAAATCTTCCTGGATAGGTAGAGCAAGAACCTATAATACTTGCATATATTGTATGTTTTGGAACTGCAAGATAATATTCTTCTTTTCCAAATAACATTTCTAAAACTTCAAATATACTTTCTGTTTGAGAATGATTAAAATTCAAACCTGGCTGGAATAAAATTCCTCTGTATAATTCTGTTCTGATTCCTTTTGAAAGATATTCTTTCATTGTTTTTCCCCCATTATAGTCTCCAAAGGAGTTTAATATACATATAAGGCGAGTTGCTTCTATTTTTTCGTATCTTAATTTTCTTTCTCTGCAAATGTCTTCTGCTTTTTCCAAATGAGTAATTGACTGACCTATGTCCCTCAAATCAGTAGAAGGAGAAACCAGAAGAACCCCTTTTGAAGCTTCAGCTACTAAAATATCTTCAAGCTCTCTTACTGGATAATTTTTATTAATTGCATTAATTTTTATCATTTTGAGTTAAATTTTAATTAGAATAGCATGGAAATGGGTTTAAAAGGTTTGTTATATAATGGAATTGTGGAAAGTGTCTAAACAACACTAAATGAAACGTCTTCTGAAACAGAATTTCCTGCTTTGTCAAAGGCAGTTATTGTCAATGAATAATCTCCTCTAAGAAATCTTTTTTTAACTTTACAACCGCAATTAGACTTACAATTTCTGCAAAGAACTATGCTTTTTTCAGAATCAAAATTATCTATGTATTGAACTCTATCAAAATTTTTATCAGTTATACCAATGTTAAAGTTTACAAAATATTTATCAACCTTAATCATATTATCTGGATTTGTTATTACAGGGCTGATTGTATCTACTTTAACTTTTTTAACAAGTGACTGTCCTATGTTTCCTTTTTTATCAACTACCACAAAAAAGTATTTTATTTCCTTATCTTCATATTTTTTTAAGTCTATTTTAAAAGAACATTGAATATTTCTTCCGCATTCACAGTCTGTTTTAACTGCGCTATCCATTGCCTGAAGATTAGTTCCATAATATAAAATTATTTTATCTAAATCTGCAGAATTATATTCAACAAAGAATTCTCCATTTGTGAATTTTGAATTAATAGTGTGAGATGAATAAACTTCTGGCCTGTTTTGAATAGTTCTAGCAATGATAAAACTTTGCAGTAAAAAGATAGTTAATAAAAATGCTATAAATATCACACTCTTTTTGAACTTCATTTTATCACCCCTAATTTAAGATAACAAAATTAATGCTTTATTATATATAAATATGATTTACCACTTAATTCGGATGAAAATTTCTTTTTCTTCTCCAGATTAAATTAGAAGTGTAAAAAACCGCTGCAAATATTATTCCCACCGAGTCTGTAACTGCATCATCCAGTGCACAACATCTGAATGGCACAAATAATTGATGAAGCTCATCTGAAATTCCATAGGCAATTGCAATAAGAACTGAGATTAAAATCAGATGTTTTTTATTATAATCTCCTTTAATTATGGATATTGAAAGAAAAAATGATAAGATAAAGAATAGCATCATATGATATATATAAGACTCAAAAGGAACTTTTGGTCCTGGAATGGTTTGAAAAGATATTGAAGACATATAAAAAATAAAACCTGCAAGAAAAAAAGTTATTATCCAAGATAAAATATAATTCTTTTCAAACCATACAATTATCATAGATATCAGTCTTACCATTTTTGCGCCTTTTTCAAAATAAACTATATACAAACACTTAAAAAGGTTTATTTAGTGAAATGGATATATTTTCAATATATTTGAATAAATTATCCCTTAATTTATAGCTATCGGCCCATTTTGCATAAGCTTGCCAGCCATTAAAACTTTCTAAAAGTTTTTCAAAAGATGTTTTATTATTCTTAAACAAATTAATTTTAGATTTGATTTTTTTAATATTCCTTTTTCTTAACAGCTTAAAATAATAAAAATTTCTAAAACCTACAAAATCAATTCCTCTTGAAAGGGGAATTATCTTAGATTTATCTGGATGAAATTCAAGTTTTAATCTGCCTGCAAGAAATTCACTGATTTGTTTTTTCCAAATTTCCAATTGAGATTTTGAATTATGCAAAATAATAAAATCATCAACATATCTTATATAGTATTTAACTCTTAATTTATGTTTGATAAAATAATCTAGTTCATTTAAATAAACATTCGCAAAGAATTGACTTGTTAAATTGCCAAGAGGCATGCCTTTTTCCTTATCATCAAAGTTCTTCAGGATTTTCTCAACTAACTTAATTACTTTTTTATCTTTAATCTTACTTTTTATTATTTGCAATAAAATTTCCTGATTAACTTCTTGAAAATAATGTTTGATATCTGCCTTGAAACAATAACCTTTAATCTGATTATTGTTAAACCACCCATTTATTTTTCCATTTTTTGAAACTCTTCTTGCAAATTTCTTAAAACGTTTAATACCAAATAAATTTCCTTTGCCAATCCTATTTGCACAGGAGTCATAAATAAAGGTTTTATCAAAAATAGGTTCAATAATTCTAAATAAAGCATGATGAACAATTCTATCTCTAAATGAGGATTTAGAAATTTTGCGAGTTTTCGGGTCTCGCAAAATAAAAGTTACAAGAGGTTTTGGCTGATAAGTTTCATTGATTAATTCTTCTTGAAGCTTAAACAAATTTCCAATAACATCCTTCTCAAACTCAATAATATAAGGTTTTTTCGTTTTTCCTTTTCTTGCTTTTCTCCAAGCAAGAATAAGATTTGACATATTATAAATTTGTGAATAAAGATTATTGTAAGTTTTAACCATTTTAAAACCAAAATTTTTGTAAAAATTTTATGCATTATCAAAAATCCTAGCCATTAAGTGAGCTATTCGACCAGAGTCATTCGAGTTAGCCAAGTTCTCATTGTTGGAATTCAAGTTCAAGTTCCTGTTCAAGTAGAGCCTCGAAACACCCCAAAACCTTGTAGCCAATTAATTAAAAATAAATCACCATCATTTCATATTTCCTTATTAAAAGTACTTAATGTCATGATTGAATTTTATGACTTTCTTATAGAAAGTGCTATTAATCAGCATGTAGCCCAGCCATTCTATGGCTAGGAATCTTATTAAGAGTTGTTTATTTTTAAATTATTCTTTAAAATAAAATATATATTGCAGAATATTTTATAAAATACTACTTTTCCTAAATTTTTTGCGAAGTGGCTTCGCCACTTATCAACACTACCCGACCAGAGACATTCGAGTTAGCCAAGTCCCCAATGTTGGAATCCAAGCCCAAGTCCCCGAGCAAGTAGAGCCCCGAAACACCCTGTTCTCTTGCATACCAAGTTCTAGAACCATTAGCAACAAATTTTGGTAAACCTAATTCATCTACTTGAGAGAATTTTTTCATATTATATTTTCCTTCTAATCTATCATCATGCACTGCCTTAAAATCATCTCGTGGAACAATATTTAATCCATATCCATTACTATCTCCTTCCAATGGTGCAACATCAAATCCGGTTATCATCACAGGTAATTCTAATTTCCCATTTACTCTTTCAACTTCCTCTGTAATCTTTTCTATCAAAGGCAGGTTTCTTGAATTAGGATCATCTAAAGTTCTCAAAACAAGTGCAGGAGCATCAGTATAATGCATATCTTTAACCATACTCATTATTTCAAGTCTTGATAAGTCTCTTAAATTAGCAACTCTAATTCCATAGGGTCTTAATAAACTATCAACTCTTGCTACAATAAAAGGGTTAGATCCTCTCATTGTTTGAGTTTCTGGTTGATAGTCATTCCACCCAAGATTCATTCCACTAATAGCTTTGTAAACTGCTTCTGCATCTACACCTTGTACAAATGCAGGCACAACTTCTGGTTTCTGCCACTGAAAATTTTGTAATTTTATTTCCATCTTATTTAGGTTCTCCTTTTAAAACTTGCATTGCTTGAGAATATCTCTGTTCAACTTCTGCTATTTGCTTTTCTCTTTCAGACTGAAGTCTTGTTTTATAGTCATCTAAAAAATTTTGCGACACGCCTTCGGCGTCATCTACAACCACTACCCGACCAGAGTCACTCGAGCAAGCCAAGTACTCACTGCCGGAAAGCAAGCCCAAGCCCCTGCGCAAGACGAGCCTCGAAACACCCTGTTCTCTAGCATAAAAAGTTCTAGAACCATTATCTTCAAAAATTGGAACTCCTCTTTCATCAGTTCTTGAAAATCTTCTTCCATCATTTGTATAAGCAAACTCTGGAACAGCAATAATTTCTGCATCATCCCCAATTACAAAAGAAAGTCCATATTCAGAATTTACATCTTCCTTTAAACTTAAACCTTTTAATGAAATTCTTGTAGGATTATTAGCACCAATTTTTCCAATTCTTTTTTTAATTTGCTCTGCTAAATCTTTTGCAATATAATCATTAGGTTTATAAGAATCTCCTTCACTTCGTAAAACTAATCCAATATCTTCATAAGTTCCTTTAAAAAAATCAGAATTAATACTTACTGCCAACTCTAGTTCAGAAGGAGTTACTAGCCTTAAAGATTTTCCTAACTCCACAACTGCAAAAGGATTAGAGCCTTTAACTACTCCATTGGAATATGATAAAACTCCAAGAGTTTTTCTAGCCTTTTCTTTATAAGATTTTATTCCTTCTTGATATGCTTCAAGAATTTTTTCATCAGAAAGCATAATTAACACTGGAAAAGATAGATTTCTTGGTTTTAATTCTATTCCTGTTAATATATTTATATTTGCCATAGTTTTTATATTAATTTTAGGTTTATAAATCTTTTTATATTGTAACTATTATAAAATGGTTACTTATTAAATAAAAAGATTTATCTAGGGTATTAATTAAGGTATTAATAAATATCTATATCAGTAATAATAATTTATAACTCACAAATATTAAAATAAGTAAGATAAGCAAGAGTTAAGGGCTACTGATGCCCAATTGCAAAAACATAGCTTATTAAATGACATATTATAGATTAAATTTAAATAAAAACATAATTTAAAATGAACCAAGAACAACTTATACAATTGCAGACGATAGAGCAGGAAGCTAATCAATTTAATCAACAGTTTCAATTAATTGAGCAAAATATCTCTGAAATGCAGAGATTAGATGAAAGTCTAAGTGAAATGGACAAGCTTGAGAAAAATGAGGAAATGCTGATAAATATTGGAAAGAAAATATTTGTTCCTGTTAAAATAAATGATAAAAAACTTATTGTTGATGTTGGAAATAAGAAACTTGTTAAAAAGTCTATTTCTGAAACAAGGGGCATAATTGAAGAGCAATTAAAAAGACTAATCGCTGCAAAAACTGATATAATGGAAAAACTGCAGGAATTAGAAGCAGGTATGGAACAGATAATCAGAAGCATTAATAAAGAATCAAAAGATCCTGAACATAAAAACAATCATGGATATGAATGCAAGTGTGAAGATGATGAATGCAATTGTGAAGAGAGATGTTGACAAAAGATAGATGACTCGTTTACACCGAACCTAATAAAGTTGTTCCAAGAAGATTAAAAACATTCTATAAAGTAAACTTTAATAACCTCTTTTGACATCTTTTAATATGAAGTTTAAAATAGCAGTTGTTCAATTTAGAATTAATCAGTATCAACCTGAAAAAAATCTTCAGAAAATGGAAGAGTTTATCAAAAAAGCTTCGGGTAGAGCAGAGGTCATTATTTTTCCAGAAGATTTTCTAAGCGGTGGATTAAATGACGATGAAATTGTTAAACTTGCAGATTCAGAAGGAAAATACAAAAAAATATTTCAAAATTTAGCTAAAAAATACAAAATAGATATGGTAGCCGGTTCAATTATTGAAAAAAATAAGATTGGTAATTTTAATGTTTGTTATTATATTGATTCAAAGGGAAATATTAAAGGAAGATACAAAAAAATTAATTTATGGCTAACTGAAAGAAAAAGGATTGTTCCAGGAAATGAAATTTCTGTATTTAATACAAAATTTGGGAAAGTTGGATTAGCTATTTGCTGGGATTTAATTTTTCCAGAAATCTTTAGAAAAATGGTTAAGAAAGGAGCAAATATCATTTTTTGCCCTAGTTTATGGTATAAAGGTGAAAAATTTCCTCCTTACGTAAAACACAATCCAAACGCAGAAATAGACCATGTTAATGCACTTTGTAAAGCAAGAGCTATTGAAAATAATATTATTTTTGTTTATGCTAATGCGGTTGGGAAGTTAAAAACTTCTGGAGGAAATTTAGATGAAGGAATTGGACAATCTCAAATAACTGTTCCAATTAAAGGAATTCTGCAAAAATTAGATAGTGATGAAGGTATGTTTATACAGGAAGTTGATACAGCTATTTTAAAAGATACTGAGAGAGCTTATAAGATTAGAAAAGACTTAAAAAACAGAATTTTATAATAAAAAATGTGTTTAATAAAAAAAGAACAATAATGTTATACTTGTTTACACAAAGTATATCAAAGAGGATATGTTCTGTTTATTAATATTACTCTACAATTTGAGCTGTTAGGAAAAAATCTTTATTTAAATAGAAAAATATAAAAAAGCATGAAGGAATCAATTTTTATGGTATACAAACTTCCTATTGTAAGAAAAGAAATAGCAGATGTTTTAAGCAGGGACCTATCCCAGAGAAATGCCGAAGGGACATGCATAAATTTATCTGCTGAAATATGTGAAAGAGTAGCAAGAGAAAATCCAATTCTCTATAGAGAATTATGCGATTTTGCAGACAATGAAGCAGAAGTAGCTTGCGGTTGTTTTGTCTATGAGCTTTTAAGAAGAGAGGGAGAAACACAATGTTTAGAACAAAATTCTCAATAAAAATAAAATTTACAAAGTATATCCTTTATAATAATATCTTTTACACTGAGCTCTTGCGAGTTCAATTTAGTAACTAAAAATATAATAAGAATTGGGCTCGCAAGCAATGCAGGTCTATATTGTATTCTAATTAAGAACTAACTTAATCTTTTGATTTATCATTTCTTTTATCTTTAGATTATTTACTTCACCAATCTTTTTATAAATTAAACTTTTATGCAATGTAAATATCATATCAACATAGACAAAAGAATCAAAACGAATATCTCCAAAACAAGATTCTTTGTTCAGAAAAATTTCATATTTTTGAATACTTCTTCGTTTTGTAGTAATTTGGCAAAGAATAGCATTTTGACCTTCTAAAGAATTAATAATTAATGCAGGTCTTTTTTTTGTTTTAGTTAAATCACTGAATGGGAAATCAACTAGTACAATATCAAATTTTTTAATGTTCATTGTTGTAAATATTCAAAAGCTTCTTCATCTTCTTTAGATGACCATGATTCTGACAATAGTTTTTCATCTCCAAGAAATCTTGCATTTTCCCAATCATCTTTATCCAATCGCTCAAGTTCTTCAACTCTTTTTTGAACACATTTTCTAACAAATTCACTCCATTTTATTTCAGAATATCTTCGCATCTTTTTGTGAATTTCATCATCAATTGAGAGAGTTATGTTTGTCATAAGTTATTAAGTGATGTCACTTATTTAAATCTTTTGGTTTATCAAAAATTCTATGTTAAGAAAGTATATCTTTTAGGATATATTCTTTTACACTGAGCATATCATAGTTCTATTTTAATCTTTAAATTTCTTCAAAAACTTACTATAAGAAAGATTTCCTAATTCGCTTATAATCCCTGTTATATTTTCTTTTGGAATAAGTTCAAAAGATGGATTTTTTATATTGGCTTTTTTCAATTTCCAAATTTCTTTTGCATTTCTTTGTTCAAATGCAATAGTTTTATTTGAAAATTTTAAAGAATTGCTTATTATATACAGGGGAATGTTATTCTTTTTTGCTATCTCTGAAATCATTCCGCTCCCTACTTTATTTATAACTCCTTTTTTAGTTATTGCATCTGCACCTAAAAAAATTATATTTACGGGCATTGTTTTTTCTTCTTTATCTTGTTCTTTAGTAAGTGCAATTTTTATTGCTGAATCTATAAACATTGTTGTTTTAATTCCTGCTTTTTTTAGATCCTTATATGTTTTTCTGCCTTGAAATAATGGGCGGGTTTCTGTATTATAAACTTCGAATTTTTTTCCTTTTCTTTTTGCATAAATTAATGCTTTGACTAAAGTTGAAGAATGACAATGAGTGAATATTATAAAATTATTTTTTATTGTTTTAGACACTTCTTTGTTTATTTTTAATTGTGATTCCTCTAATTTTTTTACTAATTCAATGTAAGGCATCTTATCTCCAAGATTTAATACATTTTGTAGCATAGGTTCTGTTGACCTAAGTGAAATAAGCTTTTTTTTAGAATTTTCTGTTGGAATCAGTTTGTAAGCAAAAAAAGCTGCTTTTGCTATGTTTTCAGCCCCTTGTATTTTAATGGATTTTATGTCCTTGCAAATCTGATTAAATTTCTTTTGTTTGTCCATTTTACCTCTTTTGGATATTATATTATAGGTATATTAGTATAAAAATATGTTGAATTTAATGAATACAATGATACTTACCTTTCTGAAGTTAAATAATAAAAGTTCATCTGACATTCGTCGAGATGAAATTTCTAAGGAATATAAATATCTTTAAAAAAATCAAAAAGTTGTGCATATGGAAGAGAAAAATCGCTTGATAAATAATTGCATAACTAAGATTTATCAAACTGTCAATAATCCCTAGATAAATAGCTTCAGAAAAGTAAGCGATTATATAAACACGAGAATTTTTAAACATTCGTAATTATAAACTATATATGAGAAGAGGTAAATTTTTGTATGTTTGAAATGCTTATTAATCCTGCAAAGGCTGAAAGACGACCTTGGGAAATGTTTTTTATAGGGGCTTTTTATGCTACAATTTCCCTTGTTTTAGTTAGGTGGATTTTTTCAGGAGATCCTGTTCTTTCAAAATATACGGGTATTTTAGTCGTAACTTTTTGTGTGATGTTTTCAATTCCTTTTATGTATTTTGCAATTAAAAATGAAGAAGAGAAAGATATGGAAAACCGAGGCTTTTATAATTTAATAAAAGAACATGGAAAAGCACTTACTTATTTTATGTTCTTATTTATGGGATTTGTTGTTGCTTTTTCTTTTTGGTACATTGTTCTTGCAGACGGAAATTTATCTTTTGTTGCTCAAATTGAAACTTATTGCGGAATAAACCAGCCATCTCATTTTGAAGATTGTGTTTCAAAATATGGGGTTAAGTCTGTTTCAAAGACAACTGGATTTTTAACTGCAAAGGAAAAAATAGTCAATATTTTTGCAAATAATATTTATGTGCTTATTTTTACACTAGTATTTTCCCTGATTTTTGGAGCAGGAGCTATATTTATACTTGCATGGAATGCAAGCGTAATAAGCGCTGCAATAGGCATTTTTTCAAATTCAGATTTAGCTAACCTTCCGCTGGGATTAGTAAGATATATGATTCATGGAATTCCTGAAATAGGCTCTTATTTTGCAGGAGCTTTAGCAGGAGGAATAGTAAGTATTGCAATAATCAGGCATGATATTGCATCTGAAAAGTTCTGGACTATTTTGCAGGATTCATTAAATCTCATTATTCTTTCTGTTGTAATTTTGTTTATTGCAGCTTTGATAGAAGTTTTTATAACTCCTGCGTTGTTTTGAACTTGTTGTTAAGTAAACCTTGCTTCTTAATATTACTTTCGCCTCACTTACATTCGGCTCAACTTATTCCAGCTCAATCTTCTCCTCTTGCTCGAAGATTTCGCTAATATTTATTAATAATTCTATGATAAATCTAGATATCGTTAGATGGAGAGCAAATATTAAGTTTAATATTAGACTTAATACTTCTGAAAGATTTAAAAAGCAGACATATTAAGTATTTTATATAAGAAGGTGAAAAATGAACGGCTATATCTGCAAACATTGTCGCTTTGTCATAGAAAAAGGCAAGCCAAGAGAATGCCCTTGGTGTGGAAGAGATTCTCTTGAACCCCAAATGTCAGCTGGAGAGCTTCTTGATGATGTTGAAGAAACATTGAAAGAGTGAAAGTAATCAATTTAAATTTGATAAAGAATATTCAAGTTTTTTGAATAATTCTCTTAAATCTTGCTTATTATTATAGATAAAATCTGGTTGAATATTTTTTCCTGAATCTTCAAAATCTTTGAACCATTTATCAACCTTTTCCAGCCATTCATGCAAATTTTCTTTGTTTCGTTCTTTTATTCTTTTCAAAGCAACAGACTTTGAGATATTTAATCTTATTATAAATTTTTGAAATTTATTGTTCTTTAAAATATCAAAGATTTCTTTATATTTTCTGTCTATGCTTTTATCTAATATTATCAGATTATTTTTAAAAATCCAATTATTGAACAGATGAATGATATATTTATCAGCAAGTTCTTCTTTTTCCTTTGTAGTTATTGTTTTAATCTTGTTTATTAGGTTTCCAATTTCATCTTTATTTATCCTCACTGCATTATACTTCTTTTCTAATATCATTGCAAGAGAAGTTTTTCCAGATGCAGGAACTCCTGAAAAACAAATAACAAGTCTTTTGTTTGAGATATTTAAATTCTTTAATTTCTGAGCATGTAACTTATAGATTTTATTGAATAAGCTGAGTTCTATCATTAATTGAATAGGCAGAGTTATTATAAAAATGTAATTGAAAAATCAAAATATAAGCAATATGCTCTGTCCGGAGTTTAAGTTTAAAACCGAAAAATAGTTAATCTGAACCTGCT
>JAVHOF010000139.1:0-1915 GCA_036169915.1 Candidatus Pacearchaeota archaeon | reverse complement strand
ATTACAATAATTCCATGGAGAACCCTTCTTAAGTCTTTCGCAATGGTTATATAAGACGGTTAAAATTAATCAATAGCTTAAATGAAGGCTCGCAACGTTTATATAGGTCGATGACTACTCTATCTTGACTGAAAATGATAACTTGCGAATGTCGTGATTGTAATAAGAGAGCAGACTATCTCATTAATTGGGGTAGCAATGCTTCTCATTTTACTGCACGACTTTTAAAGTATAAACCCCAAAATTTCGTTTGTAAAAACCATCTCGCCTCAATTCAGAATAATATTCCTAATGAGTTAGAAGTCTATAAACTCGAAAGAGATAAGCCAGAGAAGGTTTCTTTCACATGACAGATAAAAACGGTGAGTGGATAGTAACTGGATGCACATTACATGATTCTGTTAATGTCGAATATTGTAAAACGTCTTGCAGAATAAATAAACATTGTAAAGTTTTTCTAGCAACCCAAAACATCAAAGAAAAGGTTCAGTTTACATGAAAGGATGGAAATGCCCTGTCTGTGGAGAGGAAAAAATGGTTCAAGGTATTGCTCCGTTTGAACTTGCACCATTAAATGACGGTTCTAATTTGAGTCTCATTGTTCCTAAGAAAATTTGGTGTATGAGATGCCAACGTGAATATCCAGTTTCCGATAAAGAAATTGTGCAATTTACTTAATAGAAAGACTTAAATATGTGTATTACTTACTATACATATAGGTGACAACTAATATGCTAAAATATGAGAGAAGCGAGTATATGCATAACTATCATCAGAAGAATAGAATTCATCGTTTAGAATTATTTCGTAAAGAATATAAAGCCAGAACTAAAACACTAGAAGGAAGAAAACAATGTAATGATAGAGCTAAAGCTTGGAGAGAAATACACCCAGAATACTTTATCAAATATCGGCAAACAGAAAAATTTAAGAATGCAAGCAAAAAACGATATTGGGACCAAAGAAAAAAGTTAATAGAATTGCTCGGCGGAAAATGCGTTTCTTGTGGAATAACAGACATCCGTATTTTGCAAATCAACCATAAAAATCATAATGGAAACAAAGAGCGTCAAACTTGGAAGGATATTGGAAGGTTTTACAGAGCCATTCTTAGCGGGAAAAGAATGAAGAATGATTTGGAAATTCGTTGTGCTAATTGTAATATTATCTATGAATATGAAAGCGGAAAGCGAAAAATCTATGAGTAAATCTAAACGAATATTCAGTAAACGAAAAAGAAAAAGTTCAATTCACGTAAGACCGCTTCGAAAAGGCGATATGGTTGAGTGGATGGAATTAAAAGTAGATTTTTCTTTGCCCAATTTTCCTTTTCCAAGACCGCAACGTGGTACTAGAAAAGAGCGTCACGAAGGAGCAATAATGAAAATACCAGACAATCTTAAAACAGGATTCTTTCTTATCAAAGATGATTCTGACGGGTCACTTCATATAATAGATGGGTCCAGATGTGGACTTATCAGAATCAAGGTGGCCTTCGATTGAGCATGTTAATTGTACCGCAAGGTATATATTGTTGACCTGTTAATAGGTTAATGGTGACAACATGGAAGAATCCAGTGATAAACACAAAGCTATGAAGAGGGGATTGAAGATTCTGGATTCTATCGGTTCTTTTGAAGAATTAAAAAATCTTCCAGAAGAAACTTCTATTGCTCGTTGTCCTAACTGTCATAGAAAAATGATGGAAATAGAAAACTTTCAGCGTTGTCTCAAATGCAATTTTGACTTCATGAAATTGCGTGGAAAGATTTACATCTGGAATCGAGAATCTGGTAATCCAATGCCAAATAGTAAATTGCCATGTGGCGAATGGGTCTTGTGGGAAGAATACGAACCAGAGAAGGTGCAATTCACATGAGTGACCTGAAAGACAAACTATTTTTCGAAAAATTAC
>JAVHOF010000138.1:6699-9000 GCA_036169915.1 Candidatus Pacearchaeota archaeon | reverse complement strand
CATCTCGTGGGGGCGTGTTTACCTTAATTTTATATAATCTCTTTCTCTCATATTTATATGAAATCTGATTTATCAAAGCAGAAAATACAAGAAAAAATATCTGATATTTTTTCTAAAAAATCATCTGAAAAAGAAATTAAAAAAGCAAAAAATCTTGCAATGAGTAAGAATATCAAATTAAAAGGATTAAGAAAAAAATTCTGTAAAAAATGTTATTCTCAATTTGATTTTTATAACTCTAAAATAAGAGTTAAAAACGGATTTAAGATTGTGAAATGCAAAAAGTGTGGATTTTTAAATAGATATAAATTGAAGTAGAAGAATATGGCGAAACCTTTTCCTAAGCTGTCTGGTAAATTAATACTTGCACCTATGCATAATATCACAAATATAGCTTTTAGATTGATGTGCAAGAAATATGGAGTAAGTTTGGTAAGTACTGAACTTTTATCTGCAAATGCAATTGCAAGGAAGAATAATGCTGTTCTTGAACTTGCAAAAACCTGCAAAGATGAAAAACCTGTTGTTGCACAGATATTTTCTCAAAATACAGAAAATATAGTTAAAGCTGCAAAGATATTAGAGAATAAAGGATTTGATATAATTGATATTAATTTTGGCTGCCCTAGTAAAAAGATTATGGCTCAAGGAAGTGGAGGGGCTTTATTAAAAAGAAAAAATAAAATTGCAGAAATTGTTTCTGAAGTAAGCATGGCAGTTGATATTCCTATTAGTGTAAAAATAAGAAGTGGTTATGATGATAGTTCTATAAATGTAGTTGAAATAGCAAAAGTTTGTGAAGATGTAGGAGCAAGTGCAATAATAATACATCCAAGAACAGTCAAACAAGGTTATTCTGGAAAAGCAGACTGGAATTTAATAAAAGAAATAAAAGAAAATATTAAAATTCCTGTTATTGGAAATGGAGATGTTTTTTCAGAAAAAGATGCTGAAAAAATGCTAAAGGAAACTAATTGTGATTATGTTATGATTGGAAGAGGAGCAATAGGAAACCCTTTTATTTTCAAACAAATAAACCATTATCTTAAAACTGGAGAACTTATAGTACAAACAAAATCTGAAAAAATTGCAGATTATTTTGAATATATTAATTTAGCAAAAGAATTTGATATTTTTTCAGTAAAAGACGCTAAATTAAAAGCTCAGGAATTTACAAGGGGGTTTTCTGGAAGTTCTAAGTTAAGAAGAGAGTTAAACAAGATTAAGAGTTGGGAAGATATTAATGGGTTGATGAAAGAGATGATGGATTAATCTCTAAAACCTCTTTCTTTTCTAATTTTTTAGTAATTTTTATCATTTCTTCTGCTTCTTTATCAGTCATTAATTTTTCTCCATAAAGTATTTCATCCCAAAATTCTCTATTATTTTTTCAAATTCATTTATACTTCTCATTTTCATCTAAAAACACTATATTCAGTAATATTTAACTTTTATTATTTAGCATCAGATAATTTTAAAAAGCCATTAAATTTAATAAATGAACCTTAGGGAAGAGAGTTCTGAGAGATTCAATATGACAAAAATAAAACAAATTGATTATAGAAAAGAATTAGAATTAGTTACAAGAACAGATGAAGTTGCAGAACTAATCAATAAAACCATTGTAAGATTATCGTATAGAAACGCTCGCAGTTTCCTTTCAGGAGTTGAAAAGGCAGTTAAAAAAGATTCTACTCACTGGAAAAAAATAGAGGGTTTAAATGATAAAGCATATGTCTTAAATGGTTTAAGAGAAAGAGTTCCTAGAATTCATTTAAAACCAGGAGAACTTGTTTCAGTAAAAGACATAGCAGACTTACTTAATTATAATCCCATTTCAACTTTTAATGCTCTTAGCAGATTAGAGGATGAATTAGATATTAATCTTATTAGGAGTCCATATTATAATAATCCTAGATATGTTTATGTTTTAAAACCTGCATCCGAAGAAAGTTATCCTAAAAGAATTCCTATAATTGGAAAACCTAAATTATATTCTGAACCAAGACAAAATAATGATAGATTATTGACTCTTAATGGATCTATTACTAAAGAACAAGCAACTAAGTTAGGAATAGAAGGTCCAACACATGGAGATTTTTATAATGAATTTGGCTCTAATCCAAGGGTTATTAAAGAATGTTTTAAGCAATTATCTGCAAGAGTTAAAGGAAGAGGATATTGCTGGAAAAATGAGGGTGATATACATGGATCAATCTATTATAGAAATACACCTTACATAACTCCTGAAGAAGCTAATAATATCTTTAGATTATTTTTAGAAAAAACAGGTTTGCCTGT
>JAVHOF010000138.1:4986-6599 GCA_036169915.1 Candidatus Pacearchaeota archaeon | reverse complement strand
CTGAAGAAGCTAATAATATCTTTAGATTATTTTTAGAAAAAACAGGTTTGCCTGTTGGAACTATTGATGACAAACCTGTTTTAGCTTATCATCCTAAATTAATAAGAAAATATAGAAAAAAATAAATCTTATTAACTTTATTCAAAATGGCAAAGCTAAAAATACAAAAAAATCAAAAAAATTTATTTCAAAAATTTTTAGGCTGTTTAGAAGAACTGCCTTCAGCAGGCAGTTTTCAATCTTCTAAACATCATGAAGATGAAATTATTAGACTTGATAATATCTGCAAGAGATATAAGATGGGAGATTCTATTGTGCAGGCTGTTTGTGATGCTAGTTTGACAATTAAAAAAGGAGAATTTGTTGCAATTGTTGGGCCTTCAGGAAGTGGTAAATCAACTATGATGAATATGGTTGGTGCACTTGATTTGGCTTCAAAAGGGGAGATTTTTCTAGATGGGATTGATATTGAACATTTAAGTGAATCAAAACTTGCACAGATAAGAGGAAAGAGAATAGGGTTTATTTTTCAAACTTTTAATTTAATTCCTACATTAAATGCACTTGAAAATGTTGCACTTCCTATGATTTTTCAGGGAATTTCTAGATATAAAAGGATTGAAAGAGCAAAAAAATTGCTAAATGATGTTAAATTAGGGCATAGAATGTATCATCTTCCAAATGAACTTTCAGGTGGTGAAAGACAAAGGGTTGCAATTGCAAGAGCTCTTGCAAATGATCCTGAAGTAATTTTAGCTGATGAACCAACTGGAAATCTTGATTCAAAAACAGGAGAAGAAATAATGAGTATGTTTATGGAACTTAATAATAGTGGAAAGACAATAATAATGATTACTCATGACCCTAATCTTGCTAAAAAAGCCAAGAGAGTTGTAAAGTTAAGAGATGGGATGATTGTAGAGTAAGGTTACTTTAGCATAATAGCTTCTTTAAAACCCCTAAAATGCTCGTCACCTGTTAAAATTTTTGTATTTAATTCTCTTGCAAGAATTAAAATTAAACAATCTACTAAACCAAAATCTTTAATTTTTTCTCTTATTTCAGCATGAAATATTCCTGCTTTTTTTGTAAGTTCTGGAGTTATTTCAACTATTTTTGAAATAGAAATTATTGATTGATAAGCTGATTCAAAATCCATTTTTTTTCTCTTAATCCTGCTTATAACTTCTGAAATTGTTAAATTTAAAGAAAATAGTTCATTATCTCCTTCAATTATTTTTTTAACTCTTTCTCCTAAAGAACTTCCATCTAAATATTCTATCCAAGCATAAGAGTCTATAATAATTTTCATTCTTCTAATTGCCCTTTTAATTCATCTTCTTTAGTAAAAGAACCTATTCCTTTTAAAATTCCAAACCCTTCTTTTCTCGGTCTTTTCACTTCTATTTCAACAAGCTCATTTTCTGTTAAGGATTTTTCTTTAACTATCTCGGAAGGAATAGTTACAATTAAAGAACCCCCAACTGCACGAGTTCTTGTTAATGCTTTCATTTTAGTTAATTTATAAAAGTTATATATTTAGTTATATAAATATAACATGAAGTTATATATAAACTTTTTGGTTCCGAAACACTTAAAAGGATTATAAAATA
>JAVHOF010000138.1:0-4886 GCA_036169915.1 Candidatus Pacearchaeota archaeon | reverse complement strand
ATGAAGTTATATATAAACTTTTTGGTTCCGAAACACTTAAAAGGATTATAAAATAAATAATTAAATGAGGTGGTGGCTACCACAGAGCCTAATTCTGGGATAAATAAATATTAAAAAGAAAATGAAAAAACAAATAACACTAACAATAATAAGCACAATAATTATGCTAAGCATAATTAGTTTGGCATCTGCAATTAGAATAGATTCTGTTTCAATGAATCCTGAGAGTATAGCTCCTGGAGAGAGTTCTAATATAGATATTTTAGTAAAAAATAATGGGGCAAATGAAATAACCGATATTACAATTTCTTTAGATTTTACAAACCTTCCATTAGCACCTTATAATTCAGGTTCTGATTTTTCAATAGACCAAATAGATAGTAATAAATTAAAACAAACTGAATTTGAAGTTATTGCATTAAATACTGCAAAATCTGGAATATATAAAATTCCTGTAAAAATTGAATATACTGAAGATGAGATTGTTAAAGTAAAACAATCTATGATAAGTCTAATGGTTAATTCTGAGCCAATTATAGAAGTTAATGCTGAAGATGGATTATTACTAAAGGGACAGGAAAATAAAATAAGTTTAAAAATAGTTAACAAGGGTTTGGCTGATGTTAAATTTTTAGAAGTTCAAACAGGAACTTCAACATATTATAATCTGATTTCTCAAAACAAGGTTTACATTGGTGATGTTGACAGCAATGATTTTCAGACAGCTGATTTTAGCTTGTTTTTTAAAGATAGTGTTCCTAGCACTATTAATCTTCCAGTGAGCATTGTTTACAAGGACATAACAAACAAAGAATATACACAAGATGTTGTTATTCCATTGAAAGTTTACACAACTCAGCAAGCACAAAGTTTAGGGTTAGTTGCAAAAAGTAATACTATTTATTATGTTATTGTAATTGTTGTTTTAATAGTTATTTATATAATATACAGATTAGTTAGAAGAAAAAATAAAAACTCTGAATATTAGGAGTTTAAAAAATGCTAAAAGACTTATTCTTTATTTCAATTAATAGTATGAAGAAAAGAAAGCTTAGAAGCTGGCTTACTCTTCTTGGGATATTTATCGGAATTGCTGCTGTTGTTTCTTTGATAAGCATGGGAGCTGGTTTGAGAACTGCTATAACAGGTCAGTTTTCATCGCTTTCTGCAGATACCTTACTTGTTCAAAATGCTGAAACAGGTTTTGGACCTCCTGGAAGCACTGCAATTACAAGACTAAATGAGCATGATTTAAAATTAATTGAATCTGTTAATGGAATAAAACAAGTTATTCCTAGATTATTAAGAATTGTTAAATTAGAATATAATAATGCACTTATATTTTCTTATCTTGGAAGCATGCCTGAAGATAAAGACCAGTTAAAGTTTATTTATGAAAATATAAATATTGATGTTGAAAATGGCAGATTATTAAATAGTGGAGATTATGGAAAAGTTCTTCTTGGATATGATGTTGCTCATTCTTCTGATTTTGGTAAGGATATAATCGCAGGAAACAGAATAGTAATTCAAGGAAAGACTTTTGAAATAGTTGGAGTTTTAAAAAAAGCAAGCAGTTTTCAAGTTAATTCAGTAATACTTATGCTTGACAAAGATATGAAAGACATTCTTAATATTAATGATGAAATTGATTTTATAGTTGTAAGAGCTGACAACAAGGATAATGTTCAGACTGTTACAGATGAAATTGCAAAGGTTTTAAGAAAAGATAGAAAAGAGAAAAAAGGGGAAGAGGATTTTACAATCCAAACTCCCCTACAGGCAGTGCAGGCTGTTAATAGTATATTAAATGTTGTTAATGCAGTTGTCATTGGAATTGCAGCTATTTCATTGCTTATTGGAGGGATTGGAATTGCAAATACAATGTATACTTCTGTTTTAGAGAGAAAGGCAGAGATAGGAACAATGAAAGCAATTGGTGCTAAAAATTCAGATATTTTAAAATTATTTGTAATTGAATCTGGATTATTTGGATTGATTGGTGGAATTGCAGGAGCAGGATTTGGAATATTTTTAGCTTATTTAGCTTCTGCAAGTGCAAATGCTTTTTTTGGAGAAGATGTATTTGCTTTCAACATTTCATGGATGCTTGTAATAGGTGCAATAATGTTTTCATTTTTAATAGGCATAATAGCTGGATTAATTCCATCATATCAAGCAAGTAAATTAAAGCCAGTTGATGCGCTGAGAGGATAAGATGAAAATTATAAATAATTTTCAATTACTCGATTTAGGAGGTAAATCTTTGTAAAATGATACAAGACTATTTCACATTGGCATTGAGAAACTTGAAAAAGAAAAAACTGCGAACCAGTTTAACTATTTTAGGAATATTTATTTCAATTGCAACAATATTTGTTCTTATTAGTTTATCTTTAGGGTTAGACTCTGCTGTTAAAGAGCAGTTTAGATTATTGGGAACAGATAAATTCTTTATAATGCCTAAGGGGCAAGCAGGAGCTCCTGGAAGTGGAGGAGCTGTTGAACTAACAACTAAAGATATTGATATTATTGATAAAGTTGCAGGTGTAAAAGAAGTTACTTATGATGGTGTTGGAAATGCAAAAATTGAATTTAATAATCAAGCAAGATATTTTATGGTTGCTGGTTTTCCATTAGATACAGCAGACCTTCTTATTGAATCAGTAGGCTATAAAATTGATGAGGGGAGATTTTTGAAAAAAGGGGATAGTGGAAAAGTTATGCTTGGAAGCAATTACAAAGGAAATCTTTTCAAGAGACCTGTAAAAACAGGTGATAAAATAATAATCAATGGAAATGAGTTTAAAGTTGCTGGAATTTTAGAAAGTGTTGGAAATCCTAGTGATGATTCATTAGCTTACATGTCTATTGATGATTTCAAATTATTATTTAATTCAGGAGATAGGGTTGATCAGATAATTGTACAGATAAAAGATGGAGAAGACATGACTAAAGTTTCTGAGGCAGTTAAAAAGAAACTAATGAATTTCAGAGGTGTGAAAGAAAAAACAATTGATTTTTCTATAATGACTCCTGAAGAACTTTTGAAAAGTTTTGGAACTGTATTAAATATAATAACTGCTTTTTTATTAGGTGTTGCTGGAATTTCTCTTTTAGTTGGAAGCATTGGAATTGCAAACACAATGTATACTTCTGTTTTAGAGAGAACAAAAGAAATAGGAGTTATGAAAGCAATTGGAGCAAAGAATTCTGATATTATGATTATATTTGTAATTGAATCGGGATTATTAGGATTAGTTGGAGGAATAATTGGAATTTTATTTGGAATGGGGATTGGAAAAATAATTGAATATGTTGCAATAAACCAGCTTGGAACAAATTTATTGAGAGTTGTTTTTCCTTGGTATTTGATTGTTGGATGTTTATTATTTGCATTTGTCATTGGTTCTTTGTCAGGATTGCTTCCTGCAAGGCAGGGTTCTAAATTAAAACCTGCAAATACTTTGAGGTATGAATAGAGAATTTTGAAAAATTCGGAAATTCAAAATTCTCTAAGAAGAACTTTGCTCAGATTTCCTTCGGAAATAGCAATTATGCAAAGTTCTCAGTAGAAAAATTTAAATAGATGTATGTGTACACATACATATGGGAACTAAAACTATTTCAATAATGGATGATGTATATAAATTGCTTTTAATAAACAAACTTAGAAATGAAAGTTTTTCAGACGCAATTAGAAGAATATTAAGCAATAAAAGAGATATAATGGAATTTGCAGGAGCTTGGAAAAATATATCTGATAAGGATATAGAAGAAATGAAAGAAAATGTTAAAAAAATTAGAAAAAAATCAACAGAAGATTTATTAAAAAATGATATTTATAGATTCTGATTGTATAATTGATTTTCTTAAAGGAAGAAAAGAGGCTATAGAAATAATAGAAAAATATAAAGAAGAAATAGTAACAACAGAAATTAATGTTTTTGAAGTGTTATTGGGAATTTATTTAAAAAAAGAATTTAATGAAAAAGAAGAACAAATATCTAAAGATTTTTTAAATTCTGTAATAAAATTACCCTTTGATAGGATGTGCGGAGAAATAAGCGCAAAAATTTTAGCATCTTTGATGAAAAAAGGAGAGGTTATAGATGAAAATGATTGTTTTATCATTTCAATTATGATAAAAAATAGTTGTAATAAAATAATAACAAGAAATAAAAAACATTTTTCCAGAATAAAAGATATAGAGGTTATTTCTTACTGAAATAAACTCTACTAATACTTTGAGATATAAATAGAGCGAGCTTTCTTTTCTAAAAAAAAGAAACTTCGGAAAGAAAAGATTAATGTTGGAAAAGAGTCCTCAGGTAGAAAAGAACTATATTTGAAAAGACCTTAGAGAAAACGGGATTTTAAAAGGAGAAGAGATTTAATTAGATGATATAATTTCTGGAAAAAGAGGATTTCCGTCTGGACCTAGAAGTTTTTTTGGGCAAACTTCTATTATAAAAGTAAAATTATTAGGAGTTCTTACAGATAAATGGGGTAATTCCTGTACATTAGGTATATACCATAGGGATGCCTTTCTTTTATTTTCAGAATAAATATCATACCCTAATATACCCTTCTGTTTATAGTTTATATTTCCATAAAAATTTAATTTATAAAATGGACTTTCTAAGCAAAATTTTAAATGACTAAAATTAATCCCACCTACTGGAGAAGAACTTGCTAATTCTAATTTAGGATAGACTTTTGCTTGAGGGTTTTCAGTAATAACTGACAAAAAATCTAAAGGTGCTTGCGCTAAAATCTCTAAAACTCTTTTATGTTTCCCGGGGTTCAATCCAGAATTTTCTGGAATTATTACTTTATTTTTCATTTTCTATTTTTAAAACTCTTTAGTATAAAGTTTTAAAAGA
>JAVHOF010000137.1:0-1921 GCA_036169915.1 Candidatus Pacearchaeota archaeon | reverse complement strand
GTAGGAACACCAGAACCTGGATGGCATGTTAGAGTAACATTTGATAGAACTAATGATAAAATGTATTCAACTCCTTGTTTTAAAATAGTGGATTTTAAACACCATAATGGTAGTGGATATGATGATTATGGCGGAACCGAGAATCAAAATAAAGTACATGAAGGTGCTAAAGTTTCATTCGTTGAAATGTTTATTGGTGAATTTGGAAAGTGTATTGTAGGGCTAAAAAATAATAACGAGGGAACTAATAGTAATCATGGGTGCGTTTCACGAAATTTATATAGCATAGCATACACGGAAAGTAGATGCTCCACCGGTGCTGTAGGGAGTCAGGGAGAATTGGGGTTATTTCAATTAATGAATCATGACCAGAATACTATTAAGGCTAATTTAGATGCTGGTATGAAAGTTATAAGAAGTAATGGTATATTAAATCAGACTATCTTAACATATGACAAATGGAATGATTCTGTAATAAGTACACCAAATAGTATAACTGTTGAGAATAGCTGGATAGTTGATGTTCAGCTTGTTGCATATATAGGTTATTTAGATATTAGAAAGTACACTGATTCATTATCTCTGTATAAAACATATGAAGACAATACAGAGTTTCAGAAGGCACAAGGATATGGCTCTGATAAAGATCAATATAAAGCTCAATTACAAGTAGGGTATGAGGATAGCAACGCTGGGTTTACCGCTGTAAGCAATGATGTTAAACGTATAATCACAAAACCTACGACTGAAGCAGAGTATCGTATTAAAAACTATTTAGATAAGTTTAACGGTCAATGAAAAAATGGGTTGATTTCTTCTGAGTCATATAGCTTGAAAGATGAGCTGGGGATTGAATTTAGTCTTGGGTCTCCTTTTGGTACTTCTATTATTATTGGCTCTGTCTCTGTCTCTGTCCCTGTCCCTGTATTTGTCCCTGTATTTGTCCCTGTGGTGGATGTGTCAACATTTTTTACTTTTGGTATTAATAATTTACAAGATAGTGTGGTTGTATAACTTTCTTTAGTTATAGCATGTTTAACGTGCTCAACCATATAAATTCCGTCATACAATCCAGTATTTTTTACTCCTACATATTGAAAACTATAAAATCCGTGCATTCCTATTATATCTATGTCAATGCTATACCCCCCAAACAATAAATATGATGGATATGTTCCTGTTTCGCTATAATATTTCATTAAATCTGTTTTAAATTCTGGATCCTTATTTAATTGGTATGTGTCTTTAACTATATGCCCAGAAGTTCCATCTTTAACATATTTATACGCATCTATTATATACTTTATTTGCGCTTCTCTGGTTACTTTTGTAGTCTCTTTTGGAGTCTCTTTTGTAGAATCGGTTTTAGAATCGGTTTTAGAATCGGTTTGCGCAAATTGTTTTATGTTAAAAGCTTTTGAAATCATTTTGGTAATACTATCTAACCCTAGATTAGATATTTGTTCATAGTTATTGGCAGCGTGCGCAATCATTCCTATAATTTCTTTAGTATCTGTTAATGGCATAAATGTAATAAATGCAGTATCTTGAGTTTTAACATTTGCGTTTATTTTTTTTATAATACTATCAGATGTATTATATTCTAATAATGGAATGGCACTCGAACCCTTGAACAGAGATGGATCATTCCATGTATGGTCCCAGTGTATTAATTTATTAAACAATAAATCTGTAGAAAATATTTCAAAAATTATTGTACCCTTGCTGAAGGTGACCATCTCTCCTTTACTATTAACGTCATATATAGGGTCGTTTATTTTCCAAGTTGTAAATGCTAAATGGATTTCTAATGTTGCAAAATGTTTTACAATTTTGCCAAGCATATCGTATATTGATTTAGAATCATTAGTAATATTATCCCAAACAACTTTAGGAATAAGTAAATTTTCTAATCTTTTTA
>JAVHOF010000136.1:0-9060 GCA_036169915.1 Candidatus Pacearchaeota archaeon | reverse complement strand
ATTAATTAGTATAGAAAAGCAGAAGTATAGTTATACTCTACTTATATATTAATTAATATGAAAAAAAGAAAGAGGTGGTTGAGAGATGAAGCTTTGTACAATGAAGTTCAAGAGGGTGAATTCTTGAATTTCTTTGAATTTGTAAGATTTCTTACAAATAAAGTGTGTAAAAATAAAAAGATGAAAAGTGTAATTACTTGTTTGTTAGTTTGGCATAAGTTTCCAAATTTATCAGTTAGAAGGGCAAGAGGATTCTTGCTTCTATTAAAAAGATATAAAATAATTAATGCAAAAATACCTTCATTTAAAACATTATCAAATTATAGAGAAAATAATTCTCTATTATTAATTCTGGATGAATTAATAGAAGAAAGTTCAAAACCCTTGTCAGAAATAGAAAGGGATTTTGCAACTGATGCAACAGGAATAAGAACAAATCTATTTTCCAGTTGGTATAGCATTAGATGTCAAAAGGAAATTAAGCGGAGAGATCATTTAACAATTCATATTACAACAGGAGTTAAGAGCAATATTGTGACTGCTCTTAATGTGGAAACAAAATCTGGGAATGATAATAAAATTTTCAGAGAACATGTTGATAAAACTATCAAAAATTTTAAAGCTGAAGAATTTTCTGGAGATGGAAGATATTGGAGTAAAGAGAATTGTTTGAAGGTCGATAGTGTTGGTGCAAAACCTTACTTTATGGTTTGGAAAAATTGGAGTGGAAGATCAAGAGGATGTATGCCTTGGAAATTGATGAATTTAGAATCAAAAAATAATCCTAAAGAATATGGAAAACATTATCACAAAAGGAGCAATGTCGAATCTACAAATCACAGCAAAAAATTTATTCATGGAAATAAGGTTTATTCTCGACTGAAATCTTCGAGAATAAATGAAGAAACTTTAAGATGGATAAATCACAATATTAATGTTCTAAACAGGGCTAGATATGAATGGAACATTAATCCTCAAGAGGATTAATTTACACATAGCTGTTAATGAATAATATATAAACAATCTATTATAAAAATTCAGAAAAGAATAAGTTTCTAATACTAAAAATTTATGAGATAAAAACATCTAAAAACCTATTTTATTATTAATAAATATGGAAAGAGATATTAGAGATTTTTTAATTCCAATATTTGGACCATTAAATGCTTTTTATAAAACAAATAGAGATTCAAAACAAAATCTACAAAAAGTTATTTCTAGAGAAATTTCAGATAAAGAATTTAGAAGAACAGAACTAATGAATACTTCTTATGTCCTATTATCTGGAGCAACAAGTACTTTTGGATTATGTTATGTAGTTTATGATATATGGAATATGTTAAATAAAATTTAAATAACAAAAACCTTTAAAAACCTATTTTATTATTGATAATTATTAAATTAGAGTTTATAATTTTTAAACTTCTAGTAATTTATTATAACAAACTAACATGGCAAAAAAAGAAACACCCTTTGAGAAAATCAAAAGATTGATTTCAACACAAGACAGCATTAGAAATATCGCTACTTCTGCGCATATTCATCATGGAAAATGCATTTCAGGAGAATCAAGATTAGTTTTAACAGATGGTTCTATTAAAACTGCAAAAGATATTTTTGAAAATGTTTCTAATAATGGCATAATTGTTGAAGAAAATGAGGAACATACTGTTTATTCTCCAAATGAAAAAATTGAGATATTCTCACTTAATAAGGATAATGGAAAAATTGAGAAAAAAGCAATAGAATATGTCTGGAGACTTATTGGTGGAAAAACAATAAAAATTAAGCTAAGAAATGGCTTTGAAATTGAAACAACGCCTGAACATAAGTATATTGCTTATAGGGATGATTTTCAGGATATTGAAGCAAAAGACTTAAAATTAGGAGATAGGATTGTTTGCGCTAGGAAATTAGAGACTAATTCTGGCCTAAATATTAAATCAGAAATCTTGAAAAGATTAGCAAAAAAAAATTTTTATGTTAATCTTAATGCAGATTTTCATGATATACTAAAGAAAAAAATCATTGAATTTGGCATCAAAAAAATAAATGAAGAAATTGGAATTTCTGTTAAAAATAGATCATTTTACCATGGAATCTGGCAAAATAGGTATAATTTAAAAGACTTAATAAAAATATGTAAATTATTTAATTTAAATATTGAAGAAGTTTACAATAAAATTAATTTAATTTACTATAGAACAGGAAAACAATTCGGAGGAAATTCATTAAAAATAAAAATGCCACAGAATTTTGAAGAATTATTTTATATCGCTGGATTATTTTTAGGTGATGGTTCAGGGAAAAAATTTATTGTTGGAAAAGAACAACTTGGAGATAGACTAATTGAAATTTGTAAAAATCTGGAAATAAATCCAATAAAAAAACAATGGAAACAGAAAACTCCTGAAATACATACAAATATGACCTTAGCCTATATGTTAAATTGTTTATTTGACTATCCCTTAAAGAAGAAATCTCATAATATTAAAATATCTGATTTTGTATTTAATTTTGATAATAAATTAATTGCTAATTTACTTAAAGGTTATTTTGATACTGATGGATGTGTTGAAAATTCAAGGAGAGCTGTAACAATTTCATCAGCAAGCAAGAAAATGATTGATGATTTGCATTTATTGTTATTAAGATTTGGATGCATATCTATAAAAGAAAAAGATAACACTATTTCTATATCTGGATTGTCTGCAATTAATTTTGAAAAAGAAATAGGATTTTTCTTAAAAGAAAAATCAGAAAAATTAAAAGAATTGGTAAAAAGAGTTTCTGGTAGTATTGTATGTGATAAAATCCAAGTTGGCAATCAATTAATGTTAATTAATAAAAAAATAAAAGATATGGATTATAGCGATCTTGCATTTATAGAAGTCAAATCTATTGAACAAAACTCTCAAGAAATAGTATATGATTTTACAATTCCAGAAACTCATAATTTCATTGCAGAGGGTATGGTTATTCATAACACAGCCCTAACCGACAATCTTCTTGCAGCAGCTGGAATGATGTCAGAAAAGCTTGCAGGAGATTTAGAAGGCGGTATGGCAACATGGCAGCACTCTGATGAACAAGAAAGATTATTGACAGTTGATGCTGCAAATGTTTCAATGGCTCACGAGTTACATGGAAAAGAATATCTTATTAACCTGATTGACACTCCTGGACATGTTGATTTTTCTGGAAATGTTACAAGAGCAATGAGGGCAATTGATGGAACAATTGTTCTTGTTTGTGCATCAGAAGGAATAATGCCACAGACAGAAACCGTTATGAAACAAGCTTTAAGAGAAAGAGTAAAACCAATATTATTTATCAATAAAGTTGACAGACTTCTTAAAGAATTAAAATTAACTCCTGAAGGAATGCAAGAAAGATTTATGAAAATAATAGATCATTTTAATTTACTAATAGAACAGATTGCAGAACCTCAGTTTAAGGAAAAATGGAAAGTTAATGTAAATGATGGAAGTGTTATTTTCGGAAGTGCAAAAGATAATTGGGCATTATCATTGGCTTTTATGAAGAAAAAAGGAGTCAGCTTCAAAGATATTATTGAATTATATAATTTAGATGAAGAAAAAAGAAAAGAATGGGTTTGGAAAAATGCTCCTTTGTTTGAAGTCCTTCTTGATGCTGTAGTCAAGCATCTTCCTTCACCTCTTGAAGCACAAAAATATAGAGTTCCAAAAATATGGTCTGGGGATGTTGAAAGTGAATTTGGAAAAGGACTTATTAACTGCGATCCAAAAGCAGAGCCTGCATTTGTAATCACAAATACAATTATTGAATCAAGATCTGGAAAAGAAATCTCAGCAGGAAGATTATTTTCAGGAACACTTAAAGTTGGAATGGAAGTTTATCTTAACAATGATAAAAAGAAACAAAGAATACAACAGGTTCTTGTTTATAATGGAATAAAACCAGAACAAATGGATGAAGTTCCTGCTGGAAATGTTCTTGCAATTACAGGAGTTGTTTCACAGCCAGGAGAAACAGTAACAATTAATCCTCAAGAGCCATTTGAAAGCATCAGACATATTTTTGATCCAGTTATTACAAAATCAATAACAGTTCCAAAACCTCAAGACCTTCCAAAACTAATTGAAGTTTTGAAAAAAGTTGCAAAAGAAGATCCAACTTTAAAAATTGAAATCAATGAAGAAACAGGAGAAAACCTAATGAGTGGAATGGGAGAGTTGCATCTGGAAATTATTGAAAACAGAATCAAAACTGAAAAAGGAGTTGATGTTATAACTTCTGAACCAATTGTAGTTTACAGAGAAACAGTTATGAAAAAAGGTGGTGAAGGAGAAGGAAAATCACCTAACAAACACAATTTATTTTTTATTCAAGTAGAACCTCTTGAAGAACAAGTTTATCAAGCAATAAAAAAAGGAGAAATATCTGAAAGAAGATTGAAAAAAAGAGAAGAAGATCTTTGGAAAAAATTAAAAGAACTCGGAATCTCAAATGATGAAGCAAGACAATATATTGACATTTACAAGGAATGTGTTGTTGTTAATAAAATAAAAGGAGAAGTCCATATAGGGGAAGTTATTGAATTAGTATTAGACGGTATTGAACAAGTAATAAATGCAGGAGTTTTATCCAGAGAACCCTGCACTAAATTAAAAATTAATTTAACAGATATGAAACTTCATGAAGATGCAATTCACAGAGGTCCTGCACAAGTTTATCCTGCTGTAAGAGATTCTCTTAGAATGTCAATTAATTCAGCAAGCCCTGGCCTGCTAGAGCCTGTCCAGACTCTATTAGTTGAAGGTCCTTTGGAATTTATGGGAGAACTGACAAAATTAACACAAAGCAAAAGAGGGCAGATTTTAGATATTGAACAAGGCGCAGGACATGTAACTGTTAAAGTAAAACTTCCTGTTGCTGAAATGATTGGCCTTGCTTCTGATTTAAGAAGCGCAACAGAAGGAAGAGGAACATTCAGCATGATTGACCAAACTTTTGAAAAAGTTCCTGCAAATATCCAGCCCGAAGTTGTAAGAAAAATCAGAGAAAGAAAAGGCTTAGCTGAGAACGAATAAAAAATTATCCAATAAAGTTTTTCAAACAATACATTTTCTTCACAAGAATATTTTTAAACCTTCTAATTTAAACTATTAAATGAATTATAAATACCTTTCAGGAATATTTGCAGTGTTATTAGGAGTTTCCTTAACTTTTAACACATATCAATCTATGGAGCATAATTCATTTTCAACTAATAATCAGTCAATTAGAAGAGTACAGAATAAACAGATTCTTATTTATGAAAGAATAATTGAAGAATATGAAAAAAAAGATAAAATAAATAAAGAAAATCTCAAAATGCTCGAAAAAAGGGTTGAAAATATAGAAAAAAGATTTTCTCCAAATTATTTTCCAAAATCAAATGAATATAGCCTTCAAAGGCTTTTATAAAACCATTTTCCACTACAATAATTCTTAAAAAGCCCTAATTTCTACTAATTATATGACAAAAGGCGCAGGAAAATTATTAGCAATCTTCTTATTCTCATTTATATTTATCTTACTTTTAAACACATCTCTTATTTCTGCAGGGCTTTGCAAAAATGACAGAGGAAATTATTATTATTGTGAAAAATATTCAAGATATTCTTACACTTCAAGCAACTATTATAGTGACTATTACAGCTATGATGGATACTATATAAATTACTATGACACTAGGGATAGTTACTATGAAGCTAATTATACAAAATGTTCTGACTATCATTACTTTAATGATATTTATGATTCTGATGCATATAGGCATTATTGCATGAATAATGAAATTTATAACACCTACCTTGACAATTTTGGAAATATAATAAAAGTAAGCAGACCAAATTATAGAAGTGTTGTTTATTATGATTATACGAATGATCCTCTTTATCCTGATTATTATAAATATCAGGTTGAACAGCAAAACACCCAAAATGTAAAATTAAAGCCCCCTATAATTTATGTTAATTAATTATTGTTTGTTATTATTAACTCTCCTCATAAACTCTCTTTCTTTCTCATAAAGATATAAACTCTTAACGATAACAACTATTCCTTCCCTTATTAATAAAGACTTCAAAGTGAAGACCTTACTAAAATTATAGAACTAATGTGTATACTGTAGAATAAAAAACTTTAAATGTTATGAAAGGGTGTTGATATTATGGTTGTTAAAATGGATATTCCCAAAGAGTTAGAAGATTATCTTAAAATTAAAACTGGAGAAGTTTTTGTAAATTGGAAAGAACTGGGTGGTCTAAAAAGAAAAGTTCCCTATGGGGAGATTGATTTGGAAACTTTTCAATTAAGATTTGATAAAGTTTTAGAGTATCTTTTAGACCAGGAAGTATTAACCTTTAGTAGAAATAATTCTTGGAGAATTGTTGCTGTTGGGAGTGATTTTGGACCAAAAACATCCTATGGGCAAGACCCTATAAATTTTACAAGAGAAAGAGATGCTAGAGAATACTTAGAAGCATTTCATTCAGACACTCAGTTCTCAGTTGGTATTGAAAGATTAGCCTAAAATACTTAAAAATTAGTAATTTACTCAAAATGAATACCCTCTTAATAATCTGATATAAATTATAAGATCAAAAAAACAATGTACCACCACATGTCAGAAATTTTTTATTTCTGAACACCCAGAAAATCTAAGAAGATTTTCTTGGTTTCTGCACAGAAAATTCTTCTGAATGAATTTTCTTGTGCTCCAAAATTGATAACAGTATCATTAACTATGCTCCATAATAAACTATGGAGTTATCAATTTTGCACATATTTATCATAACATTTTAAGTTATTCCTTTGGTTTTTCTTGACTTTCTCTATAACTATAACATCTATCTAAAAACCATAAAAGTTTTACGCCTTCTGTCTGAAATTGACTTGGAGAAAGGTTTAATTGATATCTTTGGTTTATATCTATGCTAGCTTCAAGTGGATTCAGCATGCTAAGTTCAACTTTGTATAAGTCTTTTTCTTGCTCTGTCAAACATTCTAAAACTTTTTCTGGTTCTGTAAGAATTATTTTTAATCTATCCTGCAGATTAAATCTTACAAGCCCTTGTTTTAAAAATTTATTTTTATCTGCCTCAGGATCTAATTCTTCATTCATTATCTTCCATTCTTCATAACTAAAAATAACTTGATATCTTTGATTATATTGCAGCTTTATTTGTGTTTCTGAAACCTTGTTGCTATCAAACCTATTTATTGAATTAAATGATAAACCTAAAAATGCAAAACTTGATGCAAGAAAATCTCTTCTATTTAACATTGTTTGATAAGATTACTCTTATTTTAAAATATTTGTGTAATTTAAAGGTGCTGTTTATTCTAATGATTATTTTATATAATTTTTTAATAACAAAATTATATAAACCTATTTTGTTTTTTTATTAAATGAAAAAACCATATATTAAAAAATTAAAAACTGAAAATGGAATAGATTTCTGGCAAGTAGATGGATTTTACATTAGAGGACATATTGAGGAAGAATTTACCAACTGCGCAGATAATCATATATTTAAATTCATTCCTAAAAATGAAGTGTGGATTGATAAAGAATATGGAAAAAAAGAATGGAAATATTACTCCAAATTTTTTCTTGCAAAGAAAAAATATCTTTCAAAAGGAAAATCCTACAAAAAAGCAATAGTTCTCGGAGATAAAATTGAACAAATTGAAAGAAATAAATCCAAAACAATACAAAATATCAAAAAACTTTCAAAAAAGGAAATAATTAAAAGAATCCATATAAAACAAATAAAAAACTATTCAAATACTAATCTCAAAGTATGGATTGTTGATGGATTCTTAGTCAGAAGCTTATTTTTCCTGGATTTCACTCATGGGGGGCATGAATATGTATATGATTTTATTCCTAAAAATGAAATCTGGATTGATAATGCAATTTCAAAAAAAGATATTATTTATGTTTTAATCCATGAAGCAAATGAAAGAAAACTAATGAAAAAAGGAATGAAATATAATGAAGCTCATTATAATCATGCAAGCAAAATTGAGCTTTATGTAAGAAAAAATCAAAAAAAAGCAAATAAAATTCTAAAAAAAGAGCTCAATAATCATAAAAAAAGTAGTTTTATTCTTTCTTTGTTTCCTTTGTAGGTTCCTTTGGACTTTCTTTTACAACTTCTTTTGCATCTTTTTCAATAGCTATAGATTCCATAAAATAATCAATAAATATATCTAAATCTTTTTCTTCTTCTGCTTTTAAAAAAGCTTCATACTCTTCTTTTTTCATTTCTTGATCATAGCCCCCGCCAAAAGCTTCATGATCCTCTTCATGGAGATATTGTACCATTTTTTTAGCTCCTTTCCAGCCTTTTTTATCATAACAATACAAAATCTTCTCTAAAATATTTTCTTTTCTGAATTCGTCTGAATAGTTTCTTTCTTCAGTTACTGCCTCTTTTTCATATTCTCTATTGATTTTTACATCTACACCTGATAAGACATATCTTTCAGGTTCTTTTGCTGCTTGATAAACATGAGCAACTTCATGAACAACCATTGTAAGAAGTGCAGGAGCTGATAAGAATTCTAAATCGGTTCTATTAAAAAATAAAATAATGTTATATCCTACATCTTCTGTTGCAGAAATAACATCTGAAAAGCTCCAAACATCAGGGTCATAAGGCATGACTTCTCTATCTATTAGAAATCTTGAAGCAATTACATTAACTATCCATTTTTCTGGGAATTCAAAAAAAGAAATGAGAGTTTTTATATTATTAAGAAAATTTACTTGATTTTTTTTCCAAAATTCTTTTCTATTATATTTCAACTCATGTCTGGCTTTTTTTATTTGCTTAAGATACTTATTATTAATTTGTTCAATATTACTAGCTTGAACTTGAGTTGAAGTTTGTGTTTGAGATTCCATTTTTGCTCCATAATATATAAAAAACCTAATAAACTCGATTTTAAATAGCTTTTGTATAATATTTTTTTATTTATATATAATATAAAATCCAACATTTGTAGTGATAATTCAGTATT
>JAVHOF010000135.1:0-1946 GCA_036169915.1 Candidatus Pacearchaeota archaeon | reverse complement strand
AAACAATAGAAGAATAAAAGGAATGCACGAAAAAATAAATAAAATAGAAGAAAAAGTAAATGAAATTGAAAAAGCAGTTTTAAAGAAAAAATAAAAAACTTTCAAGCTTCTCTTAATCCTCTCTGCCTAGATATCCTCTGACATTATTAACATTATAAGTTTATTAAAACAAATCTCTTATCACAATTAAATTTATAAACTCCTTATTTTTAAAAATAAAATGAAAGAATCACTAGGCAGACAGACTGGTTCATTTGAACGTGATTATATTCCTTGTCAAAAATAGTATTCTTCATATTAATTTAATATCCTATGCTCTTGATGATTTTCTTGATTCTACAAATGATGATTCTTCAATAGAAGAACTTGATGAACTAGATATCTTGGAAATAGAAGAAATTAGAGAAAATCCAAGATATTTAATTAAAAGTTACTTGCTAAAGAGAATAGAACCTTTTTTACTGCCTTTTTATGAAAAACAAAAGGTTTTAAATTAAGAAATACTAATAAATAATAATGACAATTAAAAAATCAGAAAAAAGCGAACTAGGAATTACAGCTGAAAAAGATGACTTTGGAGAATGGTTTTCAGAATTAATGATAAAAGCAGACTTAGCAGATTATACAGAAGTCTCAGGATGCATTGTTTTCAAGCCCTCTTCTTATGAAATATGGGAAAAAATTAAAAATTTAGTTGATTCAGAATTTTCAAAGTTAGGAATAAGGAATTGCTATTTTCCATTATTCATTCCTGAAAAATATCTAAACAAAGAAAAAGAACATGTTAAAGGATTTTCACCAGAAGTAGCATGGGTAACTCATGCAGGAGACAAAGAGTTAAGTGAAAGATTAGCAGTAAGGCCAACTTCAGAAACAATTATGTATCCTTCATATTCAAAATGGATTCGTTCTTGGAGAGACTTGCCATTAAAATTAAATCAGTGGAATAATGTTATAAGATGGGAATTCTCTCACCCAGTACCTTTTTTCAGAACAAGAGAATTTTTATGGAATGAACTTCATACTGTTCTATCCTCTGAAAAAGAAGCTCTAGAAGAAGGAAAAGAAATAATAAACACCTATGACAAAATATGTCAAGAAAATCTTGCATTATATGGAATGATTGGAAAAAAAACAGAAAGAGAAAAATTTGCAGGAGGAGTTGCATCAACAAAACTGCATTATATTTTACCATCAGGAAGAATCATCGAAGGACCTTGTTTCCATTACGACGGACAAAACTTTGCAAAAGCCTATGATATAAGATTCTTAAATAAAAATGGAAAAGAAGAATATGGCTATCAATGTACCTATGCCATATCTACAAGAATGCTCGGTGCAATGTTTGCAATACATTCAGATAAAATAGGATTAATAATTCCTCCAAAAATAGCTATAAATAAAATAGTGATAATTCCAATATTTAATGATGAAAACAAAAAGCAAGTAATTTCAGAATCAAAAAAAATACTTGAATTATTAAAAGATTTTTCTCCTATGTTAGATGACAGAGAAGACCAAAGACCTGGCTTTAAATTTAACGAATATGAACTAAAAGGAATCCCAATTAGGATTGAACTAGGCTCCAGAGATTTAGAAAAAAAGGAAGTCACTCTCGTAAGAAGAGATAACTTAAAAAAAATCCCTATAAAAATTAATGAATTAAAAAAAGAAGTTCCAAAAATACTAGAAGATATACAGAAAAATCTTTTCAAAAAAACAAAAGAACTATTTGAATCTAAAATAGAAAAAACAAATTCTCTCGAATCTCTTAAAAAAATAATAAACAATAAAAAAGTTGGAATAATTCCTCTCTGTAAAAGTGAAAAATGTGAAGAAATGTTAAAATATGAAACCAAAGGAGCAAAAGCAGTATTTATTTCAGAAAAAGACAAAGTAAAAAATGAAAAATGCATAATCTGCAATAAAGAAGCAGATTATTTTGT
>JAVHOF010000134.1:0-1955 GCA_036169915.1 Candidatus Pacearchaeota archaeon | reverse complement strand
GAGCAATTTGCTCAGCCACGTTTAAGGTATTCTGTATAAACTTTTCGGCCTCTTAACCAGACTAAAAATACAGAATACCTACTTATATTTATCAAAAGGTTATTATGAAAGCAAACAAAGTTTCATTCAAATGTGATAGTCTAGACAATCTATTTAATGTTCAAGACATATTAAAAGAAAATAAAATCATAATTGGAGATACTGGAACTTCGACAGTTACTGGAATAAGAGATCTCCAAATACCAGCAAATCAATCAAAAAAGGCAGTGAAGATAATAAAGGGTATAAAAGAATGTCAATTTGTATCTATGAAGAAAGATATAGATATTAGATTATAAAGGAGAAAATATGTGGAATTTCGAAAGTAATAACGGTGTAGTATTCAATTACCAAAACGATTTAAGCGATAATGTATATATCATAGATAGCAATAATAATGAAGTTAAAATCAAAGGAACTGATTTGATAGAATTTTTAAATAATATAGCAGATGGACATAAAACTATCGAGTTCACACAGCCAACCTGGGTAAATAAAATAGATGATCCAAAAGAGATGACATAATATGGTTAAAACCAGAGTTGACAATACACCGATAGCATTCACGGGTCAAATAGTAGAATATTCTGCAGGAATCGTAAATCCAGATCCTCAAAATATATTTACAGATACTGATCAAAGAGTTATAACTGTCAGTAATCCAAACCCATTGACAGATAACTTTTATAATAATCTCGGAACAGGTCAACTTCCGAGAAGAAACAAAATAAATACTACAGATAATCTAGTAGAAGTAAATCAAACAGGTAATGTATATTCACCAAAAGTATAATTAAAGGAGGAATAAATAATATGGTAATGACAAGAACTGCAAATACACCAATAACATTTGGTGCAGACGGAATCGTGCGCTACGGCGAAAACGTTGGAAATACATCACAGGAGAGAATTATAGTTGATGTAGCAGATACACCGATAACATTTACAAATAGTCAAGGTACTAAACAGTATACGCAATCTGGTACTGGATCAGCAGGACAACAGGCTTTCACAACTAATTAGAAAAGTATTGACATAAAAAAAATGTTGGTCACGTAGTAGATGTGCTTCAATACGTTGCAGATTATAACGTTTTAAGTATCTGTATAAGTTATAAAAGGACGCTTAAAAGTTTAAATCGATGCATATCTGCAACTGTCACATAGTAAATTGTGCTTTGTTAGAAGTAAATTTGTTATAGCTAAAGTTTAGTCATTCAACAATTAAGGTCTATAAAATGTATCAGGAGACAATATGTTAGATATTGTAAAAGAAGAAGATGTTATAATAGAAGGAATGAAAGGAATAGTCGATACAGAAATTATGTTGAACATGACTAAAAATAAAAGTGACATATTAGAGACCGTTGACGGAGAGAAAATAGATATAACTAAATATAGAGCTAAGGAGAGACAGTCTTATAGATGTTGTAATGAAAAAATATTGAGAATATCTATTTGGGATAAGACATGGTATCCTTCTGGAGATTGGTTTGCATATTTCTGGTGCAAAAATTGTAAGAATTTTTATAAAATAAAAATGGATAATGAAGAGAGAAATTGGGTAATTGATAATATAGATGTGAGAAAAGGCGAAAAAGATATAGATATGATAAAAGTGAAGAAAAAGAAATAAGGAGGAAATAGAATATGGTAATATCATTTGGAACGGATAATATAATAAGATTCAGTGATGGATTAGTAAGATTCGGTGAAGGAGCAGGTACTCCACAATCAGGAAGAGGACCCATAACCATTGGTACAGACGGAATAAGAAGATTTGGTAGCGACGGTATTGTAAGATATTCATAGATGACATTCATAGGTTGTCTCCTATGTTCTGAAATGGTGTCCAACGATTCAGTTTCCCGATACTTCGCTTTGGACACCATTTATGATTATTAGATTACATTAATT
>JAVHOF010000133.1:0-9221 GCA_036169915.1 Candidatus Pacearchaeota archaeon | reverse complement strand
GTGTCCCGCCTCTATGAGAAGGTAAAAAAGTCCTTGAAAAATTTATTAAAACATCCATCAATAACATCAAAGCAGCTTCATCGCCGTCGCACTGAACCGAAGCAATAGAATTGCAAACAACTATATGATTTTTACTATCCACATTTAAACAATAACTTTCTTTTTTACCTAAGGATTTTATAGAAACAATAGGGTCATAAACAAAATTATTATCATATTCAATTCTCATGCCAGAGGGATTTCTCTTTTTAAAAGTATCAAAAATTATTTTTTTCCTATCTGATAAAAAACCAATACATCCAAAGTTATCAACAAAATTAGAGCCAATTATAAGTTTAGTAATTTTAAATTTAGGTATAGCTCTATTTTTTTTAATATAAAATTCCCTAACCTTCTGACCTGGTTCTTTTTCATATTCATATCTTTTGACAAAAATTCCAAATCTTGCTAAACAAAATTCAATATCATTTAACAATCCTTCGCTAACACTATCGCAAGAAACCCTTATATCCCTCAAACTAACACTTCCATCTCCTTCAAAATAACCTCTCAAAACACAGGCTAATTTTTCTAGATTCAAATCTAAAAATAAATAGGGAATTCTTTTCTCTTGAGCATTGCTCCCAGATTCTAAAATTTTTGTAAAAAATAAATACAATATTTTAGAAGAAAAAGTAACTCTGTCTTGCTTCTTCTCAGAAGGCTTCAAACCAAAGTGGTTGAATACAGTTTTTGTAATAAAATCTCTTATTTTTTTTTCAGAAGAAGCAATATAAACTTGATTCAAGCCTTTTTTCCCGCCAATACTCCTTGAATAACCTTCAGCAACATATAATCCAATAACTTCTAAAATTTCATTACTTATATTGATAATTATTGGGACTTTTATATTATCCCTCTTAGCAGCAATATTCCCAATTTTAAATATTTTTTTTTTAAGATTATCATCAAGTTCTAAAACGAATTTAATAGGATAGCTATCTCTTATATTAAAATTTTGAAATTGTTTTTTAGTTATATCTATCTTAGCTAGAATTTTGTCTATTGCATTTAAGTTCAGTTTACTAATAACTTTTTTTATCCCTCTTATCACCAAATCTTCATCTTTAAGCAATTCCAAAAGATTAAATTCTTTTAAATCTCTTGATTCTATATTAATTTTCCTAGAAAGAGGTAATTTATCCCCTACTTTTAAATCAGAAGCTCTTTTTATCATACCTTCAATAAAAAATTTATGATTTTCAGTAACTTTTATTTTCTTTCCAAGAGCAGTCTTAACTTCAAGAAAAGGAATTTTTGTATGTTTTGTAAAATTGTTTATTTTTACTTCTTTTAAATTTTTATCAAACCCTATAGTCTCAAAATTATTTACTTTTATTTCTTTTGTTCCAAAATTATCAACAATTTTATCAGGATTTAATTTTTCAACTAAATCCCCAAGTTTAACAATTTTCCAAAAATTATTTTGTTTAATAGGAATATAAGTCTCATAATCAAAGCAGTCCCTCCTCATAGCTGCATGCATATAAGGGCTTGCAAGCAAGCCCTGAACCTTTGAAAATCCAATTATTCTGCATATAACTCCTGCACAATTATGCGGTGCCATGCATACGCCTAATTGCCCAATTATATCTTCTCTTTTCTTTATATTATAAAATTTAGGAAGACAATAAAATTTTTCCAAAAGTTCATCAATAAAATTAGCAACATTTGCAAAAACATCGTCTGCTTTTTCATCACCGCACTTTACATTGCATGGAATAATAATATCATGAGGCTTAAGCTCTAAAATTTGTTCATCATTAACAAGTTCGTTTCCAAGACAATCTCTGACATAACCAAGCTCTTTTAATCTTTCAACAGAAACCTCAATCTCTTTTGGTTTAAAATGGCTGATAGGAAGTTCAGTCATATCATATCTGACAGTTCCATCTTTATTAACACTTAAATTATATTTTGCTCTTAAAATTCCCTTGACTAAATTTTCAATATTATGATTTTCAGAGCTAGTCCCCCTTACTCCTTTGATTAAAACAGGAACATCTGTTCTAAAATACCCTAATTTTTCCCTTGCTTTTTCAAAATAATGTTTTACATCTATTTTATCATGGCTAAAACTTACACAATCTCCATGAATTGGGCATTTTTTCTCATGCATCTCACATCTGCAAATCTTGCAAAAATATTTTTTTTTAGTAATGTCACCGCAATTTTCACAAACATTGTAAATACTCTCTTTCTTGCATTTTTCACAATAATTAAATGGAAAATCTCCCTTAACAAAACCCTTTTCAATAGCAGCATTTATACTTCTTAATCTTCCACCTTCATCACCGACAGGAAAAAGAACATTAGGACTTCCAATCAGCTTTCTGATTTTTGCTTTTTCAGGTCTTCCCATTCTGCTTCCGATAAACTCCCCAACTTTATCTTTTATTTTAAACTTAGAAATTTTATTAATAGCAGTTAAAACATCATTTTCATTTTTAAAATCAAAATTAATATTAAGCTCTCCTGAATAATTTTTATCAAAACCAAAATTAACCAATAAAGCTTTTGTAATCTCAGTTCCAACAACAACATTTTCAATGCTTATTTCATGTTCAACACCTAATAATTCAAGAGCTCTTTTTCCAACATTAAATCTTTCTTTTTCAGAACTATTGAATGGAAAGATTAATTTTCCCTCATTTATCTTAGAATGCTGAAACCAGTCAACAAAACCTAAAAATTGCTCATAATTTATTTCCTTCCAATAAAATATATGATTAGGATGAAGAGGAATCTTAAATTTTTCTGAAAAATCAATTGCATCATCAATACTTACCTTAAAATAATTTTCACAAATTCCCCCTTCCTTTTTCAATTCCAATACCCACCATTCTTCAACATAACCTGGGCTTATCAGCAAAGCATTTCTGTTTATTACATCGCCTAGTGGAAATAAAATATCTCCTAAATAAATAATTTCTTTGACTTCTGGATAAATTTTTTTTGCATCTTCATAATTGTCTAATTTTTTAACATTTCCATTTTTCAGCTTAACAATAGGCCCTTCAACCAGATTGCAGGGAGTTACCACACATCCTTTTGTCGGCTTTTCAATTTTCAGTTGAGTACCTGTTGCAATAAAATCATTTGTAATCCCCATTGTTGCAGGATGAATTGAGACTCCTGAAAAACCAGCAACCCTGCTTCTCCCATATCTAAATCTAAATCCTTTTCCAGGATATCCAAAAACAGGTCTTCCAGCAACTAAATCTTTAATATATGTTGGACTTGCATCTGTTTTTCCCAAATTTCTCTTCTCATGAAGTTCAACATATTCATCAAGCCATTCCCAATCTTTGATAATAAAACCATTTTTCTGCAATCCTTTTAAAATTCTTAATCCTTTAGATGCTTTTTGAGCAAGCCCTTCTCCAATAATCAAGCAAAATCCCCCTCTAATAAAATTAGTTTCAATCCTTCCAAGATCTTTATAATTAGAAACTTCTTTTTTTTCAGTAGGATCTCCATCAATCTGTATCGGAATATTTTTTGCAATAAAATGAGCTTCTTCTTCAGTTGGAAGATATTGCAAATTAGTAACTCTGTCATGATAATCATATAATTCAGTAACAAGCCTTTTTCTCTCCTGCTCATTAGGATCATATCTTGCATATCCAAAAACCTGTCTTAGATAGTCAATTAAAATTAAAACAACACAGCTCGCAGTTGTTCCTGCACTTCTTATTGGCCCTGAAAAAAATGCTTTTAAATAAGTCTCTCCATTCAAAGTTTTTCCAAATTTAATTTCAGTAAATCCTTCAAGAGGGCTAGAGACAACACCAAGTGTTGAATATGCAAAACCAATCCTTATTCCAGCATCAATAGCCTGCAATTGATTTTCAAATTTGCAATATGTTTCCTTTGAAATTTCCTCTGCAATCTTAAAACTTACAGAACTATCCAAAGCACCATATTGTTTCTCCAAATCCAAAATCCTATTTATAATTTCCTCTTTATCAAGCTGAGGATATTTTGTTGCAATCAATCTTACAACTTTAGCTGCCATTGTCATTGCAAGTGGAACTTCAACCTCGTTCCTAGGATCTAACCCCCTTGCTCTTGCAGCTCTAGCAATAACATAATTTTTTTCAATCTCTTTTCCAAGATTTGAAAAATACAATTCAGTATCAGGATGAAGTGCCATTGTTAATCTTTTCTCCACTCAGAAATTTTTTCTCCTTTCAATAATTTATCTAACATCTCAATTTCCTCATAAATTCCTTCTATAATCTCCTAATTTTTAGCTTCTTCTAAACTAACCCAGGCAAAATCAGTCATATCATTACTTAATTTAACATCTCCAAAAGAATAATCAGCGTATAAACTAATAATTAATACAGGAATATTATCAGGACGTATAAAAGTCATGCTAGTTAAATATTTTATATTTCTAATTTCCAACCCAGTTTCTTCTCTAACTTCTCTCTTCAATAAAGTTTCTAAAATATTATACCAATGTTCTGTTGTATCTTTTTTCCCATTAATATAATCTTTAACTTCCAATTTCCCGCCAGGTACAGTCCATTTTCCAGGAAAAACCTTTTCCCATTCAGCTCTCTTAGTGATTAAATACTTTCCATCTTTGATTATAATTCCAGTTGCAACAATATAATGTGCTTTATTTTCATCCATTTCTCACCTCCTTTTTACCTGTTCAACAATCTCTTCCCAACCTTCAACAGGAATTAAATTTAAGTTTTCAGCCATTAAAGGATTTTCAATTAAATATACCCAATTCCTTTCATTCCAAGGCTTTCTTAACAAAAAAGTTCTTGTTCCAATTCTTCTGCAAGTTTTTGAATAATCAAAACAATCTTCAACAAAATAATTCAATCCATTCTCTCTGCAAAAAATAGCTTTTGAACATCCATTTCCATTATGAAAATCTCCAGAATAATGAACCTGAAAAGAAAAATCAGTATCAGAAAAATGCCTCGCTAAAGATTTATTAGTTTTTTCCCTAAAACCAATAGGCCTTGAAGTAACAATCAAAGGTGTTCTTCCAGTTAATTTAAAAATTTCAGAAATTCCTTCTTTTGCCCTCCTAATTAAAGGTATTCTTTCAAAATACTCACTTTCATGAAATTCATTTACAATTTTTATAGCCTCTTCTTTATCTTTTCCAATGCCAATTTCCCAAATCCAAAAACTAATCATATCCTTGAAACTATAACTAGCTCCATACCTTGGATTATAAAATTCCAAGAATGTAGGAAAAAAATCAACAATGACATCATCTAAATCATATCCTATTTTAACACCATTATCTTTTATACAACTATCCATTTTTCACCTTCCAAAGTCAATTATCTCATCAAATTTATCTTTAATAAATATTTGTATTAAAAAACATCTATTTTTATTCTTCCTCAAAAAAAACTAATTTTTTATCTCGCATACAATCTCCCTATTCTCTTGTCCTTCACCAGTCTTGCTTGTTCCTTTATCAATATTTTCTTCCTTGCACTCTTTCACAACCTTGGCTTCTTCAATATCACTAAAATCAATCATTTTAATCTCCCAAGTTTTTAAATTTAAAACAACTGCTTTGCAGGGGTCAGGAATATTTCCAACCTTTTCCTCAAAAGGAGTTATAGACTGCCAGCAGGAACTTGCAATCATTAAAACTCCATTATAATTATCAATATCAGGCCTATGCAAATCTCCTGTTGCAATAATATCAGGAACTTCTTTTATCAGCATAGAATCTTCCTCAGCATTTGGAATATAAACAGAAGTTCCATGAACAGGAGATAAATGCCTCCTCAATAAAAGATGTTTGACAGCACTTGTAGGATTTCTATGAGCATTGCTTAATCTCAGTTCTTCTATTTCATTTATTATAGAATTCATAGAAGCTCCATGATACATTAAAACTTTTATCCCAGGCCTATTTAAAGAGCCTTCAATTTCAACCAAACTGGGATTGCTTACTAAATACAAATTGTCAAATTCATATAAAGCTTCCCCAAAATCTCTTCCAATTGGAGGTTGAGGCTCTGCAACTCTAACTGCATCATGCTGCCCAGCACATTGTATAATGCTTATATGTTTTGGAATTTTTCTATAATATTCTGCTAGTTTTACATATTGATCTTTTATATCTTTAATATTCAAAAATTTCTCCTGTCCAGGATAAATTCCCACACCTTCAATAGAATCTCCAACAACAAAAAGATATTTTATCTTGTCTATCATCTCTTTTTGTTTATTAGTGCAGTTTTTTCCTCCGAGCCAATCAATAAACCTGCTGAAATTTTTTTCAAGAAAATTCTGAGAACCAACATGGCTGTCTGAAATAAAAACAGCATATACATCTTTCTCACTTCTATGCCTTTCTCTTAAAAAGGAATCAGGATAAAAGAGATCATTGACAAAAAGAAAATCCCTTGTACCAGAACATCTAAAACCAATAACATCATCAAGCAGAATTTCCTTTGCTTTTTCAAAAACTTCTTTTTTGCTTTGATTAATAAGAACTTTAGCCATTCCAGTTAAATCTTCAACCTCAAGAATAATATTCTTATTTTTTGTTGTTTGTTTTGAACTTACAATTCCTATTATTGAAAAATTCCTGTTATTCTTATTGATTTTATCAATAGAAGAAAGATTTTCCAGATTTGTTCTTAACTGAAGAATGTTTTTTAAAAAATTATACCGGTTTCTAAAGTGTTTTACAAAATCTTTAACTCCAATTTTCTGTGATGCCATAATGGGAGAAGATATAATTTTTACATAATTTTTTTCTTCACTTGTGTTTTCAACTATTGTCTCTCTTTTTACCTCAACAGAAATAGAAATATTGACAAAAAACTTTTCAATAAGTCTTTTCTTCTCAATATCTAATTGAAAAAACAAAGGTTTAAGCTTGTCAAAGTTTTCTGATATTAAATTTTTAGTTATTATTTTTTTCTTAGAGCTGAAAGCAACTTTATTTATTATCTCCTGAGCCACTTGCTCATCTTCAAGCTCATTAAGAAAGTCGAGCATTTCTTTGTCCAATAAAAATCCTTTTTCAACAAACAATTTAATTATATTTGGTTTCATATTATTAAAATTTATTATTTAATTTATTATAAAAACTATAAATCAATGCACCCTATCAAAATCTCTTTTGATTTTTTAGCTATATTTTCAGGTATTGCCAATTTTATCTCCCTTGTCCTTCCTTGCCTTCCCTTGCTTATTACTCTTGCAGTTATTAATCCAAGCATATCAAATTCAGCAATAATGTCACTTACTCTTCTTTGAGTTAATGATTCAATATTAACTTTCCTGCATAGTTCAATATAATAAGAATAAATATCCCCTGTAAAAATACATTCTTCTGAACTTTTGCCAAGTTCGAGCATAGAAAATAAAACCAGCTGAAACTGTTTTGGAGCGTTTTCAATAATATCTAAAATCTTATCCCTTTCTATTTTATCATTAGCCTGATCAATATGTTTTATTTCAATTTTTGAACTTGATTCTCTTTCTGCAATTTCTCCTGCAACTCTTAATAAGTCTAATGCTCTTCTAGCATCTCCATGCTCTCTTGCAGCAAAGGCAGCACATTTTGAAATAACTCCATCTGAAACAACATTAGATTTAAAAGAATTATCAGCTCTTTTTCTTAAAATATCCTGTAATTGCAAAGCATCATAAGCATGAAAAACCATTTCTTCTTCAGATAAAGAACTTTTGACTCTTGGATCAATCATATCTAAAAACTTAACATCATTACTTATCCCTATAATTGTTATTTGTATTTTTTCCAGCTCTGAATTCAGTCTCATTAAGTTATACAAAAAATCATTTGATATTTTTTTAACAGCTTGGTCAATCTCATCAAGAATTAGAATAAAAAGTTTTTCCTCTTTTTTTTCCAAGAGTTCCAAAAATCTTCTATAAACTTGATCAGTAGGAAGCCCTGTTGCAGGAATATCCCCTCCTAATTTCCTAATAAGTTCTGCAAAAATTCTATATTCAGTATCTGCTACTTTTTTTAGCTTGCAGTTTATATATTCTATCCTTAAAACCTTTGAATCTTTTGCTCTCTTCATTAATTCATTTGCAACATGCTGAACAGAGAGAGTCTTTCCAGTCCCAGTTCTTCCATAGATAAATAAATTACTTGTCTTTTGCCCAAGCAAGCTAGGTGCCAATATAGAAGCAATATGCTCTATTTCTTTTTCTCGATGAGGTATATCTTCAGGAGTATAATTTGACTGAAGTGTCTGTTTATTTTTAAACAAACTCCTTCCTCCAATAGAATCAAATATTTTATCCAAATTTCCCATTTTATCACCTTTTTTTAAATTTTTTAAATATAAATTATTTTTGTAAAATTAATAATAAAATTCAAAGTTTATAAATATGCTTATATTTAAAAATATCATTGCCCCTGTTTCACATGTAAAAACTAAAAAATATCAAAAAATCTAACGAAAAATAAAAAGAAGACTAAAAAACCATTTCTAAAAACTGAAAATTACACACACCATCATTTCCAATGGAAAAAAACTAAAAAATACATTTTTATAAAACTAAATATATTTTTTATAAAACTAATAAATGTAATAAAAAATTAGTTTATTATATTATATATTATATCTTTTATAATATATATAATATAATATAATTAACTTTATAAATAAAAAATAAAAAAACAACACCACTACTTTTCTTTATAAACCTTTCCATAAGAAACTCTAGGGTGGGTCTTTTCTCTTATTATTTCATTATTATTCTTTTATTATTATCTTATTTTTCTTTATTTCTTCATTATTCATATCTTCTTCTCACCACGCAAATCAATAAAAATATCTAATATACATCACAGAAAACTTTATAAAGAATTTACTTATAATTAATTCATGGCAATTGATAAAAAACCACATAGAGAGATAATAAACAAGCCAATTGTCACAAAAGAAGGTAAGAAACTTGGCATAATCCGTGATGTAACCTTTGAAACAAGAACAGGGGAATTAATTCATATTGTTATAAAAGATCCAACACCTTATTCAAAACAATTAAACTTAGAAAAATCTCAAGAAGGAGAAATACTCATACCTTACAATTCTATAATTGCAGTAGGTGATTTTGTTGTTATTTCTGAAGAAGACTTAATTTAAATTATTATTAAGTAAAATATTAATACTAACCTTTGCCCATATTCTATAATC
>JAVHOF010000132.1:0-1976 GCA_036169915.1 Candidatus Pacearchaeota archaeon | reverse complement strand
AAGGTAACTTATAAGCATCAACTAACTCACATTTTTCTGCAATTGCTTCTTTAATGTTACTTGTTCCTTTTTCAAGGAATAATTTACCTCCATTATGTTTTTCAGCTCCTACAATGTATATTAATAGCCCTTTTGGGAATAGTAAATCTAACCCTCTATATATAAAGTAATCAATATAGTTTGTAGCTCCGCTATATTTTTGTTCGCCCATACCTAACCATTTACTACCTCCGCCTGAAATATCACCATAAGGTGGATTGCCAATTACTAAATTGTATTTAGGCATTGCATATATTTTATCTTTTACTGAATTGTTATTTTTAATAAATATTTGCTCAAAATAGTTATTAAAAATAATAGCATAAGGATATAATATTTTACAGATTATTGCCGATTTTAAATTTAATTCATAACCTTCTGCAACTTCGTTTTTAGCATATTTAAAGAACCTACCAATTCCGCAACTTGGTTCTAAAACTGAACTTGTTTTATGTCCATATTTATAAGCCAAAGCCCACATCATTTTAATTATTTCATCTAGGGTGTAATATTCATATAATATTCCTTGTCCAGTAGCTCCGAACTTATCAAGCCCACCCATGCCAGTATAAGAATTAATAAACAATGTTTCGTCAGAAGTAAGGTTATTTTCAGTAATTTCAATACGATTCATTAAATTTGTTGTAATAATTTCATGTTTTACCTTTAAATAAATAAGTTCCTCAATTGCTTTATTTTTTTGAAATTGATTTTCGTATTTAAAATCAATACCTTTGTAGTATTCAAATGTTTTAACGGTTGTAATTTCTGTATATGGTTTAACATCTTTTTCTGATACTTTTAAGTTAGGTATTCCTTTAATTTCATAATACCAACCATCTAAACTTAATATATCATTTTTGTTTTTCTCGTGATAGTTAGCGTTTTCAATAATACCAATATTCCACCCATCTGGCGATTGATAAGATACTTTGTTGCCATTTTTATATAATGGTTCGGTTTTTATTTCTTTATTAGAAAATAATTTTATAGGTTCTAAATCACTTTCAAAACCAATTCCACCATGAGACCATAATAATCTATATTCTTTAGCTTCTTTATCCCAAGCACCCATTGATTCTATTGTTTCAATCTTTCCTGATTTAATAACTTTAACAGAATCATTCTCTTTAAATTTAGGTTCTCTTTGTTTAGGTTCTTTTGCTAACTTGTTTTCTAATTCATCAATAGTTTTCTGTAATCCTTGTTTTTCTGCATCAGTTTGAGCATATTCTAACGCTTCTTGTAATGAAGATATTTCATTTTGAATTTCTGTGTTTTTCATATTTATAATCGTTTGTTTTACATTATTTTCCTTTGATACTTCGATTTTTTCCAATTTATTATCATTGTTATTATCACAACTTATAAGTTCGGGTTTAATTTCTTCTATATCGCTGCTTTGATTAAAAACTAAATTTCTACGCATATAATCATCACCTTCATAATCTTCTTTGATTTCTTTTTCTTTGCTTAAATAAAGCCAATATGGAAAATATAAAATATTATTATAAATGTGTGCATATTTTTTTGGTACATTTAAAAATATTCTTTCAGCACGTGGTTCTAATGTACTATGAATAACTGGTTCTTGAAACAATAATAATATAGAATAAGCATTTTCAAATTCTTTATAATTAATAATTCCATAAAACATTTCATTAAGTTTAATTTCCTCTATTTTTTTATTCCAAAATCTTTCATTTACTTCAATTTTATTGCCAATAATTTTTGCTTGTGATTTTGGTAACCATGTTTCTATTTCTCTTTGATAATTTATTTCAGGATAATTTAATCTAAACGAAACATTTATTGCTTGTTCGGTTTCTTTAACAACCTTACAAATATTTGTTGTTATTGTTTTTTCTAAAGATTTTTTTATTTCTTTTATTTCAATGTTTTCTAATTCTCTTTTAACTTCTTCGTTGTCGCTTTCA
>JAVHOF010000131.1:0-9380 GCA_036169915.1 Candidatus Pacearchaeota archaeon | reverse complement strand
CTATACCAACTTTAAGTTATACTATTTCACTAGATGGCACAGCAGCAAGAACTATGGGTGGCGAACGCAACACCGTTGCAAATCAACCAGGCTATAATTTTACTATGTACTGGGGTAGTGGAGCAACGAGCGGCAGCACAGATAAAAATGCTGGTAGTGCATATTTTGCAACCGGTGAAAAAGCAACCGGAAACGGTGGCTCAGATATGTATTTCCAAACCATCACTAGAAACCAAGGTAGTGGAACTACCGATAGAACGCCAACTACTAAAATGGTGTTGTACGATACAGGAGACCTTTCCGTTTCAGGCTATATAAACAGTCGAATGTCCATGTCTCTATTATATGATAGCACAGATGTTGTCACAGCACTGGATACAACAAATTACAGAACCTTAAAAAGTTTCACTTCATATTATGCTATAAATACTATAAATACTGATAGTTCAATTACAATACCTACAGCTGGATATTATGAGATACATTATCATTGCTCATACTCATCTACAGTCGGTAGTGTCATGGGTTCTATGTTCGTGAATGATGTGGAAGCAATGTCAATGGAGTTTGAACAATCTCAAATTAGCGTGGATGCAATTCAGAATATAGGAAATTCAACAATAAAATGGTTACCTTCCAATGCGATAATAAAAATAAAAATGAAATGTGTCAAATCTGGTAATATTACTAGGAAACACGATTGTTTAACTCTTAAAAAAATGTAAACCATGAAAAAATTATTTTTTGTTTTTGGAATTATTTTTTGCATTAATGCAACTGCACAACAATATCTTCAACGAAACGATACTATTATTAAATTATCAGGATTCGATTTGATTACAAATCAAATCAGATATGATAAAATTACGCCATTAGATACCGTTGGAGTTATTGAGTCAATGTCCGATATATGGGAGGCTATTAACAGCAATGCATTTAGTATATCTACACAGATTTTTGTAATTTGTAATGATGCAATTATTGCAAGATTAAAAGGAACGAAATATAATAATTGGGTAGTAAAATTGTAAGTAATAATAATGACACCAGACAACAAAAGATTAGTGAGAGAGCGTGTAAAAAAATATGGCAAAAATGCCGGATATGGTGCATTAATAGCTGCATTAGGTGCGGTAGGTGGTCAGGTAAAAGATTTTGTAAAAGAAAAAAAAGATAACAATAAGATTGAACAACTACAGAGTTCCAGTGTTGAAAAAGATGTGAAGATCGCTAAACTTGAAGAAGCTGTTTCCGGGATGAAAAAAGAATTTGAAAACACAAATGCAAATATCAGGGTATTAATCGCAAAATTATAGATTATGAAAACACTATTATTTTTGATTTTAATGAGCGTAGCGTTTGTTAGTCAATCACAGGATCAGAAGCCGCTAAAGAAACATGACATAATTAAGGAAACCGTTAAAGAATCGAAGAAAACAAAGCAGTTAGTAGATTCTTTGATCCTTAAAATTGAAACGAAGAAATGGAAGCGTAAAGATGGAAAAAGATACAGCTCAGGATCAACCAATGATCAGGCGAAATTAAATAAATAGTAATTATTCACACTTTAAATTTTACAATTATGAAAAAGTTTAGCTTATCTCGGGTCTTCTTATTGATGACAATGCTTTTATTTTTTAATGTTTCGTTTGCTAAAGATTCATTGCAGGTAAAACCGCCAGATAAAACAGAAATTACAGCAAAATTCGATCAACAGGCATTACTTAATAAACTCGATTCACTTTCAAAAGATTCAGCAGCAAGGGCAGAAATTAAACAAAATGTTTTATATCTTATAGCAGACTTTTATATTATGCCTGTAGGTAAGAATTCTACTTTTACCAACTGGCTGTTATGGTTACTTAAAGTACTTACACCAATATACTTTTTAATCGGTGTTTTTGTTTCCAATAAACCTACTGAAAAACCCAATAAATTTTGGCAATTGTTTCAGATTATTGGTCGCTATTTTATTGCACCTCCAAACCGAAATAAAGAAGGCGGAACGCACGAATAATTTTAGCGGTCCGTATCGTAGTTTTTTAGGTTACTTCAGCAAATAAATTTGTAAAATGGGAAATGTAAAAACAACATTGATTTTAAGCTTAGTTATTATATTGTTATTAATAACAACCGTAGTGACTATGTTTACCTGTCAACGTCAGGTTCAAAATAAAAAAGCACTTGAGCGCAGTTATTCAGTTTCTCAATCTGTAATAAAATATTATCGTTTAAAAAACGGTAATCTGGCCGCTTCTCATCCGGTAGAAACTTACACCGCACAGCAAATAAAAGACGGTATTGTTAAGGACGTACTGGATGAGATACTAAAGCTCGGTCTGAAACCTAAAAATGTTACCAATTATGCTGAAACTGTTATTCAATCTGAAAAACAAATTACAACCATTTTGCGTGACAGTACAATTCATGATACGGTACCATGTGAAGTATTCAGTTATTCCGATCCGTTTTATAATTTTTTCGGAATATCGTACAACGATACGCAACATGTAACCATTACAGGAACAGATACCATTATTCAGGTAGTACACAAAAAAAGAAAATATCCCTGGTTGTGGATATTTTCGCCTAAATACTACGAACAGGTTGTTACAACTAAAAATCCAAACAATAATATTGTTTACGAACATTTTATTGAAATCAAATAAGTATGTATGCACACTCAGCGCAAAACTTGAATTTTGTTGACAGGATTGAGAGTGATTTGATTGAAAAAAAAAAACACTCGAAAATTACTGTTGAAAAACTTGCAGCAACTTTTAGCATTACAAACAAAAATATTGTTAAAGAATTAACAGAACTGGCTATTGTTCGTATAGCCCGCCGCATTGCACATCAAAACCAGCCGGAACAAGTCAGGTTTAATGATATTGTTGACTTATATAATAATCAAGTAAATCTTTCGCACCGTACAAGCGAAAGCATGATATTACAACAGTATTCAACCCCTGCACCGATAGCATTCGTTGCGGGGTTGTTTGTTTTATCCGGTATGCCTGAAAAGTACCAGATTTTTGAGCCGTCAGCCGGAAACGGTTTGCTCACCATTGCCTTTGATGAAAAGCAATGCTTTGTAAACGAATTAGACGATGTTCGTAATGCGAATTTAAAAACACAGGGTTTTGCCCAGTTAAGCAGTTTCGATTCATCAAAAAATATTGCATTAAATTATCAGTATTCAGAACTGTTTGACGGTATCATCACAAACCCTCCTTTCGGATCACTCGACAAAGATTTTATTTTTGGTGATCCTCCGGATAAGTTCCCTATAAAAACCCTCGATCATCTAATGGCAATTCGTGCGCTTGAATGCATGAAAGATTCAGGTCGTGCAGCTATTATTATCGGTGGTCATACTTCATGGGATGCTCAGGGACGTATTCAGTCTGGTAAAAACCGCATATTTTTGAATTACCTGTATCGCTATTATAAGGTTGAAGACATTATAAACATTGACGGTCATAAACTTTACTCCCGGCAGGGGACAGCCTTTGATGTGCGCCTTATTTTAATTTCTGGACGTAAGCCGGTTCCGGTTGGCGCAGCTCCATTAAAGCAAACTCACGAAACGGTGGTTTATTCTTTCGATGAACTCTGGCAACGTGTGAGTTTATCAATTACACCAAAAAAGAAATCAAAATTCACTTATAAGTTAAGACTGGCAAAAGCAAAACTGAAATTAATGGAATTGGAAGGATTTTATTCATTAAATGGAATTAAAGAAATATGTAAAGAGTTCAATGATAATTTAAAATTATTTAAACAAAATAAATTAGGAAAATATTTTAGGTTTATACTTGGATGTCCGTCAAAAATTCTTTTATCAAAAGGGTTTAATAATAATATCATTTTTATTACAGCTCAAACAATATCTGAAAAAATTAAAACCCATAAAAATATTAATATTGATTCTTTAAAAAATTTTCCAAAATATATTCATGAACCTATTGCAATATTTCAATCAAAGCAATTTGATAACGCTAAAGTAATTCTGACAGAAATCAAAGCGATAAATGATGAAAATATTGTTGTCGCAATACATATTAATATTGATAAATCTGGGAATGTAATTCAAGAAATCCAAAGTTTTCATTCAAGACCAAATCAACAGTTATTCAATTGGGTTTTAAAAGATAATTTATTATTATGGTATGATAATAAAAAAGTTCAAAATTTACTCATTAACTCAGGGTGTAATTCCCCGAAGTCTGAACAAATTTTGAACTTATTAAAAACAAAAATACAACACAAAAGATAGAAAACCAAATTTTATCTATAATTTAAAATTATTATGATAGCAACAAAAATTAAAGGGACTGTACCAATACCGCAAGGTTGTTATAGAGGAACAATGTCAGGTTATGAAGTTATGATTCCTTGTAAAGATTCTAAAATATTAACTATTGAAACACATGAGGGTGTACGAGGAAGAAATATACCATGTTATGTAATTATTGGAAATTATCAAACTGGATTCGTTGTAACAGAAAAATAGTATGAAAAAATCTAAAGCCCAAAAAATAATCGACAATGAACTATCCGGGCCGTATGTTCCCACGTCTCCCGATTCATGCGTTATACTCGATACCATTGTCCCGGATAGTATGGATTATGAAATTCATATTGCAACTCGAAAAATTAAATTGATCCTGGGCAAATCGTTTCCGCAATATCTCGAAGAAAAGTTGAAATATCAAAACGGTGAACTTTGCAAAGCACTCAGCGCAGAGCAGATTGATGCCGTTGCTTTAGCAATCTACAATATTGAAGAACGTCAGCAGGGAATGATAATCGGTGACCAGACCGGAATCGGAAAAGGCAGGGTTGCCGCTGCAATTATTCGCTATGGTGTTATTAAAGGTCATCAACCCATATTTTTAAGCGAAAAGCCTAACTTGTTTTCAGATATTTATCGCGACATGGTAGCCATCGGATCAGCCGACCTGATACCTTTTATTGTTAATGCTAAAGAAAGCAAAACCGACATTAAAGACGAAGACGGCAACGTAGTGTATTCAGCACCTGCAGTAACCGAACAAACTTCAATATTCGAGAGCCAGGTTTTACCAAAAAAATACAATTTCGTTTGCGCTACTTATACGCAATTCAATAGCGTTGAAAAGAAACCGCTTAAACCACAATTTCTGAAAGCCATAGCAGCTGATAACATAATTATTATGGATGAAGCGCACAATGCAAGCGGTGACAGTAACACAGGAAATTTTTTACAATCGGTTATTGCTTCTACAAAAGGGGCTTGTTTCCTTTCTGCAACATTTGCTAAACGTCCCGACAATATGCCTATTTATGCGATGAAAACAAGCATTAAAGATGCTAACATGAGCAACGAAGATTTAGTTCAGGCAATCATCAAGGGCGGTGTGGCACTTCAAGAGGTACTCGCAGCGCAGCTTGTTTCAGAGGGGCAAATGATCCGCCGTGAACGAAGCTCCGAAGGAATAGAAGTAAATTATATTTCTCTGGACGACATGGAACAGGAACATCGTGCTATAGCTGATAATATCACACGGATTATGCGTGATATTATTAAGTTTCAAGGCGAGTTCCTGAACAAGTCTGTTGCTGAAATGGATAAAATTGCAGCCGCAGAAGGTAAGCAGGTAACCGAACGTGAAGGAACGAATAAAGCAGGTGTTGATAATACGCCGTATTTTTCAAAAATTTTCAATGTTATCAATCAAATGTTGTTTTCGCTTAAAGCGGATGCTGTGGCAGACCGTGCAATTTTGCGTTTACAGCAGGGTAAAAAGCCTGTTATTGCTTTTGCCAGTACAATGGGAAGTTTCCTTGAATCTATTGAAAATGATTATGGAATGCCGGTTCAGGATGGAGATACTATTAATGCAGATTTTAAAACAGTTTTACTTCGTGGATTGCAGGGCGTGTTAAGATATACCATTACAGGTTATGATGGTTCAAAAGAATATAAACAATTCGATTTAGCGGAGCTTTCACCGGAAGCTCAAGGCGAATATCATAAAATTTCACATGATATTGAAACTGTTTCAACAGGTTTAACCATTAGCCCTATTGATGTAATCATTCAGAAAATACAAGCATCCGGGTTTACCGTTGCAGAAGTAACAGGTCGTAAATTAGAAATACGGTTTTCAAAATCAACAACGGCAACCGTTCAAAGCCGTAAAAAACTCAATACAAATGATGCTTTCAGACAATTCAATAACAATGAAGTTGATGTTTTAATGATTAACCAATCCGGCAGTACCGGAGCCAGTGCGCATGCTGTACCTACAAAAAAAGTTCCAGCAGATCAGGTTAAGCAGCGTGTAATGATAATACTTCAGGCTGAGTTGAATATTTCTACAGAAACGCAAAAGAAAGGACGTATTAACCGTACAGGTCAAATTTTGCCCCCAATTTACGATTATATGTCAAGCGCAATTCCGGCAGAAAAACGTTTAATGATGATGCTTCAAAGCAAATTAAAATCATTGGATGCAAACACGTCAAGCAATCAGAAACAAGGTAAAAAAATATTTGAAGCAGAAGACTTTTTGAATAAATACGGTGATAAAATTGCTATACAGTTTTTACAGGAAAATCCTGAGTTTAATAAATCTATTGATGATCCTTTAAAATTAGATTTACCTGAAAACGAAAAGGCAGAAGTACCGGAAAATGCTATTTCAAAAGTAACCGGACGTGTGGCTGTACTTCCAACTTCTGAACAGGAGCGTTTTTATAGAGAAATTTCAGAGGGATATGCTGAATATGTAAGTTATTTAAAACAAATCGGCGAATACGATTTAGAAGTCGAAAGCATCGATTTACAGGCTGTAATTTTAAATACTCAGGTTCTGGTATCCGGGAAAGGATCAGGTTCGGTTTTTGGCACAGATTCCATACTGGAAAAGTGCGAGGTAAACATTTTGAAAAAGCCCTTTACAAAGGATGAACTTGTAAATATTATTTTAGAATCTTTGTCCGGAAGAAATCCTAAAGACATTCAAACAGATCAGTTAGGAAAACTGAAAGCTTTTTTATTGGAAAAATATAAACAACTGGAGAAAGAAACGAACGAAAAATACGATGATTTTATTCAAGGGATCACCGAAGAGAAAGCCTACTTAAAATTACCTTACGAAATGCGTGAAAGCTTTGTTATATCACGAACAAAAGAACTTAACGAGGCACGTGCAGCACAAATAAAATTACAAGCTGAAAAAAGCAATAATAATTATATGTTTTTGCATAATTATTTTTCGTTTTTTACCATTGGTCAGGGCTATAATTTTCCTAGTACCGATTTTGAGCAGGGAACTATAATGAGCAAATGTGTTTTTCTTGGTTATCAGATAAACGATAAACAAGCAAACCCTTATGCTAAAAGTGCCTTAAAATTGCGCTTTGCCGTATCAAATAGCACAAAGTACCTGGTTGTAAATTTTACACCCGATCAGTCCGCCAGAATTGATAAAATTGTTAGTTCATCAACAGGCTTAACAGAAGCCCAGCGTACCGAAATTGTCGCAAACTGGAATGAATTGATAAAAGAACGTGCAAAAAACAGGGGAATTCGTTATATTATTACAGGGAACATATTACAGGCTTCTGCAAATAATTCAGGCCGTTTGATTTCTTTTACTACAATGGACGGCGCAATAAAAAAAGGAATTTTATTGTCTGAAAACTGGATTCCTTCTAATAGCGGTGGTTCACAAAATGTTGTAGTTCCAATTAAAAAGGCAATAAAGGTTATTAAATCAATTGTTCAGGGTAATTCAGTACGCACACAGGGCGGAATATCAATAATACGCACATACAACGGTTATAATCTTGTTGTACCAAAAAGCAAAGCATTTCAGAATATTTATAAAGATCAGGATCTGATTGCGCTTTTAATCAATACCCGTGACGGCTTTGAAATGATTTCCGGCAATATGGTTGGCAAGCTCGAAGCTGATAACATTGAAAAGGTTGTAAATATTTTGCAGGATAAATACAGCCAAAGCCTTGAAATAAGCAGCAACATGTATGAATCTTTAGTAATAAAGGATAGTGCAGCACCCGGCAACGATGACCTTACAAAACAGGCTGAAAAAGAATATGCCGACGACAAAATAAAATTTGACGAACGCAGACATGTTAAAAAAATCTTGGCAGAAAATGACAAGACAAAAACGTCAAGTCCTGATAAAAACAAGGCTAAAATGAAATTAAAGCTAATGAGAATGGAACTTGAATTAATGAATGTTTAATCTTCTTGATCTTCGTATGAATCAATTTCAGCTAAATAGAAATCTCCCAGCTCACGCATTAGTTTTGCAAGCTTGCTTACATCATGTTCCGGTTTTTCGTACCATTCAACATATTTTACTATCTCATCTTCGTCAACTTCATTTATCTCTGCTAAAAATACTGGATGTTCGGTATGCAGGATATATGTTTGTTCTGGGAATTCGTGGTTATCACAAATTAGAAATTTTGGTGTTGCCATATATTAAATATTTTTTACAAATATAATTATTTAAGTATGAAAAAAAATTTAGGTGCAAGTTCGAGATATTGGGATGCTGGTAAAAGCATTAATGCACAAAGGGCGGAATCTGATGGACGTTATCCGGCAACAGAATTTAAAAAGCGATATGGTATTGACCCTCGAAAATTGATTAAATCTATAGAGTGGCATCATTCATCAAAATTTTTCAATAAAGTAGATTATTACGACATAGATGATGTTTTTGAAGCTATGTGGGATTTACCTATTGAAGAACGGAAAAAGTATTTAAAAAACAAGATATTCAATGATGTTTGGCAAATCCACAAAAAAGAATTAGCAGAAAGAAATCTTAAAAATAATTTGAATCCTAAATCAGACCAAGCAAAAGCATATCAGGGGAAAAAGAAGAAAGAAGATATTGCAAGAATTTTTATAAAAAAATTAAGAGATAAATATTTCCCTGAATTTGATACTATTATTAGATTGAAACCTTTTTTAATTTCTCAATATGAACTTGCAATAGATTTATCCTACGAAATTTTAAATAAAGAAAATAATCATAAAAAACCATTGAAGTTTCAACCTCCAATGTATGAATTAGGAAAAATTATTTATGATTATATGACAGAAAACAAAAAATCAAAAACAAATGCAAGAGAGTATTTTTCAGAAAACAAACATTTAATTCAACACATTTTAGATAAACCATTAAACGGATTAACCATGATACTTACTACAAAAAATTATTACGAATTTGTAAAAGATGTTGATTTTCATTCGCTCCCTAAAGAGTTTCAGAAAATACACGAATTAATTAACGAGAGTACCGAAAACGGTAAAGATTGGAGCCTGTATGATGAAGACAAAGAAGCAATGG
>JAVHOF010000130.1:0-1998 GCA_036169915.1 Candidatus Pacearchaeota archaeon | reverse complement strand
AAAGATTTATAAATATGAATTAGGTTTCATATGTATCAAAAATCATTAATAAACAAAAAATGGCTGAAAACAAATATTATATTTTCTTTGGGAATCTGGCAAATCCACTGAAAATAGAGATTATAACAGAACTTAAAAAAAAATCTTGCTCAGTGCTTGAATTGGCAAAAAATTTAAAAATTGAACAGTCAAAATTAAGTCATGCTCTTGCTTCACTAAGATGCTGTTCAATTGTAAATGTCAAGCAGGAAGGTAAAAAAAGAATATATGAGATTAACAGAGAAACAATATTGCCAATGTTAAAATTAATTGATGTTCATGAAACTAAATTCTGCAAAGAATGCAGAGCAAAAATGAAAAAATAAAATGATATTTGGAAAAAATAAAGCAATATATCTTGACAATGCAGCAACAACTAAAGTTGATGATGAAGTCCTAAAAGCAATGCTGCCATATTTTTCAGAAAAATTTGGAAATGCAAGTTCCCAGCATTTAATAGGACAAGAAGCAAAAAGAGCTTTGGAAGAATCAAGGGATATAATTGCAAAATCAATTTCAGCAAAGAGAGATGAGATTATTTTTACTTCAGGAGGAACAGAAGGAAATAATTTTACACTAAAAGGATTATATTTTGCTCATAAACAAGAAGGAAAAATACATATTATCACAACTAAAATAGAGCATGACTGTATCTTAAATACATGCAAGTGGCTTGAAACCTTAGGAGCTAAAATAACTTATCTTGATGTTGATAAAGAAGGATTTATTGATTTAGAGCAGTTAAAAAATTCAATAACTTCTGAAACTTTAATTGTTTCTATTATTCATGGAAATAATGAAATAGGAACAATACAAGATTTAACTGCAATTGGAAAAATATGCAAAGAAAGAGGGGTTTATTTTCATACAGATGCCTGCCAGAGTTATACAAAAGTTCCAATCGATGTAAATAAAATGAATCTTGACTTTGTTACACTCAATAGCCATAAAATTCATGGTCCGAAAGGAGTTGGTGCTTTATTTATCAGAAAAGATATTAAAATTATACCTTTATTGCATGGGGGAGGGCATGAATTCAAACTAAGAAGTTCAACTGAAAATGTTTCAGGGATTGTAGGATTTGCAAAAGCAGTTAAAATTTCAAATAACTCAAACATAAAACATATGGAAAAATTAAGAGATAAATTAATTGAAGGAATTTTAAAGATTCCAAATACAAATCTGAATGGACCAAAAGGAAATAAAAGACTATGCAATAATATAAATGTAAGATTCAATAATATTGAAGGAGAAGCAATAGGTGGATATTTAGACTCCTATGGTATTTCAAGTTCTACTGGAAGTGCATGTGCATCTCATTCACTTGAATCAAGCCATGTTTTAAAAGCAATTGGTTTAGATCCTTTAAAATCAAACAGCTCAATAAGGCTCTCTATTTCAAAGTATACAACAGAAAAAGAAATAAATTATGTTTTAGAAATTCTTCAAAAAGTTGCTGAAAAATTAAGAAAAATGAGTCCATTTAAATAAATTCAAAAAAGATTAAAATTAAAATCCAGAGGAAAGATGAAGAAAAAAGCTAAAGATGAATATGATGAACATTCATGTGAGTTTCTAAACGAAGCTAAATGTGAAGAAGATTTAGATGAAGATAATTTAGATATCGAAGAAATAGAAAAAGAACATTTTGATGAAGAAGATGAATCTTACAAATAATAATAATAACTAAAAATGGAAAAAACAAAAATAAATAAAAAAATGAATTTTTCAGAAATAATGAACAAAAATCCAGATGCAATCAGGATTTTAATGGAAAAAGGCATGCATTGTATTGGCTGTCCTGCAGCTATGAATGAAACACTTGAAGAAGGGGCAATGATGCATGGAATGAATCCTGATAAGCTTGTTGATGAGATAAATAAAAAAGTGAAAAATACTAAAAAATAAAAAAGAAGGCAAGTCAATTCCCTGCTCACTTAATATTCATAAAGATATAAA
>JAVHOF010000129.1:4386-9431 GCA_036169915.1 Candidatus Pacearchaeota archaeon | reverse complement strand
ATAAAAATTTTGATGGCATGAAAATCTTTTCAAAAAGATTTTCTGCACAGAAAATGCAGTGCATTTTCTTGTGCTCAGAAATTAAAACAAGTTATTTTCCACATCCTAAGGGATGTGGTTTAATTTCTGACATCATAAAATCCTTCTGCCATGTTTAGGATTTTGTGAGGCTGAGCAAAAAGAAATCAAAACCTTATTTCAAAAAAAGATTTCTTTTTACTCTGAATCATCTTCGCAATTAAAATTTATAAAAACTCATTTTAAAGTCTTATATATTCAATAAAAACCACCTAGCACAAGACTTTAAAACTTAAAAATATATATTTAATAATGAAAAAAGAGAGAATTGTAGCATTTGCCATAATTGTATTCATAATACTTTTTCTATTATCAAACTTAAAGGCAACTAATTTTCAACTTCAGCCTAATGCAACAGACGGAAAAGATACTTATATAAGAGAAAATACTCCAACAAATTTTGGAGCAATAAACATAATAAGAGTTGGAAAAGTAGGCTCAGGAGTAGATCACAAAGGGCTGATTTTTTTTAATATTTCCAATATAACCTATGGATATACCATAATAAGTGCTAAAATGCAGTTATATGTATCTAATTCCTATGGGAACTCAAATATAAGTGTAAAAGTTTACAGAGTGACTTCTAACTGGGAAGCACTCGAAACTAACTGGACAAGTAACACTTCCTCTCAACTTTGGACAACAGCAGGAGGAGATTATGAAGAAATGATAGATGCTCAGATAATTTCAAATTCTTCAGCAGGTCAATTTGTGAATTTCACAATAACAACTGCAGTAAGAGAATGGATAAATCAAACTTATGAAAATTTCGGGCTCATACTTATTTCTCAAAATGCAAGCGGAAACTATACTGAATTTTCTTCTTCAGATTCAGCAACAGAAAGCCAAAGACCTCAAATTTTTATTGATTATACTACAAATGCAGTTCCAACAATAGACATCATAACAACAGGCACTTCTCCAACAACTCCAAAAAATATAGGGCAGAATATAACTTTCAATATCTCATGGACAGATTATGAATCAAATTCTGCAAAAGCCTTTGTCTGCAACTCAAGCAATATAAATTTTTCAGGATGCCAAGATAGAACCTACTGCAGTGTTCCATTGCAGCCTTTAAGTCCATCTTCATGCACCTACAAAATAAATGAAACAGACAACAGAACAAATTTATTTTATTTTGCAGTCTGTGATTCAGGAAGCACTAATTGCTCATTGACAAACTCAAGTTATTTTTACATGAATCATGCCCCAAACATTTCAATAACACAGCCAAATGGAGGAGAAAAAATAAACCAGTCTCAAGGAAATTATAGAATCAGTTTTAATGTTTCTGATTCTGATGCAGATTTATTAAAAGCAGGAATTTACTATGGAATATCTCAGAATTCAACAGCAAATCCAGTGGTTTTAAATTTGAATTTAACATCTTACTGCTATGATGCAGATTCAAGCACAAGAACAACAAATAACTGTTCATATTCCTGGAACACCTCTGGAATTTATGGAGTTTATTATCTAACAATAATTTTAAATGATACATTTTCATTATCCAATGCTTCTTCAAGCTCTTCATTCAATATAACAAGTATAATAGATAATGTTCCGCCAAACCTAACAGCCCAATGGATTGATTCAAATATAATCTCTGGAAAACTAATAAATATTTATGCAAATGCTTCTGACGCATATCTTAATACAGTTTGGGTTTCAATAAATTCTTCAACATCTCAGGTAAATTTAACAATGACAAATACTTCTGCACTAACTTATAATGTTTCATGGATTGCAACAGAAGTTGGAAATTATCAATTCAAAGTCTATGCAAATGACACTCTAAATAATATAAATGATACAACCATCTGGCAGAGCTTCTCAATAAGTAAACCAAATGCATCTTCTCAAAATGAAACTGCTCCATCAATAGCTCTTCCATTATCTTTAATAAGAATAACTTCCAGATTTAATGCAACAGATGCTCTAAAAGGAATTTATGCATATCTAAATGTTCCAGATGGATTTGTTTTTATTTCAAATTATTCACAAAATAATTCATTAGGAAATTTCACAGCAACTGAATCTAAAACTGCAATCTGGATAGTTTCTGTTCCTCTTTCAGAAGCATACTATACTTTGAACATAACTTATCATGACAAATATGGAAATTTTTGGAACAGCTCTAATTTTAGAATAAATGTCACTTCAGCTGTAGGCGGAGGTGGTGGAGGAAGCTCAAATACTTCTGTTTACTTTGTTACACTATCTGGTTATCCAGAAGTTCAAGCAAGTGATAATTATTATGCAGAATCTTATTTTACATTAAATGGTCAATACTCAACTCCTGATTCTATGAAAATATCTCTATATGACCCTTCAGGAAATATGATTGTGAGTCCTGTTGACATGACCCAGAAACAAACAGGAATTTACAACTACACCTATTCAGTGCCTTCGTCACAGACAACAGGGCAATGGGAGGCAAAAGTTAATGCAACAAAAAATTCTATAAATTATTATGCAAATACATTCTGGAAATTAGTAGGGGCATTATTTGATGTTGGAAGCATTGTAGTTCATAATTCAAGCATAGACCATCTAAATATTTCTGTAATAGTCCATAACAATGCTAGTTCTGGCTCATCAGATTTAACTTTAAATTGGAATTTAACAAGAACAGACACAAATGCTCAGTTAAAATCAGGAGCTGAAACTTTTGCAGTAGCTGGTGGAAATTCCATAACTAAATATTATAGCCCTTCAACATCATACATAGGCGAGGTAAAAATAACTTTTCTAGGAAAATATTCAGGAACAGAAACAGCAGGTGCATATAAAATATTCAATACAACTTATACAGGAGCTCCTTTTTGTGGAGATAGAACTTGTAGTAACGGAGAATCTTGTATAACCTGTTCTGCTGACTGTGGAAGCTGTCCTGCAGCACCTTCAGAGGTAGTTGGGGGTGGAGGTGGTGGAGGAATAGCAAAAGTAAAATTAGTGGAAAAAAAAGCAAACTTTACAATACTCTTTGAAAAAGAAACCTATTTGACAAAGAATATAGAAAAAACAATACTTTTAATAATAAAGAATACAGGAGAAAAAGAACTTACAAATATATCATTAGAGCTTGAAAAAATGACAAAAGAATTTTATACTGTTTCTCCATTAACAATAAAATCTTTAAAAGCAGGAGAATCAAAAAATATAGAAATAAAATTTTTAATAACTGATTTCATAGGAGAGTATAGTTTTAATTATCTTGTTAAAACAAAAGAGCTTGAAAAAAGAGAACTTGGAAAAATAATAGTTCTAAATATGAAAGATTATTTTCTAAAAGAAATTGAGAGATTGAATAAAAGAGTTGAAAATGTAAAAAACAGAACATCAGAAGAAAATGTTCTAAATCTTTTAAAAACTTGTGAGTCCATCATTGAAAAAATAAAATCAAATATTGAAAAAGAAGAATATGTCACCGCTGAAAAAGATATAAAAACTGCAGATAATTGCATAGATAATGTAGAAAAAAATATCAAAGAAGCAGTGCCTTTTATAAAAATAGATTCTTGGGGATGGATAATAACCTGGTTGTTTTTGATTATTTTAATCGCAGTTCTTATCTTTATAATCTATATCTTATACAAAAAATTATTAGTGATAAACTTCTTTAAAAAAGAAGATGTTTCTAAAAAACCAGCATCAATGAGAAGAGAATCAATAGAAAAGCAGATAAAAAGCATAGAAGATAAAATGGGGTTGTAAAATATTTATTGTTTATCAATATTCATTTTGCTTATTTCTTTCTTAAGTTTTGACAAATCAGTTTCTATTATTTTCCATATCCTATCAATATTTACCCCAAAATAAGCATGGCTTAAAATATCCCTAAGTCCTGCTATTTCCTTCCAAGGTATTTTAGAATATTTTTCCCTAAAAGAATCCGGAATATTTTTAACTGCTTCGCCTATTATTTCTAATTGCCTTATTATAGCGCTTTGTCTCAAGTTATCCTTAAAAAACATTTCCTTATCTAAATTTTTTGCAAATTCTTCTATGTTTTTTATGCTGTTTAATATATCATCTATAAATAAATATAAATTTCTTTCCATATTATATGAATTTGTTGTCTATTTAATTTAAATTTACATTATCTTTATTTCTTCATTTAAAATGCGATTTTTTATTAGTGGTTTAATCGCAGAGTATTCTATTAAATCAACTTTTTTATTTAGAACATCTTCTAATTTCATCTTTAGACCTATAAAACCAAGTAAGCTCATATTTTTATCATCAATATTCACAACTATATCAACATCGCTGTCTTTTTTTTGCTCTCCCCTTGAATAACTGCCGAAGATTCCTGCCCTATTAACTTTATTTTTCTTTAATATATTTATTATCTTAAACTTGATTCTTTCAATTTCTTTATTGGATTTTATTTTTTTAGATAACAATTTTTCATCTGCTATTTTTTCTTTTTTTATAAGTTCAGAATCTGATATTTCAGAGCCTAAATATAATCTTTTCTTTGAAATTTTATTGCCTTTCCTTATAGAAATAACTCTATAATAATATTTTTTTCCATTGATATTTCTAATTTCAGTATATACCATAACATTCTTATGTCTACAATGTTTATAAATCTTTTCATGTAGACACAAAGAAATTAGATTTTAATAACTTTTTAAGAAGCATTTTAGATATTACATTTTTCCATTCTTTCTTCAATTATTTCTGAAATACTTTTACCAGTTTTTTCTTTCAATTCCCTTAATTTATTTAAAGTTCTTACCGATAAAGTTATATCTATCCTTTTCCTATTGCTTGGAAGATATCTTATTTTATCATAGTTTTCTAAAGCTTCGAAAAGTTCCTTATATTTTTTTAATATATGATTTATTTTTTTTCTTTCCATTTTGAGTTTTTGGGTAAAGCCTTTTTATAAAAGGGTTTGTTCCATTTTGAGTTTTTGGGTAAAGCCTTTTTATAAAAGGGTTTGTTCCATTTTG
>JAVHOF010000129.1:3851-4286 GCA_036169915.1 Candidatus Pacearchaeota archaeon | reverse complement strand
AGTTTACCTTATGCAATTCTTTATCCTCCATTCAATATTTCTTATTTCATTAATATTATTTTTTGCAATTGAAATTATTTGTTCAAGCAACAAATCTCTATTGACTTGTTTTTTATTTTCTTCTGCAAAATTTAAACATAAAAACATCGCAGTCCTTTTATTCCCATCTGAAAAAGGATGGTCAACAAGTATAGCCCTAAGCAAATAAGCTAATTTTTTATAATCTCCTAATTTATTGTTTCTTTGCATATCTAAAGCATAGTCTAAGCTAGAATCATTTCTCAGGTTTCCTCCAAAACCATTATTTATTCTTATTAAATCTTCCTTACTAATATTCATACACATATAATATAGTAAGAAGTATTTAAATCTTTCTAAGTTCAATAAAAAACATTTGAAACTAAATTATAAAATTCCATTATTCTTTTATACTTT
>JAVHOF010000129.1:0-3751 GCA_036169915.1 Candidatus Pacearchaeota archaeon | reverse complement strand
TCAATAAAAAACATTTGAAACTAAATTATAAAATTCCATTATTCTTTTATACTTTGATTTGTCTTGATTATTTTCAGGATTATATATCTTCCTTATTTCAGCATATATTCTCTTAGCTTCTTCAGTCCTTCCAGAAATAAGCAGATTTTTTCCTTTTTCAAGAAGCCTATCAATATCCTGACTTCCATAAAAACCTGCCTTTGGAAAAGGTATATTATTTTTTCTTATGAAAGGCTTTGACAATTCAGGAGAAACTTCAACATTTTTCAAGTTGACTTTATCTAAGCCTATGACTTTTTCACCATTGTGCTCAACTAAAATTTTTTCATTGTCTTCAATTCCTACTTTTTCTTTTATCTCAGAAATTTGTCCGGCAATGCCATCCACTATTCTTAAAATAGATGATATCTCATCTTCATAATCAGCGACTTTCTTGACATTGTCATCTCCAATAGCAATAGCCATATCAGCAACATCATCTTGATTTCTTTTTGCAATCAAAAGAGTTTTCTCAATCAATTCCATCATCCTTTCATTATCTTTCTTAATAATATCCAATTCCAAAACCTTATTTTCAAACAAAGCAAGTTTGTTACTGACATGCTTTTTAAAATCTTCAAAATCCTGAAGACTTAATATACTGCTGTAATCAAGCTTTAATTTTTCCACTTCTTTTCCCAAACCTGAATAAGAACTATCAAGACTGCTGATAATTTGACTAGTTTTTTCAGATTCTGCAAAGCCTTTTCTCAATTCAAGAAAAATCTGCTCAGATTTATCAGTATTAAGCCTGACTTTCGCAGCCATTTTTTGCAGTTCAACAAGATCTTTTTTTACCTCTTCATTTAGTTTTAATACTGCCTCCTGACTGTCAAAAAGTCCTGCTTTTCTTTTTATTTCCTTGAATTCTTCCATTAAGCTTTCAGAATATTGTTTATTTGCAGTTAATTTCTCATCAAGTGAAGACATTTTAAGATCAAGTTTTTGAAAATCAGCTCTTAGCTTATCAGGTTGGACTTCCTTGACAATATCAACTGCTCTTAATGAATCCTGATTTGATTTAGAAATAGATTTTTCATTAGAAAGGGTCATTGCCCTTAATTCACCTATCTGCTGATTTACATTTGAAAATCTTTCATTCATTACTTTTAAAAATGCATTATTTGCCTCTATTTTTGCATTGATTTTTTCAAATTCAAATCTTGTTTTTTCACTTGAAACATCATTAGAAACAGCAGAATTTGCAGAAATTTCTGTATTTCCGCTTTCTATTTGCCCTATTAATTTGTTTCCTGTTTTTCCAAGCTCCTCTGCTTTTTTTTCAGAACCTGAAATATTCTCTCCTTTTTCTTTTCTTTTTTTCTCTTCATACTCATCTTCTCGCCCAACATCAGGAGGAGCTTCGCTTTCATCTGTATTTAAAAAATCTAGTGCCATTTTCACATCTTTATCTTTAATTTATTTCATTAATACTAAAAAATCATAACTTAAATATCTTTTTATGATGTTTATTAAATGAATACTCCCTATAAATACAAAAATCAAAAAAACAATGTGCCACCACATGTCAGAAGTTTTTTATTTCTGAACACCCAGAAAATCTAAGAAGATTTTCTTGGTTTCTGCACAGAAAATTCTTCTGAATGAATTTTCTTGTGCTCCAAAATTGAAAACTCAAAGTGACTACCCTATCCTAAAAAATATGATTTTCAATTTTGCATATCATGAAGTTTCAGAATATTTTTTCCTTAAATATTTATAAGAAAAGAAAATAAGTATTATCAAAAGAATTATCAATAATATCCATGGAAATTTATCATAAGGAATCAAGATTTTTCCTTCTTTTATTTCAATATAAACAGGCTCTGAAATTATTTTGACTCCTTTTAAATAAACCTCAAGATTCATAGGATACAATCCAGGTTTTACCTGTTTTGCTCTTCCAGTCATATTGAACTTAGCATTCATAGACTTCACTTCTCCAATAACAAAATCATTAACCTCAAAATATGGAGACACAACTTTGAAAATAATATCACTTGCATCTACTGTTGTAGAAAAACTAACTTTTAAATAAAATTCTTCTCCAATAACAACTGATTGAGGAGAATTTACAAATAATGAATAAAAGGTATTTGTAAGATAGCTCTCAATATTTGTAGTTCTATTTTCAATAACAACAGTTTCAATAGCACTTTGACAATTACCAGTTCCTGCAACTAAAGTGCACACAGGACATTGCATTCCGCATGCAAAAAAACCTCCTTCACTCCATAAACTGCACAAACCAGAAATTGTTTTTTCACAGGTTCTTACTCCCCATTGATAAAAATGACATCCAAGAACACTCCTAATTATAGGGGATGTTGCAGGGCTTACTTTTTCAGTTTCCATGTTAAGTATCCCAAATTTAAACTCATCATAGGTAGAATCTCCATCAGGATCTGCTCCAGAAATCCATTCAAATGTTTTTTTTCCAAGAATTGCAGTATCTGATTGGTTTTTTATAACTGGGGGAGAAGGAGCACTATTTCCAACATTAATAGAGCTATAAACCCATGAAGAACAGCAGAAATTATTGCAGGTTCTTACCCTCCAAATGTGGCTTGAAAAACTTAAACCATCAACACTAGTGCTTTTTTTGCCATAATTATTTGATTTTACTGAAGAATTAGAATCAAATTGAAACTCATCATAAACCTGATAATTTTTTTTATCTGCATAGGAAATCCATTCAAAGGTTTCAGAGGTTTTATGAGTGCTTGATTTATTTATTAAAAAAGGCTCTGGAGGAGGAAGGCATATTTTTACATCTATTTCAGCTGCTTGAAATTCATTTGAAGATCCAGTTGCTGTTCCAAATTCCAAGCCTAAAGCAGTTTCTTTTTCAGCATACACACTAAGCAAATCTAACTTTGGAAGATTTAAATTAGCAGTCATATAATAACCAGAAGATTCAGAACTAGTTTCTCTAGAACATCCAACACTGCACCTATTGACAGTAACAACTACTTTTGCATCAGAAACATTTTGGTTTTCAGTATTAAAAATATATCCCTCGCTTGTGCCCATATAAACTTCTGAATTTGCCAATCCAATTAAAATTATAAATACCAGCAAAAAAATTGCAAAGTTTAGTTCTCTTGATTTTTTTATCATATAGTTAAACTAACCCCCTTTAAAGGATATATAAAAAAACCATCTGCCTTATTAATACTATCAAATGGATTTTTCAATGATTTAGGGCTGTAGATATCAAATTCCTGCCTAAGATTATTCCATTTCATAATATACCTATAATCATTTTTTATCGGTTCAGTCAATGAAGTTATTGGTGTTGAAGTCTCTAGTTGATATCCAGGAGCATCCCATCCCATTACTAAATTCCTTAGTTCACTTGTAGCAGAAGAACCAGCTACTTCCAGATTATCTGTGCTATAAAAATAAATAAAATAACTTTCATCATCATTTAAATCTGGAACTGGATTTCTCAATGATTTCGGGCTGTAAATATCAAATTCCTGTTTTAATGGATTCCACTTCATAACATACCTGTATTTATTTTCTACTGATGAAAAAACCACAGAAGGATCATTGTTTTCAAGACTTTTGCAAAATGAAAAAAAATTCCATCCCTTGCTAAAACTTAGCAAGCATTTATCCCCTGTAATACTAATTTCTAATGTACCCTGATTCAATGCACTTGTTAAGTTCATCAACAAGATTATGCAAAATATAAATACAAATGTTT
>JAVHOF010000128.1:4484-9502 GCA_036169915.1 Candidatus Pacearchaeota archaeon | reverse complement strand
GCGTGATATATAGAAGCCCACTCATCAGCTCTGCTGTGAGTGGGTCAGTTCACATGCAAAATCTATTAATAAAATATTTCTTGGAGTTTCTAATTCGCCATTAAATAAATTGTATAAAACAGAAAATGGGGGTAATTCTTGGGAAGTTGTAATAACTTCAGCAGATACCCCATCTATATCTACAAGTTATCTACTTTCAAATATAAAATTCTATGATAACAATATAGGCTGGACTGTAGGCTCATTTGGAGTTATATTAAAAACAGAAGATGGAGGAAATACATGGAGTCAAAAAGCAGGCGGAATAACAACTGCTAATTTATTCGCAATAAATATCATCAACGAAAATCAATGTTGGATTGCTGGCGCCTTAAAAACAATCATGTATACAGAAGATGGAGGAATAAACTGGGCAAAAACAAATCCTGCAACACTTAGCACTTCCGTAATATATGATTATTACGTTTTACCATCAAATAACAATATTCATTTTTTAATATCAGATACACAAAACTGCATGAAATCCACAAATAGTGGAGTAACATGGAGTAATTTAATTCCAATGCACAGAAGCGCAGATGGATTAGCAATTTGTGCAGTATCTGAAGATGAAATTTACACTGCTGACGGAGATTGTGGGTTTTTTCTCAATAGATTTAACGGACTTACATCAACAACGCTCATTTCCTCTGCTTGCACTTATTTGGTTGGAGGGAAAGTTGATGAATTCTTTTTTCAAGCTGGAGATGATGGTTGGGCTAGATTAAGTGAAGATTATGGACAAACATGGAGAGATTATAGTCATATAACAACATCAAATATTGAGGGATGTTTAATAATAGATAGAAATAATATTTATACAACTGAAAATGCAACCACGAAAATTACCAGGATATCAAATGGTTTTCAAAATTTATCTACAAAAACAAATGCTGGGTTTACATATTCAGCAAATATAGACATGGCTGGTGATGGGAAAATATGGGCGGTAGGAAGCGGTACAAAAAGAGCTGTTTATTCAAATGATTCTGGAACTACATGGACAGAAAAAACAGGTTTTACAAATGCTATAAGCTCTCTTAGTATGTGCGGAAATGGTATTTACTTAGGCTCTACAAGCGGAACTACATACATATCTACTGACAATGGTAATAATTTTGTTCAAAAAACATTCTTAAGTGGCACCAATATAAGTGCAAATAGTATTAAAGCACTTGACTGCGGTCACGTTCTTGTTGGGACTACATTGGGAAGAATATTTTTATCATCAGATGATGGAAACACTTGGAATATGCAATATAAGAATGCAATAATGGGAGGTGTTAGAAAATTTCATTATTTACCACTTTCAAAAACAGTACTAGCTATTACTGTATTTGGATATGTTTTAAAATCACAAGACCATGGAATTTCTTGGAAATTTATAATAAAATGCCCAACCTATGTATATGGATTTTATAACTTAGAAAATGAAAATGATTTCTTAATATCTGGGACAGGAGGGAGTGAGTTTTTAATAAAATTAGTAGACGAAAAACTTCTATAAAAAACGAAACCCCCATATCTCGTAAATATGGAGGCAACTTTCGTTTTTTCGCAAGTATGGGGAGATTCCCTTCTTTCACCTTGCTATAATTCAACTTCCATCTAGGATGCAGGGACAAGCTTATTGTTCTGAACTTATCTGAAGGGTAAACGAGTTTTACCAGGAACTCACAAGCCACGAAGCCGAATTTGTTAATTTATACGTAAACTTTTTAAAAAGGTTACAACATACATCAAAATTATTATAGTATGTTGTACCAAAATTAGTCCTGCATGTTGTACCAAAATTATACTTGCGTGTAAATCATCTGGAGATTCCAGACAAAACCTATAAATTGGCAACAGTTTAGTTAAGATGCTACCAAAATATTTGTATGGATAGGGAGAATCGAACTCCCACGTTTTTCAACGCCAGCTCCTTGGGCTGGTGCGGCTACCTATTACGCCATATCCACATTTTATTTTTAACAACCTTTTCAAAAAAACCTTTTGGCATATTGCCATTCATTATCATAAATTCTTCTTCTGTCATAACTCCATCATTTGCCTGCCACATAGCTTGGCAAAATGGAATATAGTCAGAACCATATTTTGAAGTTAACTCTTTAAAGCCAACTTTAAAATTTGAAGTGTTACTTTCAAAATTAAATATGTCATTGAACCTTTTCATGTAGCCAGAGAGGAGTCGAACCCACAACCAACTGTTTCTAAAACAGTACGCACTGCCAATTAGCGTATCTGCCCATTTTAAGCAATATGCTACCACAATAGCAATATCACCCATTTTTGTTCATAATTGCTACCATAGTAGCATTTTTATAAAATAACTTATGAAATATTACTAGTTATCTCACTTTTTTGCTATTAATCTACGATATATAAAGAATTTTCTTATAGTTTCAGAAAGTTTCATTCCTCTTATAAACTTTTCCTCTGCCTTTTTATAACTTTTGTCATTTACAATCGCTCCACCTTTCCCAGCATAAACAATTACAAATATTTTTTCTTTTTCATCATAAGAAATTACAGCATCCCATCTATCTATTTTTCTTGTTATCAATTCCATTTTTTCCACTTTCTTTAAATTTTTCAATCAACTTTGCAGTTGCATTATTTTCTCTTACATTAAAATACCATCCAAAAATTCTCATTACAAATCCTCTCACATATTTATATCTGTGAAAGTGAAATCTCCATTGACGATAACCGTCTGATGCATCTTTGTAATGCTTTCTCTCTGTATATTTAATGTTAATTTTCATAACTTACAATTTTTTGTACTTCGAGGGGGAATTGAACCCCCACGCCTTTCAGCGCCAGTTTTTGAAACTGGTGCGGCTACCTGTTACGCCATCGAAGCATTTTTCATTTCTTTTTCATAGTTTTTAATCCATTTTCTTATTGCATTATCTGAAACTCCATATTTTCTCCCAACAGCTAAATAACTATTCTCCTTTATCTCTTTTAAAAGAATTTCATAAGCTGGTCTTTCTACTTTTCTATGGTTTATCGCAGAGCATTTTATACACATTTTCCCTTTCCCACTAAATTCATTTCCGCATTTTAAGCAATAATGTTTTTTACTTTTTTATTTTCTTTAGGGTTTTTTAATTTTCTCCCTCTAAATGTTGATGTTTGACTATGACAATTTGGACATAAAATCTTTAAATTTTCTATTCTATTATCGTCATTGATTCCGTTTATGTGTTTTAATTCAAAAACTAAGTTTTCCCCATTCCATATTCCTGTTTGTCCACATTCTTCACATTTTTTTTCTTTTAATCCTTCTTTAAAGCAAGCACGTTTGCAAAATAAAATAAATGTTTACTATTCAAAAAACGTTTTTTGTACGGGTGACAGGAATCGAACCTGCATTGTTTCTAATGTTTGCCGCAGTTCCTAAGACTGCCGCCTAAACCATTTCGGCCACACCCGCATTAAGAGCACAAGGAGGAATTCGAATCCCCGAATAACAGTGTTGCAAGCTGCCCCATTAACCACTTTGGTACTTGTGCTTTTGTATCCTCTGTCGGATTCGGACCGACACTGAACAGGGTTTAAACCTGATGCCTCTACCAATTGGGCTAAGGGGACATTTTTTCAATATTTTAAAGAACAAAAAACGGGAGCAAGTTTTTTAGACTGCTCCCGTTTTAAGTTTATTGGTATACTTCACATTATGCAATAGTATCCCACTCCAACTTGCCTTGGGAGCAACTCGATAGTAAGAGACATAAACACAATGATAAAGTTTTCATAATTCTTCTTTTTATTAAATAGTTCGATTTTTCTATTTCTACGCAAAGATATGAAAAAAGTTACAACAAATGCAAGTTTTTTCACGATTATTTTTTATCTTATTGATTTTCAGACTTATTTTTATATATAATGTCGGCCATAAAATAATTTATTATAAACCGTATTTTTCTTGCCAAAATTCATCTCCAGCCTCAATTGCAATATCGTTATCAAAACCATTTTTTGTCCATTGGCTTGCAATTTCTTTTAATTTTTCATATTCAGCACTTGGTGCCAGAAAGAAAGCTGTATTAAATATATTCACATAAACTTTATCTTTTGGGCTAAGTTCATCATAAATTTCTGTTTTTTCTTCGTCACTTTCCCAATAAATATCATCTATTATATTAAAATTATAATTTTTATCAAGAATAGAAAGTGATTTTTTATCTACATCTGGTCTGGCTGCATAAAATTTTTTCCATACATTCCAAGCCTCACCTCTAATTACCCCATCTCTTGTTGGCATCAATCCTTTTCCTTCTTTGTTGATGTGCATCATTGCTAATTCATATATAAAAGGACCAAAGCCTCTTTCGGCAGCAACACCAGCAACAAAATAATTTTCAGCTTCTCTTAAAACAATTGTAATGATAGCATAAACGTTTTTTAATTTTGGATTATACAAAACTAAATCATAACCAGAATTTATTTCCCTAATGAAAAGTCCTGTGCCTTCTGGTAAATGAGACATTTTCATTGCATCTTCATCCAATACTTTATCAATTGACTCTCTAATTAATTTTCTTAAAAGATTTTTCATTTTAATATTTTGAATATTTTATTTCCAAATAAGGCAATGGTCTATTTAATAGATAAAAAATCGCACCTCTATGATTTCCTTCCATTCCAACAGCAGGATAATTTAAACCTTCTTCTTTTATTGAGGCTATGATTCTCTCTAAATAATTTTTATCACCTTCTTTATATTCTTTTATATAAGTCTTTACCATTGGAAGATGTTTTGTGATTTCTTTGGGGGGCAAAAGCTTAAAACAGTATTCATAATCTTCTGGATTACCATCGTATTTATTATCATCATATGAAGAACTATCTCCATATTTTTTAAATTGAACTTCTACGTCATTTGTAACATCATCTGGCAGCTCTGAATATTGATAACATTTTCCAACTTCAAATTCTGAAATATTATTTATTTCTTCATCCAAAATTTT
>JAVHOF010000128.1:0-4384 GCA_036169915.1 Candidatus Pacearchaeota archaeon | reverse complement strand
TCATCCAAAATTTTATAAGCTCCTTTTGTTCTTAAAATGGCTTTTACTCTTTTCCCAGAACTTAATAATCTATCAATTGATTCTCTGATTAGTTTTCTTATAGCTTTTTTTACATTTTTTTCTATTGAATTTCTTTCAACTCCCATAATTTTTATTATTTTTGGATTATAAACTATGTAATGATATGTTTTATCAACATCTTCAAAATCAAAATCCTTTTTTAAGGTCATCATGTCATAACCTAATTTGCTTATTGCACGCATAAACGCCTGGGGTGACCCATTATATTGTTCTTTTCTTAAAGAATGCCATACTTCGTCTTCTGTATCGTTATATTTTATTGCTTCATTTATAGCCATTAATTTATCCGTTTCTATATTTGGGCTCCAATTATTTGCATAATCTTCATCATCTATCATATCAAGAAACTTCTTCATATCTACTCTATTTGCTTTAGAAGCTGGCTTCATATTGGTAATAAACTTTTTCGGAGATAGAATTAATTCATAAGTATATTTTCCCCACATTGCAGCATTATCTTTGGAATTTGTAAGGTATATTCCAGGCCCCTCTGCATCAATGGACTTAGGTCCACCTGCAAATTCATCAGAGAATTTAATTATTTCGTGATTGGAACCGTGATAAGCTTTTATTTCCACTTTTTTTTATTTATAAATATAAAAAAAAACCCCCAATTTAAAGTTGGGGGTTTATATTTTAAATAATTGTCTTAAGATTATATTCCAGAGTAGAATCTAGCTGACACAACTTGTGCAGTTGTAGATGTCATTACTAATGAATAGAATGACTCTCCAGATACAGCACCAGTTACAGCACCAATTCTATCAACGCCATTTACTGTGAACACTCTCAAAGGAGTTTGTTCATTTGTTGAAGCTGACATTGTAATAGTTGTAGCTGTTGGCACATATCCATAAGTAATGTATAATGTATTTGTATAAGCAGTAATTCCACTTATAGCGCAAGATGATGAACCAGATAAAGTTCCTGTTACAGAATTTAAGAAACTATTTCCATTAAAAGTAATGCCACTCAAATAAGTCATAGTTGTTGCTGACGTTTGTCCAGATGCAGTAGTCATTGTTCCCCCACTTACTACTGATGCAGTTATAGGAATTTGAACAGCGGCTGAAGTCATTGAAAAAGTTTTAGCGGTTGTAGTTACATCAAAAGAAGCTTGCAATGTATGAGCTGAAGCCATATTTGTTATTGTATAAGCAGATGTTCCACTAGCAACGTAAGTTAAAGCGGACATTTTACTTATTTCATTATCTGTGAATGTAGACAAACTTGGAACAGATGTAACAACAGTACTTCCATTTGGAGTTACCGTTCCTAATGTTGGAGTAGATTCTATGATAGTAATTGTTCTACTACTTGGTGGTAAAACAAGAGTAAATGTTGCATTGTCTCCTTCTGAAATAGAAATTGAAGCTGGTGTTAAAGTTCCAGGATAATTTCCAATAACAGATGCTGTTAAGCGGAAACCAGGAAATTCACTGTCACCAGGAACTGAGAATGGATTGCTAAAAGATTTTCCAAAATGAGTTTCTATATGTCTTAAACGTCTTTCATAAGTACTTAACTGAAGTTGGTCAATATGAGTTATCGCCTCAATATCTGCGGATTGTCCGTATGCAGGAATAACCACATGAAAAATTTTACCTTCCACTTTGTAGTATAAGGTTTTCTCTTTTGGTGTGTTGTTTTTTATAATCATAGCTAATAGAATTTGTTAATTATAAATATTAAAAAAAATCTAAAAGCCGTCTTAATGAGAAAATTATTCTCTAAAATAATCGTTAAAAGAATCAACACAAATCTCCACCTTCTTCTTTACATCAAACTTTCCATCATTAAAAATATTATAAACAGTTATTCCAGCATGTGTAAGTTTTTGATTAACATATGTTGGGTAGTCTTGCTGTCTCATAATATTTCTCATCTTTTTTTCTGTCATTCCTGGTCTTGCCATAATTCTTTCTTCTCTTATTTTAATCGGAGCATCCACCAGAACAGCATAATTAAAAAGTTTATAAGAATTTCCTTTAATTAATACAGCACTTTCCAACATTACAAATGGATAATTTTCTTTATATAATTTTTGAAATTTCCAATCATAAAATTCTTTAAGAATATAAGGATATATTAATTCTTCAAGATATTCTTTTTTTTCTGGCTCAAAGAAAATTATGTTTCCCATTCTTTCTTTGTTCAACTTACCGTCAATATAAATATCTGACCCAAACACAGAACTTAGTTCATGAATGATTTTTGGTTCACTAATCATTACCCACTTTGCACAATTGTCAGAATTAAAAACTGGAATTCCATGCTCTTCGAAAATTTTAGAAATAAAAGTCTTACCACTTCCAATTCCCCCAGTTAAAGCCACCATTCTATCGCTTTTCATATTATTGTTTTTTTACAACTACAATTTTTTATTTGATTATACGAGAAAAAAATTTTTTTGTTTCAAGTTCACAATGTTTAAAAAAATAGAATATTTATAGAAAAATATTCAAAATGAAAGATTACTTGAAAAAACTTATAAAAGAAGCGGTTGAGGCAGTTTTTGAAACTCAAGAACGAAAATATAAAGTAATAAAAGCAATTCAAGACTCTATTTTAAACTCTGAAGTTGGGTATAGAACATTGGAACCTGGATTACAACCTTTTGCTACTGACGGAAGAGAAATAAAAAGCGAAATAAATTCTAGAGTTTTACAAAGTATAAGAGCTTTACAAAACATTTCTCATACTGCAGACGATAAAAATAAATTAATTCATAAACCTGGAATCGGAAACCCCGCAAAAGATAAAAGCATATTTGCATTTAATGCTAGCACCATGTATTTATATAAACTAGGAACATTTAATGCATTACAATTTGGAGATTATAAAAAAATATATTTCAAAAAAGACTCTTTGTCAAATGTTATTCCAAGTAGTGCAGTTTTTGGTATTGATTCCCTTTTTGTAATCATATACAAAGATACTTTCTATGATTTTGGATTCTATAGTTCAATAGATGCTGATGAAAATTTAAAAAAATATATGAAGTCAGCTTTTATAAAAAATGTTGAAACAAGAAAAGAAACTTTTCCAACTTCATATGAAATACGTAGAATTTACAATGAAGACTTTAAATTAATTGCTGGAAAAACTTTAAACCCAACAGAAGGACCAGAAAAAAGACCCCTTAAATTAAAAGGCTTTAAAGTTAATGGTTTAGTATTTATTCCAACTTACGGATGGGGGATGATTTCTTCAATCAAAAATCCATATGTTATAGTTAAATTTCCCAAAAATAGAGAAGATAAAATTTTTAACACACCAGAAAGACCTGTATTAATTAAAAGAAGTGGGGATAAAGTATTGTTAACAAAAGAAAAGTTCCCAGTTTATATAGAAAAAGTAGGAGAAGAAATTAAAAAATTTGATGGTAACACATTATTTATGCAGGCTATGACTGCAAGAGATGCTCCTTCATTAAACGATTAAAAAGTAGTTACTTTTTTCCATACACTCATTCCATGTTTCGCCTTCTAATTCTTCTACAAGTTCATATCCTTCATAAAAATCTATTCTATGTTGATATGCTTTACTGAGAAACATAATTCTACCTTTTTCTTTGTTTTTATAGACTTGGACTATCATATAATATAAATAGCCCAAGGGATTCTAAAACCCCACAGTATTGTAAAGTTTATTTTATTTGTAGCGATGGAGGGATTTGAACCCCCGACTGCTTCCCAGGGTATAAGCCTGGCGCTCTTGACCACTGAGCTACACCGCTATTTTACCAATAGCAATATAGCCATTGGTCATTATCGTATTCGTATTTCTATTCGTATTCGCATACTATTTTCTATTTTTTGTGGACAAGGAAAGATTTGAACTTTCGGCCTCAAATTTATCAGATTTGCCGTCTAACCAACTGACATACATGTCCATATTTTAGTCGAGACTCCAGGATTTGAACCTGGGACCCCTACATTATCAGTGTAGTGCTCTAACCAGCTGAGCTAAGCCTCGATTTTTTCATTTTCATATTGTTTTAATTCTTTTTTTCCAACTACTATATAATAATATCCAGCAGATAATATTGCCTTTTTTTTTGCTTCTAATTTTAATTTATCACGTTTTTGAAACCACTCCCCCTTTGTTTCTATTACTAAATTTCTTTCTGGAAGATAAAAATCTGTAATGTGCGTACTAAATTCTCCATTAAATTCGTATTGTATTCTTAATGTTTCATATAAATATAATTCTTTTCTATTATCTAAAACATCCATCATTCGCCTTTCATTTATAATATTTCAGCAAGAAAACCAAGTCGTCACGAAGTGCGGCTTGGATG
>JAVHOF010000127.1:0-2018 GCA_036169915.1 Candidatus Pacearchaeota archaeon | reverse complement strand
ATGAATAAAGTAGTGTTTAAAAATAATAAAAAAGAAAAAAAATAAATTTGTAGGGAGTAAAAGTGGATTCTGATAAACTAAAAATTAGGAAGCAATGCTAACCTAATTTTTTGACACAATTGAGAATGTTATGGGTTTTGGGGGCGAGGATTAAGGAAGTAGAAAAAATTTAGTATTTTAGTCCATAGGTACGCTTCTTATTATTGCATAACCCTTTAACATTTCTATTCTCTCTTGTATAATCTCTCTAATATTAGGCGGGATGTTTCCTAGGATAGATTCAAGTTCTCCACATTTACCATTTGTTACATTTGTATAGAAACGATCATAAAAAAGTAAGATTCTAGCAACATCTTCAGGAGTATAACTTTCTCTATTTTCCATTTTAAGAAAAACAAAAAGGGTTTTTTAAATGTTTATATCTAAATTAGGAGATTACTATAATTGGGTAAAAATTCCAATAATTTCCAACCATACAAAACCCTATAACCCATAAAAAACCCATGTTTTTAGCCTTCTAAAAGCTCTTGTTTTTATCAATAACATTTCCCCTTGCAGAAGTTCGCACAAGGTATAATGGCGGTAGTTCGTATATTTTATGTAAGAAACTACTTTAAAGTTAAAAGAAAGTTTTAAAAGAAATTATTTATTCTTATTTTAATGGAAAAGAGCAAGTGTTTGAATTGTGGAAGAGAATGTATTAAACATGCAAAAGGCATGTGTATTACTTGTTATAAAAAATTATCATGGATTCCTAAAAAAAGAATCTGTAAGAGGTGTAATAGATTAATGAAACATCAAGCAAAGGGATATTGTCCTGGATGTTATAATTATGTATTTCATTTAGAAATATCAAAAGCAATTCAAAGGAGAAGATTACATAATATTGATAATGAAACTTATAAAAGAATAACTTCAAAATGTTTAATCTGCGGATTTGATAAAGTAGTTGATTTACATCACATTGATAAAGATCATCTTAATAATTCTGAAGAAAATATGATTGGACTATGCCCTAACCATCATAAAATGTTGCACGATTTTAGATATAAAGAAGAAGTTTCAGCACAAATCAAAGAAAAAACTTTAAATCTCAAAGCCTCTTCTCATTAAAATAAAGCTCTCTACTATCATTAGAACTAAAGAAAGAAGAAAACCTTTTTTACCTACACATCTAAGTAAGTCTATGTTTTTCTTTCTGCCTATGAGATAAATTCCTCCGCATAAAATAAAAATAATAAACAGAAGGACCTCAATTTGAATTGCATTCATTATTTATATAATTCTTAAGGGTTTTTAAGCTTTTAGTCCAGACAAAAACTTTTAATCTTTGCTAACAAGTTTCTGCATTTAAAAACCTTATGTTTTGTAGTGATAAATCCTAAGAAAATCAAGGTTGTGTAGTGATAAAATGATTATAATATATACAATCCCTATTTTTATTTTCTTCATCAATCATTTGGCAGAAGCTAGCAGCTTCTCCATATGTAAAAAAATGATAAGGAAATTCATCATTTTTTGCCCATGACCCAGCAACCATTTTAGCTAAAGCTTTTTGCAGTTCATCAGTTTTATCATAAACTATCATAAAAGTATGTCTAAAACAAGTTGTTTTTTGTTTTGCATAATTCCACAGTCTAGTTGATCTATTAAACGGAAATGTAAACCCGACAAAATCTTCAAATCTCATTCTAATAATAAACATGTTAACTATTTAAATATTATTATGAATCAATCCCTTAAATATTTTCCAAATCTTACATAATACTCATTTTTAACTCTTAGACATTTATCCTTATGTATACTAGGATTTTCAATTGCTTCAGGAACTAAATATGCTGGAACAAGTACAATTTTTTCCATACCTTTTCTTACATCATTATCTATTGCATCTGCTATATCTATTCTATGAAAATAACCTCGAGGACGATAACCATCTGCTATTAATTTTTCATAATAACTCATGGTGATTAGGGTGATTCCGGACTAAACTATCCTCCTTACAATACATATATCTA
>JAVHOF010000126.1:0-2025 GCA_036169915.1 Candidatus Pacearchaeota archaeon | reverse complement strand
ATAATTTCATAATCATCAATTCCGTTTATTTTTATGCCAAAATCATCTCTCATATAATCTTGGTAATCAGTTAAAATATTATAAATAATATCATCAAACCATTCTGTTACATCACTTAAATAATCGTCCTCATTAAAAATATTTTGTTCAAAGTTTTTAAATCTTGCTTCGGTGGATTGGTTTCTGTTTCCAGAAAACTTTTGCTGTTGTTCATCTCTGTCATAGGCACTTTGAAACACAACGTCTATGATATATGTATTGTCATTAATATCATCATAACTTGAAAAATTATAAGTATTTGACTGGTGGTCGGCAATTCGCAAGATTATCCGCTGTATTTTTTCATGACTTTCATATTTTTGAAGTAATTTATTATCTCGCAAATATTTATCTACTCCATAATATTCAGCCAAATCAATTCTTGTGTATTTATCGGCAAAAAATTTGTATTTTTTTTCAATATACTCTTCAAATTCCTTCTTTATTTCTTCCTTTCTTTCTTCCTTTTCTTTTTCGGCAGGGTTGGCATCGTAATTAAAATCATACTGTTCCCAATCTGTTAATGTCTTAAAATCTTTTTTCAAATCAATGTAATCTGCCGAAAACTCTTTCGTATCTTCATCAAAATCAATTTTAAAAACAACAATTTGAACATGATAAATATTTTTACCTTTTTCATAATCGCTGTCGTGTATTTCTTCTTCATAATCTTTCATTGCTTCCTCTGCATCTATATATAATTCATAAATAATAGGTGAACCATCTAATTCTTTTATAACATAAAAAATCGGTATTACAATAAAATACTTTTGGGGATATTTTCTATTTTTATAAACCTTCCATTCATTTTTTTTAATCTTTACTGTGGCAAATTTTACTGGTTTATACCCAGCATCTTCGGCTTCACTTTTGGATTCCGATATATAGTTTTTTATTTCCTCTTTTTCAATATTTCCGCCTTTATTCATAAACGCTAATTCTTTTTGTAAGACAATAGATTGTATTGATTTTTGTAAGTTTTTATCAAGGTTGTTTATTCCATTTTTAATAAACTTAATCTTATCAGTATAAGGTTTTAATGAAGCATTATATGTGCTATCATTACATTCTAATTTAGTTTCAAATAAAGGAATATCTTTTGGATTTGCTTCGGTGTCGCCAAACAATCCACAACGATTTAATACCCTATTTGCTACATTATTTTTTTCTGTAATTGCACGTTTTAATGCAATACTTTTTTCTTTGACTTCAATTTCGTAATTATCATTAATTTTTTGTAATTCTCTTTTTTGTAATTCTGTTAGATTATCAGGTATTTTAATATTCCCACCATGTTTATACTTGTTAATCATTTTATTATTTTCTAAATATAATCCAGTTTGTTCATCATAATCACTTTTGCCTCTAAAATTATTAAAATAATCAATTTGATTTTGAGCTTCTTTCAAATTATTAGAAATAAGATTAAGCACTAATATTCGTGCTTTTTCTTGTGCTACTGTATTTACAGGTTGATTAATATATGCTTGTTTTAATTCATTCAAATTCTCTTTATTATTCTCAACCATTTGTGAATATTTGTCGTCAGGATGAACAAATTTAGTTGTTATGTTTTTTATAAATGTTTCTATTTTGTTTATTTTTTCGTAAATATAACCTGTATCAAAATGTCCATGTGAGTATTTTCCTAATTCACGTAGTACATCGCCAGCATTCTCAAATTTATATCTCCAATAATTTCCACCTGCTCCATTCCATGAGTTACTAACAATCTTTTCTGCATGGCTATCTTGATAAGCATAAACATCGGGCAAATCAATGTTACCACCTTTTTCAAAAGTTTCTGTTTGGTTCATTTCATTGTATAAATCAATTATACTTTGATATTCTACTTTTTGAATTGCATCGGTTGTTTCGTTAAGAATTTCAGAATAAAGAGAAATTATACTTTGATTTTCTGAATTATCAACATTTTGTTTTTTAGACAATTTTTGTCCTTTTTTTATTTTTAATCCTTCTTTTAAT
>JAVHOF010000125.1:0-9606 GCA_036169915.1 Candidatus Pacearchaeota archaeon | reverse complement strand
CTAAAAAAATCAAAAGATTTATAAAGCCAGATTTAGACTTATTAATAATTGTAAATAATGTCGTAAAGGAAATTATAGCATTTTAAAAAAACCGCATTAATATCACCTTTATTCGTGACATAATTATCCAAATCCTAAAATGCACATCCTACAGCCAAAACACACAAAACTTAGCCAAGAAGAAATAAAAAAAATTACTTCTGAACTTAATATTTCTCTTTCACAATTGCCAAAAATAAAAATTATTGATACTGCATTGCCAGAAGGCTGTGAGATTGGAGATTTAATCAAAATAGAAAGAGCAATCGAGGGTAAAAAAACATTTTACTATAGAGTTGTCAGCGTTTAATTAAATTTAAGAATTAAATAATAAACAAGAAAACAAAAATGAATATTGAAAAAGAACAACAGAAAGAAGAACACTTACTTGTAAAAAAATATTTAGAAGATCATAGCCTTGTTGAATCTAATATAGTTTCTTTTAATAATTTTGTTAATCATAGAATGCAAGAAATAATCGACGAACTAAATGAATCAATGCCAAAAGAAGAGATTGAAATAAAACTTGGAAAAATAAAAGTAGGAAAGCCTCAGATTGTTGAAGCAGATGGGAGCTCTCATTTTATAACTCCTGCAGAAGCAAGAATAAGAGGATTAACTTACTCTGCTCCTCTAAATGTTGAAATAACAGTAAGACAACAGGATCAATTAGAAAGCCATGATGTTGAAATTGGAAAAATACCTGTTATTGTCAAAAGTGAAGTTTGCAATTTATTTGGAATGACAAAAGAACAGCTGATAGAAAACTACATTGACCCTCTAGAACCTGGAGGATATTTCATAATAAATGGAAATGAAAGAATTATTGTAATGACAGAAGATTTAGCTGAAAATCAGCCTTTTATTGAAAAATCAAAAGGAAAAATAATGCTTAGATTATTTTCAAAAAGAGGAAGTTATAGAATTCCAATATCAATAACAGATACTAATGAAGGAATAGTTGAAGTAAGCTTCTCAAGATTCAAAAATATTCCAGTTATAATAATTTTAAAGGCATTAGGTTTGACAAAAGAAAGTGACATTGCAAGACTTATTGGAAAAGAAAATGATAGCCTGATTGTAAACTTATATGAATTTGCAAATGTTCAGAATGAAAAGGACGCAATGCTCGCTATCTCTGAAAAAACTTCTCTTCAGGGAACAGAAAAAGAAATTCTTGACAGAATAAAACAAAGGCTTGATTCCTATTTCTTGCCTCATATTGGATTAAAAAAAGAAGACAGAACTGAAAAGGCAATTACTTTATGCAAATTTATAAAACAATTTTTTTCAGCTAAGGAAAACCGTAACACATTGACAGATAAAGACCACTATGCAAATAAAAGAGTAAGAATGTCTGGAGATTTGCTTGCAGATTTATTTAGGATAAATATGAATATTTTATTGAGGGATATTCAGCATTCATTGCAAAAAATTCAAAAGAGGAAAAAATTCTATTCAATAAAAACAATTGCAAAATCAACATTATTCACGCACAGAGTTGAAAGTGCAATAGCCACAGGAAACTGGATTGGAGAAAGAACAGGAGTTACTCAAAACATGGATAAAACAAATTATCTTGCTATTCTTTCTCAATTGCAGAGAGTTTCTTCAATGCTTCCAGGAGAACAGGAAAATTTTGCAGCAAGAACACTGCATCCAACTCACTATGGAAGATTCTGCCCTGTTGAAACTCCTGAAGGAACTGAAATAGGCTTAAGAAAAAACTTGGCGCTTTTAGCAAAAATTTCAACAAGAGCAGATTTAAATGAAGAAAAATTAATAAAATATTTAACAAGCATTGGGATGAAAAGAGAAATGGAAAACGGAAAGGATATATTCTATAATGGAAGATTTATTGGAGGTGTTGAAAATCCTTTTTACATTATAAAAGAACTGAAAGAAAAAAGAAGAAATTGTGAATTTCCAATTGAATTAAGCATTAGATACAATAAATCTTTTGATAATATCTTATTGTCAACAGAAGTAGGAAGAGTTCTAAGACCTTTAATAATTGTTGAAAATGGAAAATCAAGATTAACTGAAGAGCATATTAAAATATTAAGAGAAAAACATTTGAAATGGAACGATTTAATACAAAATGGAATTATTGAATACCTTGATACTGCTGAAGAAGAGAATGCACTTGTTGCTTTAGAAGAAAAAGATATTACAAATCAGAATACTCATCTAGAAATTGACAAGACAGACCTGCTTGGAGTAGTAACTTCTCTAGTTACTTTTGTTAACTATGATCAGAATTCAAGATTAATAAGAGGAAGCAAAACACAAAAACAAGGCTTAGGTTTGTATGCTGCAAATTTCCACTGTAGAATTGACACTGATGTAAATATTCTTCACTATCCTCAAAAACCAATTGTAAGAACTTTTATTTATGATACTCTAAATGTTCATCCAGCAGGACAAAATGTAATTGTTGCTGTAATGACTCATGAAGGATATAATATTGAAGATGCTTTAATATTAAACAAGGGCTCTATTGAAAGAGGACTAGGAAGAAGCACTTATTTCAGGCCATATACTTCTGTTGAACTAAATTATGCTGGCGGTTTAAGAGATGAAATATGCATTCCTGAAAAAGATGTTTCAGGATACAGGACAGAAGAAAGCTACAAATATTTAGAAGATGATGGATTAGCATATCTTGAAGCTCAATTAAAATCAGGAGATGTTGTTATTGGAAAAATCTCACCTCCAAAATTCCTTTCTGAAGTAAGAGAAATTTCAATAAAAGCAAAAAAAGAAGCAAGCTCTGTAATAAGACAAGAAGAACAAGGTGTTGTTGATGCTGTTTTTGTAACAGAAGACAGCCAAGGAAATAAAGTTATAAGAGTTAAAACAAGGGACTTAAGAATTCCAGAACTCGGAGATAAATTTGCAACTTCCCACGGGCAAAAAGGAGTTATTGGTGCAATTATTCCTGAAAATGATGTTCCATTTACATCCAAGGGAATAAAACCTGATGTAATTTTTAATCCTCATTCAATACCAGGAAGAATGACAGTAGGTTATCTAGTTGAACTTCTAGCAGGAAAAGTTGGGAGCTTATCTGGAAAAATAATGGATGGAAGCGGATTCTCAGGACAAAACATTGAAGACTATGAATCTCAATTAAAAGAATTTGGATTTAGATATGATGGAAAAGAAACAATGTATAATGGAGTTACAGGAAGAATGATGAATGTCAAAATCTATGTTGGAAATATGTATTATTTAAAACTAAAATATATGGTTTCAAATAAGCTTCATGCTCGTGCATCTGGAAAAGTTACACTATTGACAAGACAGCCAATTGAAGGAAGAGCAAAAGGTGGTGCATTAAGATTAGGGGAAATGGAACAGCAGGCTTTAGTTGCTCACGGAGCTTCTTTACTATTAAAAGAAAGATATGATTCAGATAAAGTTATTTTGCACATCTGCACAAAATGCGGAAGTGTTGCAATTGAGGATAACATAAGAAACAAATTAATCTGCCCAATGTGCAACAGCCAGGAGATTGAGCCTATTGAAATTTCATATGCATTCAAGTTATTAGTTGATGAAATTCAATCCCTTCACATTAGAACTAAATTTAATTTAAAAAATAAATATGAATAAAATGGAACAAGAAAGTTTAGGATGGTATGCACGAAGAAATAATATTACAATAGAGAAAATTCAAATAGCAGATATTCAAGGAAGAGAAGGACCCTTAGAATCAAGAAGATTAAAAGAAAAAACAATTGAAACTTTTGTTAGAAATATAAGACAAACATCTGAACCTCTCGGCCCTGACACATTATCAGCTTTAACAGCAGTTGGAGATTATAAACCTGGATTTAATTCACAATATGATATAAATGGAGGACAAGAATAAAATGCCAAAACCAATAAGAAAACAAGTTGACAGTCTGCAATTCACTTTCCTTAGTCCAGACGAGATTAAAAAAATATCAAAAGCAAAAATAATAACTCCTGAACTTTATGATGTTGATGGATATCCTGTTGATGGTGGATTAATGGATTTAAGATTAGGTGCTATTGACCCTGGAGTAAGATGCAGAACTTGTGGTGGACGTTTAAAAGAATGTTTAGGACACCCAGGAAGCATTGAACTTGCTCGTCCTGTTATTCATATAAAATATGTTAATATAATTGAATTATTTTTAAGATGTTATTGTTCTGAATGTCATAAGCTTATGGTAAAAGAAAAAGATATGGTAAAATATAAAACAATAAAAGACAGATTAAAAAGAGCAAAAGATGCAAAAAAATGTCCTTATTGTCAATGCGAACAAGAAAGAATAAAACTTGAAAAACCTTCAACTTTTAGAATTGGAAAAAGAAGATTATTTCCAGGAGAAATAAGAGACAAATTAGTAAGAATTCCTGATGAAGAAGCAAAATTAGCCGGAGTTGATCCTAAAATATTTAGATCTGAATGGGCTGTCTTAACATTACTACTTGTTCCTCCTGTAACAGTTCGTCCTAGTATTACTCTTGAAACAGGTGAAAGAAGTGAAGATGATTTAACACACAAATTATCTGACATAATAAGAGCAAATCAAAGATTATGGGAAAATTTAAATGCAGGAGCTCCAGAAGTTATCATAGAAGACTTATGGGATTTATTGCAATATCATGTAACAACATTCTTTGATAACTCAATTACAAAAATACCACCTGCAAGACACAGAAGCGGACAGCCATTAAAAACAATAACAGAAAGAATAAAAGGTAAAGAAGGAAGAATAAGACATAATCTTGCTGGAAAAAGAGTTAATTTTTCCTCAAGAACAGTAATTTCTCCAGATCCTGCATTAAAAATAAATGAAGTAGGAGTACCATTTGAAATAGCAGAAATACTTACTGTAAATGAAAAAGTTACAACTCAAAACATAGAAAAACTCAAAAAAGTAATAACTCATGAAAAATATCCAACTGCAAATTATATCATAAGGCCTGATGGAAGAAGAAAAAGAATAACTCAGGAATTAAAAAAAGAAATTCTTGAAGAACTTACTCCTGGATATGTTGTTGAAAGACAACTTGTTGATGGAGATGTTGTTCTATTCAACAGACACCCAAGCCTTCATAAATTTAGTTTAATGGCTCATTTTGTAAAAGTTCTTCCATATAAAACCTTCAGAATACATCCTGCTGCAGCATCTCCATATAATGCAGATTTTGATGGAGATGAAATGAACATCCATGTCCCTCAAACTGAAGAAGCAAGAGCAGAAGCAAAAATATTAATGGATGTAAATCAAAACTTGATATCTTCTAAAGATAATAGCAATTTGCTTGGATGCATATCAGACGCAATTACAGGAAACTATATCTTAAGTATAAACACATTGTCAAGAGCAGATGCATTGCAATTGTTATACAAATCAGGAATAGAAACAAGAATATCAAAGAATAACATAACAGGAAATGAAGTAATTTCTGAAATTCTTCCAAAAATAGATTTTAGGGGAAAAACTAAAACAGGAAATGCCTTTATCATTAAAAATGGAAAAATAGAATCAGGAGTTGCAGATAAAAATTTGTTTGGTGTTGAAGCAGGAGATTTATTAAAAGTTCTTGACAAAGAAGTTGGAAGAAAAGAAACAATGCAGATTCTTGAAAATTCATTTGCCCTTGGAACTAATCATCTTTCAAATACAGGATTCACTATATCTGTTGAAGACCTTAATGTAAATGAAAAAATAAAAAGATTGACGCAAGAAGTTATAAAAGAAGCTGAAGATGAAACAAACAGAATTATTGAAAATTATAATTCTGGAAAAATAGAAGTTATTCCAAGTAAAACAGCTGAAGAAACAAGGGAAATTAAAATACTTCAGACTCTGAATGGAATCAGAACAAAAATAGGAAAAATAATTGAAAAAGAAATTCCTGAGATAAATCCTGTAAGCGTGATGATAAACTCGGGAGCAGGAGGAAATGTTCTTAATATTACTCAAATGGCATGCTGTGTCGGACAGCAGGCTCTATGGGCAAAGAGAATTGGAATAGGATATACAAACAGGACACTATCATTTTTCCAGGAGAATGATTTGTCTCCAAAAGCAAGGGGATTCATTTACAGCTCATTTTTAAAAGGGCTTGAACCTCATGAATTCTTTTTTGGAGCTATAACTGGAAGAGATGCTCTGATGGATACTGCACTTAGAACTCCAAAATCAGGATATCTTTACAGAAGACTTGCAAACGCACTTCAGGATATAAGAGTAGAATATGACAGCACAATAAGAGAGGGTTCTGGAAATATAATTCAATTCAAATATGGAGAAGATGGAAAAGATGTTTCTGAACTGCATAGAGGAAAAGACATATGCCCTGGAGAAGCAATTGGAATAGTCACAGCACAATCATTTGGAGAACCATCAACTCAGATGGCTTTAAGTTCTTTCCACTTTGCAGGTATTTCTGAATTCCAGGTAACATCAGGGCTTCCAAGACTAATAGAAATATTTGATGCAAGAAGGTCTCCTTCAACTCCTACAATGGAGATACATTTAGACAAAGAACATAATAATGAAAAAGACTCAAAGATTATTGCAGAAAAAATACAGGAATTCAAATTCAAAGATATTATAAAAGAAATAAAAATTAATTTCGCAGATAAAAAAATAGAAGCTCTTGTTGATAATGATGCTTTAAGAAGAGTTCATGCTTCAATCGATACAATTGTAAATAGATTAAACGAAAATGAGAAAAATTACAGCTGTAAATCTCATGGAAACTCTATTGTATTCAATGTTAAAACTCTTGGTTTCAAAGAAATTTATAAATTAAAGGAAAAAATAAAAGAACTAATAATTTCTGGAATAAAAGGAATTGAACAGGTTCTCGTTGTAAAAAAAGAAGAGGGTTATATTATACTTACTGCTGGAACAAACCTTGAAGAAATAACAAAATTCAAAGGCATTGATAAAAATAAAACAATTTCAAACAATATTCATGAAGTTTGTGATGTATTTGGAGTTGAAGTTGCAAGAGCTACTATAATAAAAGAAATTGAAAAAGTTACAAATTCTCAGGGTTTGAATATCAATGAAAGACATTCAAGATTAATTGCAGATGCAATGACTTCTGAAGGAACTGTTAAAGGAATAACAAGAATGGGAATAATATCTCAAAAAAGCTCAATACTTGCAAGGGCAAGTTTTGAAACTCCTGTAAAGCACTTTGTCAATGCAACACTAAAAGAAAATAAAGATGAATTAAGTTCAGTAATTGAAAATATAATATTAAATCAGCCAGTTCCAGTTGGAACAGGACTTCCAGGATTGATGGTTGAGGTTACAGGTCCTTTATCAGATAAAAAACAAAAAAGAGATAAAAGTGTAGAATATATTACAAGAGAAACAAAAGATGTTTCATCCAAAAGTACAGAACCTGTTGAAGAATAAATTTCCTCAAACATAAATATTAATACTAATTCTTCTCAAAAACACTCTGCTTCTTATCATAGATTTTATGTTCAACAAATATCTTCAAAAGATTATAAGTAATTCAAACATCAAATCCTCTCAAAAACACTCCTGCTTTCTTATCTTAATTGATATATTTAAGGGATTATAAGTCATTCAAAAACCTTTAAAAACTTCTCAATACTATTAATACAATGAAAAAGGGGCAGGGCGAAGTAATAACAACTGTATTAATTATTCTTTTAGTCTTAGGTGCAATTGTTATTCTCTGGAATGTTGTTTACTCAACAATTAAAAAATCAAGTGAACAAGTAAATGTTAATGTTTTTTCAAACACTTTTGAAATAAAAGAATCAAAAATCTATCCAGATGGTAGTGTAAAAATAAATGTAAGAAAAATATCTGGAAGTGATAATGTAACTTCAATGAAATTTATTTTTTATAATAAAGAGGGCAGTAGTTTTTCAATAACAAAAGATTATGCACCAGATGAATTAGAAACAAAACAATATGATTTTACTCCTGAAGAAATAATCTCTCCAATTGACAGAATATCTATAATACCTTTTTTTGGCAGCACTCCTGGATTTGAAATAAAAGAACCTGATTCTATTGTAGCAAGAGATTCAGATGGAAATAGGATTTTAGAACCCATGGACGGACTTGTTTCATGGTGGAAATTTAATGAAGATATAAAAGATAGCATTGGAAATAATCATGGAACATGCACAAGCTGTCCTGAATTTACAGAAGATAAAAATGGAAATGGAAATAATGCCATTCAATTTAATGGAATTAATAATTCCATAGCAATTCCTGATAGTGAAACTATAAGTTTCGATAAAACTCAAGATTATGCAATAAGCACTTGGATAAATGTAAAAGGTTATGGTTCATTAGTTAATACTATTATTGAAAAATGGACAGGTTCAAGCACTGCTTATCCTTATATAATGAGACTTGACCCTAGGCTTTCTTCTTCTAATTATCAGAAGATTGCTTGTGGAATATATGGGGGCTCTAATGGAGATCCTAGTACAGGTTACTCAACAACAAAATTCACTATAGATTCTGGATGGCATTTTGTTTTATGCAATTTTGAAAATTCAAATGGAAAATTATCTATTTGGGTTGATGGAAATTTAGAAAACTCAAATATTTATGATCCTTCTTCTTTAGATGGCAGAGATATTAAAAATAATAATAATTTATACTTAGGTTCCAGAGATACAAACTATTTTTTCAACGGCATAATGGATAATGTTATGATTTTTAACAGAAGTTTAAATGATGAGGAAATAAAAGGTATTTACGAAAGTCAGAACTAGAATTTTACATAAAAAAATAAAAATTTAAATAACCTAAACCTTTAAAAACTATTCACCTTATATTAAATAATAAAATTAGTTTTATAAAATCAAAGATGATAAAAGTTTTAGATATGCAATTCATAAGATATGCAAATTTATTTTACAACATAACAAGAATAAAAACAAATCATTGTTTTGAATATAATAATACTATTATTTTTGTTGTTCCAAGGCATCTTGTATCAAGAGCAATTGGACAGGGAAACAGAAACTTGGAAAGATTAAGCCAGGTTATTGGGAAAAAAATAAAAATCGTTGCAGATCCAAAAGGAAGAGAAGACATAGAAAATTTTGTTTCAATAATCACAAGGCCTGTGAGATTCAAGGGCATTGAAATAAGAGACAATGAAGCAATTATCAATGCAAATATGCAGAGCAAAGCTTCCTTAATTGGAAAAGGCAAAGTAAGGCTTGAAGAAATGGAAAATATTCTTGGACAATATTTTGGGATTACTAAATTAAGAATAAAGTAAATAGGAGCAATTAAATAAACTTTAATTCTTAAAACTACTTATCATCTATAACATCAGCTCAAATTATTATAATAATTATAAAATAAATCAGATAGTTATGATGTTATAATTGTTTGCAATAATCAAGATGCAAAACAAAAAATTAAAGAATTTATGAATAAATACTCCCATTTTGGTTCTTATATAATAATCAATTCAAAAGAAGATTTCTTTATGATAAATAATAGATGACATCCTCTCCACACTAAAGTGTGGAGTTTCCACGATGATGCTCTTCTTGAT
>JAVHOF010000124.1:6370-9610 GCA_036169915.1 Candidatus Pacearchaeota archaeon | reverse complement strand
ATTATTGCATAAAGCACTTTAAATAAAGAGCTATTCAAAAGCAATCCCTAATCTTTTTCTAATAAATCAACTATCTTCAAGGCTGATAAATTATGATATTATAGATTATAAATAGTTATTCAGTATATAACATTTCAACAAAAAATCAGATAAATTTATTAATCACTTTTAAGTTGGATTTTTATGGTAAGAGTAAAAATAGATAAAAAATCAGAGAAGAAATTTTACATAACTACTGCAATAGATTATGTAAATGCTCGTCCGCATATAGGTCATGCCTTTGAAAAAGTTATAGCTGATACTCTTGCAAGATGGCATAAACTTAATGGAGAAAAAGTTTGGTTTTTGACTGGAACTGATGAAAATGCACAAAAAAACGCCCAAGCTGCAAAATCTGTAGGACTAGAAACTCAAAAATTTGTCGATAAAAATTCCAAGATTTTTATTGAACTATGCAAAAAATTGAATATAGATTACAGCAGATTTATAAGAACAACTGAAAAAAAGCATGTAAAAACTTGTCAGAAAATTTTTAAAAAAGTACATGAAAAGGGGGAAATTTATAAAGGAAAATATGAAGGATGGTATTGTGTTGGATGTGAATGCTTTGTTACTGAAAAAGATTTAGTAAATGGAAAATGCCCTGAACATAATAAAGAGCCTGAATGGGTTTCAGAAGATGCATATTTTTTCAAATTAGGAAAATATAAAGATAAAATACTTAAATTTGTTAAAACTTATATTGTTCCTGAATCCAGGAAAAATGAAATAATAAAAAGATTGGAAGAAGATGAATTAAAAGATTTATGTGTCTCAAGAATAAATCTTGACTGGGGAATTGAAAATCCAATTGATAAAAATTCAAAAATATATGTTTGGTTTGATGCTCTGATTAATTATATTTCAGGAGCAGATGGAAACTGGCCTGCAGATATTCATATAGTTGGAAAAGGGATTAATTGGTTTCATTCTGTAATATGGCCTGGAATGTTAATCTCAGCAGGATATAAACTGCCTAAGACATTGCTAGTACATGGTTATCTTAATCTAAAGGGGCAAAAAATATCAAAAAGCCTGGGCAATGTGATTGATCCAATTGAACTTATTGATAAATACAGTTCTGACAGTGTAAGATATTCCCTATTAAAATGTTCTGTTTTTGAAGATTCTGATTATTCAGAAGAGATTTTAATAGAAAGAAATAATAATGAGCTTGCAAATAAACTTGGAAATCTTATAAGCAGAGTTACAACTCTTGCTGAAAAAAATAAACTAGAAAAAACAAAAAATAAACTTCTTGAAAAATTAAATCTTAAAGAAATTGAAAAACACATGGAAAATTTTGAGCTTGACAAAGTACTAAGCAAGATATTTTCATTCATTGACATATGCAATGAATATATACAGGAAAAAAAGCCATGGGAAACAGAAGATAAAAAAGTTCTCTATGAACTAATTGACAGCATAAAAGCAATTGCAATCCTCCTCTGGCCATTTATTCCAAACACAAGCGAAAAAATTTCAAAACATCTTGATTTTGAAATTGTCTATACTAATATAGAAAAACCAATTGCAGTAAAGTCAATAAAAAAATCCGAGATACTTTTCAAAAAGATTTAAAAACCCTTTCATCTAATAATTTAAACCCTAAATGGAAAGAGTTCTGATAACAATATAAATTACAAAATCAAAATGTCATCAAAAAAATCATCTGCAAGAGCAGAAGAAGTTCCAGTAATAAAAGAACTTAAAACAGAACAAAGATTAGTAGTCTGTTCTCTTAATCTTGTCTATGGAAAAATTGAAAATGATTATCCATCAATTCTAGAAAGAACATCTGAATCATGGACAGATTTAACATCAGCACTATATCATCATATTCAAGCATTATCCCATGAAATAATCAATGATAAAATAAGAAATTCTCCAACAATACCTGCATTTCCACTCCAATCAAATAAATATTCACAAAGAATTCCTAGATTTGTAAATTTTTTAAAAAGACATGGAAGAATAGGAATAAGTGAACATGTAGATGAATCTAAAGAAAGAAAAAGATTAGGTATTTTTTTAAAAAATAATCTTATAGGCTTCCTTGATGTTCTTGATTCTTCAGATTCTCTTGAAAACCATTCAGAAATACACTATCAAGGATATGTTCCAGGAATTCGCTATAAAAAACATGTTTCTATTTACCATATAGAAGATATTCCAGGATTCAGCTATGTCCAGTTAGTTTGCTCTAATCCAGGAACTCCTCAAGAACTAAGAGAAGATAACTGGAAAATTCCATTTCCTTAAAATTGTTAATTTATAGCTGATAAAAGGGCTTTAATTATTATATAACCAATTATAACTATTATTACTATTTTAATCCATTCTAAAACATCATCTGCATTTACTTTACCTTTTTTATTTTTCATTTTTCAATAAAATAATATCTTTAAGAGTATTTAATAGTTCCTCATCAACTTCTATTTTGTTATCAATCTTTTTCCATATATCTTCAAGATGCTCTATTCTCTTTTTATGCTCTCTTATTTCTAGTATATAATAAGAAAAGTATAAGAATAAAAAAGCTAAAAGTATTGTGGTTAATCCAATTAAATAATAATTTGGAAACTCTTTAATAATCATTATTCCCAGATTAGTTATTAAAATTGAGAATATACTGTTTAATATCATCTCAAAAATATTTTTATTTTTAATCTCCATAAATATTATTAATTTTATTTCTTTTTAATCAAATCTTATCTTCAAAACATATTTTTATTTATCTAAATCATTAAAAAACAATATTCTTTTTTTTATTTATGTATGAATTAAACCCCTACTAAAAACAAAGGAAAAAAGATAACTAAAAAGTCAACCTTTAAGAATTGATATCCTTTGAAATCTTTAATAGTTTCAACTCACCACACTTCCAAGCTCAATCTCTCCATCAGGCTGAAGCAGTTTAACTTCAGAATGGTCATCATTGACAGCAGCAAGAATCATGCCCTGGCTTTCAATTCCCCTTAATTTTCTAGGTTCTAAATTGCAGAATAAAATACATCTCTTGCCTTCTAATTCTTCTCTTGTATAATGCTGTTTTAACCCAGCAACAACTGTTTTTGTTTCAGTTCCCAAATCTATTTTTAATTTATAGAGTTTGTCAGCTCCAGGAACATCTTCTATCTCAAGAATTTCCCCAACTCTTAAATCAAGTTTTTCCCAGTCTGAAAATGATACAATTCCTTC
>JAVHOF010000124.1:2208-6270 GCA_036169915.1 Candidatus Pacearchaeota archaeon | reverse complement strand
TTTTTGACATTTTTAAACTTTACTTCAAACCCAATCCTATTAAAATTCTTGAAAAAAATCCATCCTGAAGGGGAATTTCAAACCTGACATCTTCTCCAAGCAATCTTCTTGTTGTATTAATATAATTTCTGCTTGCATTGCTTTTAGGATGAGTATAAATAACTGCATTTTTCATAACCTGCGATTCCCTGATAGATTCATCTTCAGGGATTATTCCTAAAATAGGAATTTCAAGCATATCTCTTATATTTGTAATTGACATATCAACTTTCTTTCCTTGATATCTTGTTATTATAACTCCTATAACAGGCTTATTCATCTCTTCAGCAAGTTTAATTGTCTTAAGTGCATCTGTAACAGCAGACATTTCAGGATTTGTAATAATTATTACTTCATCAGCAGCAAATAAAGCAGACTTTGCTTCTTCTCCAAGTCCTGCAGCAGAATCAATTATGACATAATCAGTCATTCTTTTTAGTCTTTTAGTTACTTCTCCTAATCTTTTAAAATTTATTCTCTCGCTTTCTTTCAAAGAAAGAGAAGCAGGAATTATTTTAGTCCCAGATTCATGCTCATAAATTGCATCTTCAAGAGGTGCCTGATTATTTAAAACATGGTTTAAGGTAACAGGAACAATAGGAGCTCCTAAATGTATGCCTATATTAGGAGTTGTAAGGTTTCCATCAACAATTATTACATCTTCTCCCAAAGAATTTAAAGAAGCACCTAAGTTTATTGCAGAAGTGCTTTTTCCAACACCGCCTTTTCCAGATATAATAGCATAAATCTTGGCCATTTTTTACCTAAATATTTTCAGAACTTTTATTTCTTTAATCATTTGGATAAAAGGAAAAGTTTGACATAATTTATAAATCTTTCTAAAATTTCAGAGTATTCTTTAAGAGTATCAAGATTAATAGCAACTTCTTTTTGCCTGTACATGATTCTTAAACAAACACCTTTTCTAAATTCCCCTTCTTTTGTCTTTCCAAGCACATCTATTAATCTAAACATATCATATAATTCTAAAGCTCTTGTAACTTCCGGATTATTCTTAAAAATATTAGAAACTGCATCTATTCTAAGCTTAGGAGCCATAGGTATCTCTTTTATCATTTTCTTTTTTTTAGCTTTTTCAAGCAAGCCATCAAAAGAATAATCAATCATTATTTTCCATCTTTTTAATAAATTAATAATAACATCACAAGTCTTTGTATATTTCATGCTTACATAAAGCAAATGATCTGCGCTTATTTTTTCTTTAATTATCTTTTCAAGTGCTTCTTCTGACATTTTATAGAGCCCTTTTTTATGGTAACTTTTGAATGAAAAAGTTAGAAAAGGGTTAATTTTTAAAGCATAGCATATATATAAATCCTTCTTTTTTATCTTAAAATAAACAGATTTCAGTTCATTAATTAATTTTTATCAGCACACATTAAAAGTTCTTTTGCTAAAACTAAATATTCTTTTATACTAACTATATTCAAAGCCTGAAGACTAAGGCTGTCACTCATAATTACTACCTTATCTTTCCTAACAAATTCCATAGCACTTTTCCTGTGTTTTTTAATTATATCTATTATTTCAGAAATTTTCTTTATTTTTTCACTTCCAAAATTATAATTCTTGCCATATTTGTTAAGAAAAGCTACAATGAAATCTTCACTAATATCTTTTTTCTCAAGTTTCTCAAAAATAACCATAGAATTGATTGAAAATACAATAGATTTGTATATTTCTTCAAAAATTTTTAAAAGAAGCCTTTTATCATTAACAAGAGGGAAAGTAACATAAGCCATATGATCTGCGATTTGCAGATGTTTTATTGATTCTCTTAAATTATTTTGTAAATCTTCCTGCATCTTATCATAAAACTAATGAAAATATCTTAATATAATTATAGGTAGTATAAAATAAAGACTCATGAATATAAAGCTAAACCAGCAATATTATCCCTATTGCATTCTAAAAAATCAGCAAAATAAGTTTCAAATCTGCCTTTTTGCAGAGGATTTAAAGTCATAACCATATATTTAACAAAATGTCTTTTATTTCCAGAACTTAATAACTTAACACCTTCTTCAAAAAATTCTCCTCTAAACTCTCTTCTCAAACATGACACTAAATATTTTGCCTGTTCAAAATCTCCAATAAAACCAGTTTTGTCAATCCATCCAGCATTTCCATCTTTATTAGGATTAAAAAAAACTTCTCCAAGTACATATTCTATGTTTCTAGGTTCATTCTTAAAAGAGCTCTGCCAAGATTCTTTTCTGTAATCAAAATAACTATCTTCAAATTCCATGTAAGGAGTTTATTTTAAATCAGTTTTTAAACCTTTCTCTAGAAAAAATGTATAACTAACAACATAAAAAAACTTTTAAACCTTCCTTATCAAAATAATATAATGACACCTATATTGGATCCTGTTTTACAAACAAATATAAAAGGATTAGAAAAATCTATTGAAGAAGCTAAGAATTCAGGAATTCCTATGGCAATAGATTGGAAACAAGGAACTGCAGGATATAAATATCAAAGAAAAATCTGGGATATTTCTGTCAATATAAGATTTTTAGCAACTTCTTTAAATCAAGAATGGTTTGATAAAACTCTGGATTTATTTCAAGAAACTGTTAAAATTTTTGAAGAAAATTATTATGGAAAATGTCAAAGAGTCAGGATGATTTCATTAATACAAGTTGGACTAAGATTAAATTTAGGAATTCCTGATAAATACAAATCTTATATTCCAGAAGCAATGCTTTCTATGGAAGATTCATCTCAATTATAAATATTATTATATTTTCAGAATTTTTTCAACTCAAACTCAAAATAGCTTCTGCCAAATCACCATCTGCGTCTTCTAAAGCTTCTCTGGCTTTTTCTTCAGAAACCCCTGTTTTCTCAATTATTGTTTTAATATCTTCCTCACTTGTGTCTTCTTCTCTGCTTTCTTCACTGACATCTCCAGAAATCTGAAAATTAGTCTGTCCCTGCATTTTTACCTTGACAACAGAAGGTTCATTTATAATAATATTTTTATCAGCACATTCAATAATAACTCTAATAGCATCAATTTCTTCTTGTGCTATTCCCATTTGCTTCATCATAGCCTGCATTTTTTTAGGATCAATAGAGGGAAACATCTTAATATAAACTAGAATTTTTTCTATTTAAAAATACTCCTATAAAATATAATAATATGATAATCCCAAGAATTACAGAGCTTGAATAGGTGATTCCTGCTAATTTTTTTATTGATGCATAAATGCTAGCAATAAATGCAAATATAACTAACAAAACCAAGGGAGATTTCAAAATAACAGACACTATCTTTTTTGAATTCATTTTAATCTTATTTAATAGGATAAAATATTTTTAAAATAGCCACAAAAGCTATGATTAATATTATAAATAAAACCACATGAGAGGGTTTTAGCATAAATCTGCTTTTATATTCTTCATTATATCTTATTAATCCACCACCTGTTGAAGGCATAGATAATCCTTGATTTGCCATATAAACTAAAATATAATATGATTTTTAAATGTTATGATAATATGATTTATAACAATAAATCATATAAAGTATTTCTTTTTAAAATTCAAATGAAAGCAAGAACTTTTAATTCAGGAATAATGCCTCGTCTTAATGAAGAATGGACAGCAGAAGTTTTGGGAATGGAACTAAATCCATTCAAAGGTCCTGATATTCTTGATGATAAAAAATTTTTAGAAGTAAAATTTAGTCTTATAAAACCTAAAAAAAATAGAGAATCTAATTATCCATTATCATGGACAGTCTTAAATCATCAAGTAGAATATGCAGATATATGGGCTATTCCAGGATTTTGGGGATTAGGTATTTATGAATTAGATAGAGCTGTAAAAGAAATAAGAACCTATAATTCTGAAGAGCTTGAAAAAATGGTGGTTCAAAGAGAATTATATATTGTACACTGGTCCTGGATAGACCAGTTTGAACCAAGCATATGCAGGGGAAAAACCAAATATTCTCAATGGGAAAATTCTTTTAGATATCCCAAATTTAAAATG
>JAVHOF010000124.1:0-2108 GCA_036169915.1 Candidatus Pacearchaeota archaeon | reverse complement strand
AAAAAAATATTTATATACTTCCTATGCTTCTATAAATCATGGAAGATACAGATCCATATCTGCCTGCTTATGATAGAAGAAGATTAATTCAGCTTTCTCAAACATCTGAACCTTATTCCTCAACAGAAGCTAAATTGCAAGAGGCATTAAAAAGTCCAAGAGTTCAAAGAGATATAAAAAGTGGAAAATTAGTTAGTATAATTTTAGCTACTTCAAAAATACCTATTCTTAGATAAATAAAACAAGAAACCCTTAAAAACCCGATTATTCTAAGCATAATATGGAAAATTATGAACAATTGCTCAAAGAAGCATATGAAAAAATAAAACCAATTGAAAGTTCTAGCGATAGGTTTGAAATACCAAAAATAGAAGGACATTTAGAAGGAACAAAAACTTTGCTTACAAACCTTCCTCAGATAGCATCTTATCTAAGAAGAGATCAGAACCATCTTTTAAAATTCCTGTTAAAAGAACTTGCAACATCTGGAACAATGAAAAACAGTGTAGTTATTTTACAGAGAAAAATTAATTCCCAAAGAATTAATGAAAAAATTGAAGATTATGTTAAAGAATTTGTTCTATGCAAACAATGCAAAAAGCCAGACACAGAACTTAGCAAAGATCAAGGCTTCACATTCATACACTGTCTTGCCTGCGGAGCAAAACAGCCAGTAAGAAGCAAATTATAATCTAAGATAAGATTTCTATTAATATAAAAAATTCCTCTTCTTTCTTTTAATTACCCATGCAACAAAGACGCTGCTAATAAAATAGGGATTTTCAATGTAAAGATTTCCAAAGCTACTAACAGCTTTAAAGCCCCAATTATCAGCAGATATAATGCAATAGCAACATTCAATATTTTTGGCCAGATCAAAATAATCAAGCCAATAGCTATTGTAAATATTGCAGGTAATAAAGCAATAAAATCTACCATGTTTTATTCAAGATTTTCATGTTTATATATTTTTCTGCACTATTTTCAGACATCTAAAGATTTATAAAACACATTTTCGTTTTCTAATCTACAAAAATAAAACTCAAGGGAGGTAAAAATGGTTGAAGGAAGATGTATGAAATGCAAAAAACAAGTTGAAATTAAGGACGGAAAAGAGACAAAAACTTCAAAGGGAGTAAGAATGATGAAAGGAAAATGTCCTGCTTGTGGCACAACAGTATGCAGAATATTAGGAAAGTAAAATAATCTGAATAAAAAATGCAGGTTAAAATTCATGAAGCCTATAGAAAAATATTAGCACTATGTGATACTAATTTAATAGGCAAAACTTTTTCTGAAGGAATAAAACAGATTCACATAAAAGAAAATTTCTTCAAAGGAGAAGAAAAAAATAAAGAAGAAGTTCTTGAAATATTAAAAGAAATGGAAAAGGAAGATGCAACATTCAACATAGTAGGCAAAGAATCAGTTGAATGTTCTATAGAAGCAGGAATAATCTCCAAAAATGGAATAATAAGAATCAATGGAATTCCAATTGCACTGGGATTGATGTAAAATTATTTTACCCCTCTGCAAAAATCATTTATTTTTTGTGAAAAATCATTTTTAATTTCTTTTGATAAAAATAACATATTCATTTTTGATTCCATGCCAATTAGTTCTTTAATTTCAGCAAATAAAGGTTCTGAAGAACTACCTCCTGCGGTTGTAAATATCGCATAATTTTTTATTTTATCTTTATGATTTTTGATAAAAGTCCTTAATGCAGGAGTCATTTTGCCAGCCCAGATAGGAGTTCCAACAATTATTAAATCATATTTAGAAATATCTTCTGATATTGGTTTAATATTAGTCAATTTATTTTTAAAAGCATCTTTTCCAGCACCAAGCCAGCCAATACCACCAGAACGGTCCTTTTCATCAACAATTTCTATTGTCTTCGAACCAAGCTTATTTGCAAGTTCTTCTGCAACTTTCTTTGTATTTCCAGTTCTTGAATAATACACAATCAGTTTCTTCATTATATTTCATGCCTTCAAAGATTTATAAAGTTTTTTAAAAAATCCAAAAGATAATTTTAAATACATCAACCTATTAATAAATAACATGGAAACAGAAGAGTCTATTAATAAAAGATATAATGAAAA
>JAVHOF010000123.1:5628-35775 GCA_036169915.1 Candidatus Pacearchaeota archaeon | reverse complement strand
AAGCAGGTTCAGATTAACTATTTTTCGGTTTTAAACTTAAACTCCGGACAGAGCAGAAGTATATAAAGATTTATTTAGTAGAAAAAATAGAATAATCAAAAAAATTTATGCTCTTTTAGGCATAGAATAATATCTTATCCAAAAAGAATCTTTTAATTCTGGAACTTGCTGTTGAGAATCTTCTCTATATAAAACAACCATTAAATCTGTTCCTGCTGGAGCCATATTTAAGTAATCTCTAACTTTTGCTCCAAGTAAATAAGATAAAGAACTATTTCCATTTCCAGAAATATTTGGAAATTCTTCTCTTTGATGAAAGATTAAATCCCTATTAGTTATTGTTGTATATACATTGGTTTCACGAATTTTTGGAATTGTATTTCCATTAGGCACAATTTTTGAAGTTTGTAATCTTGATTCTAACATTACTCCTGTTGAACTTCTAGCAACTACAAGTTTTATTCTTCTTGGATTTAAATTTGCCATTTTATATTTTAAATTTTTGTTTGTATTTATTAATTACTTAAGTTTTTAAACTTTATGGTAGTAACAAAAATTAGGATGGTTATTCTTTATTATAATCATATTTAAAACTGATTGTTTTTTTGGATTTTTATGAAGAAAAAGATAAGAAGAATTAGACTTCCAAAAGAAGATGAAGAACCTCTTGAACAAGAAAGAAGGCTTGAAGCAGCAATTAAAGAGAGTTATTTTGAAGAATCAAAAATTCCTGTAGAATTTGGTTTTTATTGGTATTGTCAAAAGGTTTTATTTTTTAATAATCATTTTGGAAGCGATGGCTTTGACAAAGAAGATGTTGAAAAAATAGCTTCTCTAGTGAAGAAAGCTTCTGATTTGTCTGAAAAATTATGCAGAGAACAGCATTTTTTAATAAATGCTGAAGATAATAGATTTTATGTTTGTATAAATAATATGGGGTATGTTTTTCTTCCTCAAATAGGAGTTGATAAAACTAATAGGAAAATTTATGGAAAAACAGATAATAGCGGGAAAATAATTGGTTTTAGGACAATTGAAGACAAGTATTTGAATAAGTAAACATATTTTTTATTACAATTATCTTTAAAATCTCTTTTTATTTCCCAAAGATATGGAAAAAGAGTTTGTGAAATTTATAAAAGAAAATAAATTATCTCCTTTTAATTTATATAAGACTCCTGTAAAAACAGAGAATGAAAATATTTTTAAAACCAAAGATGGAAAACTTGTGCATAACAGAGTTTTGAATAATATTTCAAGTTTTTTTTGTTTTGCAGACAGCTCAAATTTATTGAATTGCTTTACTTTTATTGATAATTTTCAAAAAATAATTGAAAGGCAGGAATTTTTCAAGAAAATTCCTAAAAATCTTGACAATAAAATTCTAAAAGAATTAAAGAAGCCAAAAGCCAGCTGGAAGCCAAAATATGGTATTGTTGCTGTTACTGATGATGAAGATACATTCAGAGATTTAAAAAATCTTGATATACCTGTTAAATTTTTATTAAATGAAGATGATATCTTGGATTTAAAGAATTATGATGTTGTGCAGGCTGTTAATGTAGAGCAATTTGGAGCAAGTTTAGAACAAATTCCCCAATCTGTTTTTCTTGATTCTATTGAAGACATTTATCTTGAAAGATATTTAGAACTATTGTCATGCTGGACTGATAATTTCAGAATTTTGGAGAGTTCTGAGATTAAAAATGAAGAAATAATAAAAATAATTCAAGAGCTAAAACCATTATTGGAATTAATAGGAATTAAGAGCAAGGAAAAAATTTCAAGGGTGAAAATTGAAAAAACCCTTTGTGACGTTAATGAAGAAATTTTCCTTAAATTAAAAAATCTTAATATTTCTGGAGAATCTTTATTTAATATGCTTAGCCAGAATAAACTTCCTTTGGAAATAGAAAAGATAATAAATGAATCTTTAAAAAAAATAGAAATGCCTTTGGAGTTATTTGATTCAACAATACCTGTTAGGATAAATGAAGAAGAGCTTGATAATTTTTTCAGATTGCAATATGCAGGAGAAAATACTGATTTTGCAGAAAAAATTAAGAAAAATGCAGATAAATTAAAGAAAGTTCCTGAAAAGCTGGAAATTTTATGTGAGTCATTGCTGATTTATGATTTTATTTGTGGAATTTCCCAGTTTGTTTCAAAAAATGATAATTGGCCTGTTCTTTCAAACGAACTTTTAATAAAAAATGCTAAAAATATATTTCTTGAAAATCCTCAGTTAATATCTTTTTATTTAAATGAAAGTCAAAGATGCTCTATTCTAACTGGAGCTAACAGTGGTGGAAAAACAACTTTAATTGAGCATGTAATACAAATAATAAGCTTGCTTAATTTTGGCTTTCCTTTTGAAAGTGAAATTAAGATGCCCTTGTTTTCAGAAGTTTATTATTTTGCAAAAAACAAGGGGAGTGCAAACAAAGGTGCTTTTGAGAATCTTCTTGTGCAGATGTCAAAAATAAAACCTGGAAAATCTACTCTGATACTTGCTGATGAAATAGAAGCTGTTACTGAGCCAGGAGTTGCTGGAAAAATAATTTCTGCAACTGCAAAATATTTCATAGACAAAAATTGTTTTCTTATTATTGCAACGCATCTTGGTTATGAAATTAAGAAAGTTCTTCCTAATGGGGCAAGAATTGACGGCATTTCAGCTGTGGGATTAGATGAAAATAATGAATTAATTGTTGATCATAATCCTGTTTTGGGAAAACTTGCTAATTCAACTCCTGAACTAATTGTTGAAAAAATGGCAAGAAGCAAAAAGCATGATTATTTTATTTATTTGCATGAATATTTAAGAAATGGTTCTAAGGATAATTATTTAAATCAGGATTGACTGATTATTTTATGAAAAAGTGGCTGTTAATTATTTTAATAAATATATTATTATTAAGTCTAGTTTCCGCAACTTCAAGCACTAAAATAACTACAGATGGAAAAGACTATAATTTTGAGCTTTTGGCTGTTAATCATGATAATGCTAAATTATCTATAAATAATGAGAATCTAACTCTGAAAAATGTGCAGGCATCACTTTATAGTTTTGAAACAACTGATTCTTTAAAGGGATTAAAATATGCTTTAACTGAACTGCATTATCCAACTTATGCTGGAGATGTTAAATATATCAATCTATTAGTTCTTTTTGAAAAAAATATAAGTTCTGGAACAAGGAAAACTCTTTCATATAATGGCGCTGAATATAGTGTTCTGCTTTCTAATATTGTTTCTGATTCTGAAGTCAGTTTAAAGATAAATAATAATAATGATTCTATATTATTTAATAAAGTGCAGGCTTCTCAACCTTATTCTGTTGATTCTGTTATTCCTACTTCTGATTTAAAATATGTTATAACTTCTATTAATAATCCAAGTTCTATGACTATTTTATTAGGTTTTGAAATTAATTTATTAATAGAATGCAATGCAAACTGGACTTGTTCTGATTGGGAAGAATGCATAAATAACAGTCAAAAAAGAAGTTGCAGTGATACGGGCTTTTGCGGTTCTAATAAAAATAAACCTATTGAAAACCAGTCTTGCGTTAGCAATGTAACTATTCCTATTGTACAAATATGTTCAGATGAGTGCAATGCTTCTGAAAAAAAATGTTTTAACCAAAGCTATTATCAAGTTTGTGGAAATTATGATAATGATAGCTGCAGAGAATGGGGTAAGGATATTTCTTGTTCCAGTTCTAATAGTAAAATGATTTGTAATGGAAATGGGGTATGTACCAAGGAAAAAATCAGTATGACTACATGGATATTCTATGGAACAATTGGAGTTATTGCTCTACTAATCATAATTGTCGCAATGAAGCTTATTATGACTAAAAAAAATAAGTCGCAAAATCAATGGTTAAATACATAAATTAATCTAAATAAGTCTGGCTTATATGCATTAAAAAATCTGTTCTTTGTCTTGGATAATCTGAATCAATAGCTAATTGAATATAATCTCTCATTTTTTCAGCATCTCTTGGATTCTTTGAAAAATATTTTACTAATTGAGCTGAAGTTAGATCTCTTATGTTATAATAAATTGTGTCAAGTACGACTCTGTCTTCTAGATCTAGTTTTGGTGTTTCATCAGTTTCCAATAGTGCAGTTGTTTTTTCAAAATTCATTTTAATTTTTTAATAAAGATAGTTAATAAAGCTTTGGATTAGTGTGTTTCAGCAACTCGCTGAAGCAATTTTAAGATACTTATTAGATACTAAATTGTTTCAGCCTGCATATGATGAACACCTATATTTTTTATTTTAACATTTATTGTTTTTCCTAAAATGGATTTATCTTTTGAACTGATTAAAATGATATTATAATTATCGTCTCTTGCTTCATAAATATAAGGCATAGATGTTTTGCTATTTATGAAAACATTTATTGTTTTATCTTTGTATTTTTGCTTGTTTTGTTGTGCTGTTTTTCTATGAAGCTCCATTAATTCAAAAGCTCTTTTATTGATTATTTCTTTATCTAAGATTTTTAGTTTTCCTGCTTCTGTTCCTCTATGTGATGAAAATTTTGAGAGGTTAAGAACATCTGGCTTAAAATCTTTAATAAAATTCATATTTTTTTCATTGTCTTCTTGAGTTTCAGTTGGATAACCTGTTATTAGGTCTGTTGCTATAGTAATATTTGGAATTTCTTTTTTAAACCTGTTAATTATTTCTTCTACTAATTCAATTTTATATTTTCTATTCATCTCTTTTAAGATTTTATCTGATGCTGACTGGATTGGAATATGAAGAAATTTGTAGATTTTTTGATTTTTATAAATTTTAATCATCTCTTCTATGATTGGAAAAAGATTATTAGGATTCATCATTCCAAGCCTTAATTTAAAATTATGCTTTAAGTTTAATATTTCAATTAATAATTCTGGCAGCAGATATTTTTTATCTGCTTTATCCAAGCCATAGCTTGCATTATCTTGGCTAGTAATCCAAATTTCTTTTGCACCTGCCTGCAGGTCAGATTCAATCTGCTTGATTATTTTTTCTTTTTTATATGAAAAAAGATTGGCTTTTGCAAGCTTAGTTTTGCAATAAGCACACTCGCCTAAACAACCTTCACTTATCTGTATAATTGAGATAATTTTATTTTTTGATATTTTTGAAACAAGGATTTTTTCCTCGTTTCTTTTTGAAAGATAGTTCAGTTGTTCTTTTGAAGTCAGCTGGTTTTCTTTGAAATCTCCAATTAATTTAACAATATCTGTAATATGATGGATTCCTAGAAAAATTAATTTTGGATTGATTTTTTTTAGAGAATTAAAATCTGTTTGAGGCATGCATCCTGCAATTATAATCAGCTTGCTTTTATATAATTTTGATAAATCCTGGATTCTTCTTTTTATCTTCTGCTCTGTTTTTCCCTTTACAATGCAAGTATTGATAATTAGGATATCTGCTATTTTTTCATTATTTGTTAATTGATATCCTGATTGCATAAGCATGCCTGCAATTATTTCTGAATTGTTTTGATTGGCTGAACAGCCATAGGTTTGAATGTAGATGAAGTTTTGATTATTCATAGATATCAAATCATGATAATATATTTAAAGATGTTATTGTTATGATAATTATGACAAATGAGAGTGTTGAAAAGAAAGTAGAACTTATATTAGATGTGGATGAATTCTTAAGAAATGGAAGAAGAGTTAGTATAAATGAAGATGTTCAAAGGGAAATTTCGCGAGAAGATTCAGAATATTTATTAAATGCTAGTGGATGGGGTTCAGAAGAAGCGCCTTATTTTCCTTAATCAGAAGTAAAATGCCAATAATTAATATTGAAACATGGCCATTGAAGAAAGAAGATAAACCTGTTCTGATAAAGAAGATAACAGAAGTTTTTACTGAAATGGGAATACCTAGCCAAGCAGTTACAATTATAATTCATGAAACAGAATTAGATAATTGGGGAAGTGCTGGTGAACAACACTCTGTAAAATTTAAAGATTTGAAGAGATAAGATTATAGAATTATTTTAAACTTGAGCAGGTTCAATAGCATTCTTTGCTTCATGATATTGATTAATAAAATAAGCTACTTCTCTTCCTAGTTCTGTTATTCTTGCTTTAGAAATAGCCCATCCTATTCTCTCTAAAGGAATTTCTTGACTGCAAATTTGATAAAGAAAATCAGAATTAACTGCTCTTAATCTCTGTTCCAAACCTTTTAAGTCTGTTTCTGAACACTCTCTTAAAATTCCTCTTGCTAAATAACAATAAGCATTTCCTGCTATTAAATCATGTTCATCAATTGCTTCTGCACTATAAATTTCTATAACTCCATCTTTGTATAATCTTTTTGATTCATCCATTTCAAATGCCATTTAATAATATTTTAATTATAATTTAAAAGTATTTATATGATATAAAATAGTTTTCACATCTCTTCTTTTTACATCTCTTCCATAGTTTCTATGCCTAAAAGATGCAATGCATTATTCAGAGTTGTTCTGAAAGAATCTGTTAATCTCAGTCTAAATGCTTCTTGCTCTTTATTTTTTGCGCTGATTACTGGACAATTATGATAAAATTCATTAAATATCTGAGCAAGCTGGAAAGAGTAGGTTGTAATTAAGGAAGGATTCATTGTTTTACCTGCCTGAACAACTATATCTGGAAATTCTGATATTTTTTTAGTTAAAAGTGTTTCTGAGTTTTCAAAATTATAAGTTTTTAGATTAAATTTTTTATTTCCTTTATTAAAATTCTTTTTATTTGCTTTTTTAATTATTGAACTTGCCCTTGCATAGGAGTATTGAAGATAAGGTCCTGTGTTTCCTTCAAAACTTAGTGCAGTTTCCCATGAAAAGTGAACATCTTTAATTGGCTCATTTTTTAATATAATATATTTTATTGCTCCTACGCCTACTTTTTTCTCATCTCCTTTTGTTTTTCTCTTTTTTATTTCTTCTGAAGCTTTTTCAATTGTTTTGTTTAAAACATCTTCAAGTAGAATTATATTTCCTTCTCTTGTTGCTATTATTTCATTTCCAAATTTAACTGTTCCAAATGGAAGATGGAAAAGACTATCTGAAAATTCGTAGTTCATAAGTTTTAGAATAGAGAAAAGTGCAGAGAAATGTCCTGCCTGCCTGAAATCAGTGACATAAATCATTTTATCAAATTTATATTTTCTGTATCTTTCCAGTGCTGCACCTAAATCATAAGTTATGTAAGAAGCTGTTTCATTGCTCCTTAAAATATATTTTTTTTGAGGTTCTTTTGATTCATTGTAGAGTTCTACATAAACAGCTCCATCTTCTTCTCTTTTAGCTATTCCTTTTTCCAGAGCATTCATTACAAGCTCTTTGCCTTTGGTTCCAAATTTACTTTGTCCTGTTGTTTCTTTAAAACCTACTTTTAATAAACTATAAACTTTAGAAAAACCTTTTCCAGAAGCTTTTTGTATTTCTTCCCATATTTTTTCTGTTTTTTTATTTCCGAGCTCTAAAAGTTTTAGTTTTTCCTTTGCTTTATTTGTCCATTCATTATCTTGAAATTCCTCTTCTAATCCTTCTTTAATCTGTGATTTTTCATTTGCACAGAATTTTATGTATAATCTTAACATTTCTCCAACAGGATTTTTTTTTAATTCTTTTTTGTCCAACCATAGTTCATAGGCAGTTATTAGTTTTCCTATGTGCAATCCTATGTCTCCGAGATAATTTATTCCTATTGTAGTATAGCCAAGAAAATTATAGATTCTCATTATAGAATCTCCTAAAATAGTTGAACGAATATGTCCTATGTGCATTGGCTTTCCTACATTAGGGCCTGAAAAATCAATTACTATTTTATGTTTTTTTCCTATATTTGTTTTTCCAAAATTTGCATTTATACTTATTATTTTCTCTGCTAATACTTTTTTATTTATGAAAAAATTAAGATAAGGTCCTTTTGCTTCAATTCTTTCAATTTCTTTTGGTAATTTCATTTGTTTTGCAATATGCTCTGCTATGATATTTGGAGCTTTTTTTTCTTTTTTGCTTAAAACAAAGCATGGAAAGGCAAAATCTCCTAAATCTTCTGAAGGAGGAATTTCAATTAAGCTGTTTAATTCTTCGCTTCTCAAACAAGTTTGTTTTTCAAGTATATCAATTACAATCTCTTTAAACATGAAATTAATAGTAAAATGAGATTTATAAATTTAGGTGATTTTATTAGTCGAAAGCATTGGTAAAAACTTATAATTCTCATGAATATAAGAGCTATGTGTGAAAGAGCATTCTCGCTTTTCATAAGCTGATTAAATATATTAGAATATAAAATTATTAAATAAATTCATCATCAAAAACTATTTAATCTATTGTTTATTATAAAAAATATGGTTGAAAGGTGTGTTAATTGTAAAGAGACTATTCCTGAAGAATATGGGAAGTTAAAAGGCACTGTTATTAAGGTTATAGATGAGAATAAAAGAAAAAGCTATATTTATGTTTGTTCTGAATGTCAGAAGAAAGATGGTTGGATAGAAAAGGCTAAAATAAAGGGTGCATGAAACCAAAGCTTTTTTAAATTGAATTATTTTGAATTTATTATATATGCGGGGGTTCCAGAGTGGTCAAATGGGCAGGACTTAAGATCCTGTGTGCTTAGTGCCTACGTAGGTTCGAATCCTACCTCCCGCAGTTGAACTTAGTTGGGAAGAAGAGTTCTTGTGATAAAATTAACATGGGAAGACTAGATAAATTATTTAATATCGAAGAATTACAATATCGCTCTGCAATAGAATTTGACAATCCATTTTTTGTTTTAGTTCATACACAAGGCAAGAGAGATTGTGATGATACCTTAAATAAAGATTTATTAGATAGAATATTAAGAGAAATTTCTGAAATAAGAGAAAAATATGATTTTGTTGAAATGAATGAGTGGCCTCCACAAACAATACCTCTAGGATTACCTAGAGATAGACCAATTTTAGTATGTGGATTTTTTGGAAGCCAATGTGTTCGAGATCAAAGAGATTCTTTAAAAAGTAATGGATATGAAGCGTATATATCTAAAGAAGGAACATTTTAAATAATTCTTGATTTATAAAAATTAATTAAACAAACAAACAGTCAAAACCCTTAAATAGCCTTTTAATCTGATATATTTGCAGACTAGGCTCGCGGGTTAGCTCTCCGCGATTTGCTAGTGAGCTTTAAGCAAGCTGTGAAAGGGTAAGTGACATTATGGTCAACAAGTCTTGATGCAAACGTTGAGGCTTTGTCCTTTTTGATCTTGCTTTTGCGAAATGGGTCAGGCCTTGATCGGAGCAGCCCTAAACAGGAGTTAAGATGCTAGAAGGGTAGCAAAACTGAGAATGCATCGAGGTGAACTTTTTGATAATAATGAGGCAAACCCTTGAGTCTGCACTATATTTTTGATATTAAATTTTAATTAGATTTATATATTATCCTCTTCTTATTAATTATAAAAAAAAACAGACAAAAGAGGTAATATGAAAAATAAGATTTTTCAAATACTCATCCAGAAAATAAAATTTTCTGGCTCATTCAGTTCTTACGAACTGAAGATCATAAGAGGTATGATTTCGTAATATGAAAAACAAAAGAGGACAGTTTTATATTGTAGCTGCAATAATCATTGCTCTGATAATTTCTGGATTGGCAACTGTAGCTACTTACAGTTATGCAAGAGCTCCGCCAATAAATATAAAAGACTTAAGTTCTAATCTAAAAGAAGAAACTCCAAGAATACTTGATTATGGAGTGTATAATGGAAAAGATATATACTCTCTTATGCGTAATTTTACTGCAGGAGACTTTGCTTCTTATTTTTTAGGAAAGACAGATTATGCTAATGCTACATTTATCTATGGAACTAAAAATAAATTGTATAAAGTAGAATATTTAAAAAAGAATACTGGTGAGATTAGTACTATAGGGGATGTAAGTATTCCTATTCAAAGATCAGATGTAAAAGAAACAGAAATAAATATAGCAGAACTTTCTAAAGATAAAGATGGAAATGAAATAATTGAAGTAGAAATATTAAAAAATACATATAACTTTAAATTAAGGGATAATGAAATGTTTTATTTTGTTATAGCTAAACAAAACAATGGGGAAACTTTTGTTGAAAAAAATTAGAAAAAGAGGGATAAGTGAAATATTATCTTATGTACTTTTGATTTTTATAGCTACAAGTGTATGGGTTTTTGTTTATGTCTGGATAAAATACTCTGCTAATGTAGAACCTGCTATAGATTGCAAAGAAGAAACTTCTATAAATCTTGAAAAAAGTTTATGCGCTTATGAAGATGCTACAGGAAAACCTATGCTAAAACTCAGTATATTTAATAGTGGAAGATTTAACATTAGTGGAATTATTGTTGCAGTCGGAACTAATAATAAAAATACTCCTGTGGATTATTTAATCCCTTTTTCAAAAGACGGAAAAACTATGACTTATAATGCAGGAATTTATTATTTTGAAGAGCAATTAAGTCCTGGGAAAATTTCAGATGCAAAATTCTCTGATATTTTAAATAATGGAAGCAGTATGGATATTACGAGAATATCAATTGTCCAAATACAACCTTTTATACAAGATAAAAAAGTAAGAGTTTTATGCAAGAATGCAGTTATAAAGCAAGAAATTGAAAATTGCGAATTTTCAGTATAATTAAATATATAGCAAAGTATTTATATGATTGTGGCGATAAAATAATATGATAAAAAAAAGGGGGGTTAGTCCAGTTATAGCAACGGTTTTACTTATTATGATTGTAGTTGTTCTTGCATTAATTATTTTATTGTGGTCAAGGGGTTTTGTTAAAGAAGCAATAACAAAGAAAATCGGAGATAGTGAAAAAACTATTGAACAGTATTGCGGAGAAGTTGCTCTTGAACCTATTGTTCATGAAGGAGAACCAAGATGTTTTGGTTTTAAAAATATAGGTACTGTTCCGATTTATAAATTTAAGATAATTGCAAGTATTACTAATAGTGGAGAAACAACAAATATTGCAGGAGATCAAGGAGAGAATCCTGTAAATCCTGGATTTTCAGTTATTATAAAGAATGCTGATGGCAGTTGTAATGATTATAATCAGTATGAAGATGTTAAAGTTATTCCTATATTATTAGGCACTAAAAAGTCTGGAACTGTGGAACCTTTTGAATGCCCTGAAAATAATGCTATGTCAATATAAAAATGAATGCAATAAAACAAAAACTCGCACAATCTGAAGTTGTATCATCTGTGCTTTTAATCTTAATTGTTATTGTTGCAGTATTTATAGTAATTGAGTTTATATTTCCTTTTGTAAAAAATCAACTTTCAGAGTCTGACTGCATTAAAGTTGTTGATAAAATTCAAATTCAGGAAAATTCTAAATATACATGTTATAACTCTGAAAAAAAGGGACTAAATGTCCAGGTTTATTTAGGGGATATTTTAGATCAAATAAGCAGTTTTAGAATTGAAGCAGGAGGGGCTGAAACAAAAAGTGTTGATGTTGTTGCCGGTAATGCAGGCGATGCTGGAGTATTATGTATGTTTGCTGATTGCTTAAAAAATATAGAACTACCTGGAAAAAATGAACAAAAGACTTATGTTTTAAAGGAAGTACTTTCAAAACCTGATATAATTAAAGTATATGCTGTATTAAAAAGTGGAAAGATTTGCAGTTCTTCTAATTCAATAACTTCTGTTCCGGCTTGCGAATAAAATGTCAAAAAAATTTTTAAAACAAAATAATGCACAAATATGGATAGAAACTGTAATTTATATTTTAATTGGCTTGACAACTATTTCTATTTTATTGTCTATGGTTCTGCCGCAGATTGAAAAAATGAAAGATAAAAGCACCGTTGAACAGACAATAACAGCATTAAATGTTATTAATAATAAGATTCTTGATGCTGCTGATTCTTCTGGAAGCATAAGAATAGTTGAGTTTAAAATGACTCGGGGAAAATTGACAATTGATACTGAAAATAACCAGATAAAATATGTCTTGGAAAATACAAGGCTTGAATCAAGCGAAGTTGGGCAGAAGATTAAGCAAGGAGATTTAACACTTGAAACACAAGCTAATGGAAAAAGATTTGATGTCATATTATCTTTAAATTACACTGATAGATTTATCATGACTTATAATAAAGAAAATAAAAACAAAATAATTCAGGGAAACACTAATGTTTATAAAATTCAGATAGAAAACATAAGATACAATGAAGCAGAGCAAAAAACTGAAATAGATTTCAATTTGATTTAGGATTATTTATCTGTAATTTTTTTAATGATGGTTATCTGCATAAAAAATTAAAGTTTAAATAGTCTTTTAACTCTATAATTATAGTAAATGAAATTAATAAATGTACAATTTCATTTCCTAAATAGTAAAGGAATAAATTTTTCCGAAAATTTATTTCCTTTCATATGATAATAAAAAGAGGATTTATTATGGAGAAAATAGAGATTAATTTAAACCCTGCTATTCCTGCATTGCCGAAATTTGAGGACAAAACTAAAATAAATGTTAGATATACTTTAATCTCCCCCTACGTAAGTGTTCACATCTATTGGGGCAGAGATGATGGAGAATTGATTTACGAAATTGAAGAGCCTAGTCTTGATGATGATGAAAAAAATATATTAAAAACAATTGAGACTAGCCTGGAAGAATTAGTAAATGTAAATGTTCTTGTACAGAAAACATCTGAAGACATGATTGATTATATAGATAAAACTTCAAGGATGCTTATTGAAGAATTAGGATTAGATCTTAGTTATGAAAGTTATAAAAAAATATTTTATTATTTATTCAGAGATTTTGTTGGATTGAATAAAATAGAGCCTGTTATGAAAGATTATTTTATCGAGGATATTGAATGTAATGGAGTAGATACTCCTATTTATGTTGTTCATAGACTTTATAGAAATATGAAATCTAATATTAAATATGATTCTATTGATCATCTTTCTAGTTTTGTTGAAAAGCTTTCTCAAAGATGCGGAAAATATATTTCCTATGCTTCTCCATTATTAGATGGAAGCCTTCCTGATGGTTCAAGAGTAAATGCAACTTATACACAAGATATAACAAGCAGAGGACCTACTTTTACAATAAGAAAATTTACAAAAATTCCATGGAATCCCATACAACTTTTAAGCAAGGAAACTGCATGTCCAGAAATGCTTGCTTATTTCTGGATTTTATTAGAATATAAATCCAATATTTTAATAGCAGGAAGCACTGCTTCTGGAAAAACTACTTTGTTAAATGCCATAGCTTTTTTCATACCTCCTGAATTGAGAATAGTTTCTATTGAAGATACAAGAGAACTTTCTCTTCCTAGAGAAAATTGGCTTCCAAGTGTTGCTAGAATTTCTTTTAGTGAAGGGAAAACCGGAGATGTTGATTTATTCAGCTTGCTGAAAAACTCATTCAGGCAAAATCCTGATTATGTAATTGTTGGAGAAGTAAGGGGAAAGGAAGCATTTGTTTTATTTCAAGGCATGGCTTCTGGACACTCTTCCATAAGTACAATGCATGCAGATTCTGTAGCCACTCTTGCTAAAAGACTGGAAACTCCCCCAATTGAACTTTCTCCTAGTTTGCTTAATACACTGGATTGTGTAGCTATAATGACTCATGCAGTTGTTCAGAAACAAGAAACAAGAAAATTAAGAGAAATTGTTGAAATAATAAATGTAGATAATAATGGTGAGATAGTTACAAATACCCCATTTATCTGGAATCCAAAAGATAATATTTTTTATTTTAAAAAAGAAAGCAATGTATTTAATAAAATATCCAAGAAATATGGAGTTTCTGTTGAAGAATTAAACAGACAACTAAATATAAGAGCGAAATTATTGTTTGAGCTGCAAAAAAGAGGAATGATGGATTTTATTCAAACTCAAAAAATAATCAATGAATATCATAAAAATCCCTCAAATGTTTTAAAGGCATTTGGACTGGAGTGAAAAATTTTTCTTTTTTTATATTTTATATTCGCAGATATCATAACCTTAATAAACTTCTTTTTCTTTAATTTTTTATTAAATCTAGGTAATAAAAAAGAAGGTTAGAGAGGTAAAAGATATGGATTTGCAAGAAATTCAGATTATTGCCCAATTATTGGATAATATGGAATTGGCTACTAATCATATGGAAAAATCATTTGAAAAAAGCGATAGCATTAATTTCAAAAGAGCTGTTGATGAAATATCAGATATTCAAGGCAAAACAGCAAGGATGTTAAAATAAGATGAGCATTAATTCATTAAGAGGTAATTTAAAGCACATGAAAGACATAACAAGGGAAATGTATGTTTTTCAAAATCAATTGGACTCTATAAAAAAACTTGAGTCTAACAGCATGGTTGTGCTTGATACAAAGGAGAAAAAACTGCTTGTTGATGTGATAAATTCTTTGAAAATTCAATTAAGAATATTGAATAATTCTATTCCAGGAATAATGCAGAACATTGGTTTTTATAAAAAGCTTGCCACAGATAAAAAAGAACCTGGAATTGAAAAGATTACAGATAAACTAGTTGAAATTAAATATTCCCCCTTGGAAGAAGATGAAAAAATATCCTTGATAATAAGCGACAAGGAGAAGAAAGAGTTTTTGGAAAATCTAAGCAAGAGCAGTTTTTCCAAGAATCAGATAAAAAAGAAATATTCAGCAGAAAGACAAATGCCTACTTTTGGAAAGCCTAGTGCATATGCTATGCTTGCAAATAGGATTTTTAGAAATACTTCCAGCAATCTCGTTGAAAAGGGGTATTTTGAAAGATTGAATAAAAATTTAAGGACTATAAGTTCTCCTTTTTTAGTTATGAGCTATGTTTCTATGATTTTTTTGACGGTTTTAATCAGTTTTATATTAGGTATTGCACTATTGATCTTTTTATTATATTTTAATGTAAGCGCATTATATCCTTTTATAAATTTAGTTAATTCTGATGAATCAATTATTCTAAGACTGGTTAAACTGGTTTGGATTGTTTTTATTATTCCTCTTGCAACAGGATTTTTAATGTATCTTTATCCAAGAACAGAAGGAAAAAATATGGGATCTAAGATAGATCAGGAACTGCCTTTTGTAACAATACATATGTCTGCAATAGCTTCTTCTGGTGTTGAACCGCTTACAATATTTAAAATAATTTTAAAAAGTGAAGAATATTTTTACACTAACTCTGAATTAAGAAAATTAATGAATCTTATCAATTTTCAGGGAAAGGACATGGTTGGTGCACTAAAAACTGTTTCAAGAACATCACCTTCTGCAAAATTAAGAGATTTACTTGATGGAATGGCTACATCAATAACTTCGGGGGGAAGCTTGGTGGAGTTTTTGGACAAGCATGCTGAAAATCTTCTTCTTGACTATAGATTAGAAAGAGAAAGATACACTAAAACTTCTGAAACTTTTATGGATATTTATATAAGCATTGTTATAGCTGCTCCGATGATATTTTTAATGCTGTTCATTATAATGGGAAGCACTGGAATGCTTTCAAACTTTATTGGACTTAGTGTAAATGCATTAAATTTGCTATTAGTAATGGCTATAGTATTTTTGAATATCAGTTTCCTGATATTCTTAAGATATAAACAACCGGTGATGTGAAATGAAAGAAAGATTTTTTAAAGAACTGAAAGAAAAAATACAAAATTATTTTGAAAAAGGAGGAAGTCATGCTTTTGACCACACACAAAGAGTGTATAATCTGGCAGTTGATTTAGCAAAAGAAGAAGAAGCAGATTTAGATATTGTTAAAACAGCAGCTCTTCTTCATGATATAGCAAGATTAAAAGAAGATAATAAAGAAGTTGAATGCCATGCAGAACATGGTGGTGAAATGGCTAGAGAAATTTTAAAAGAGATGAATTTTCCAGAAGATAAAATTGAAAAAGTTGTTCATGCAATCAAGGTTCATAGGCATAGCAAAGGATTAAAAGCAGAGACAAAGGAAGCAAAAATAATTCAAGATGCAGACAGATTAGATGCATTAGGTGCTATAACAATAGCAAGAATGTTTTCTACTGGAGGGAGATTAAACATACCTTTATACAATCCAGATATTCCATTTGATAAGATTGATATTTATAACTCAACCCTTCGTGATTTTTCTGTTTCAACAATACATAGTTTTCATAATAAAATATTGAAAATAAAACCTGAGACTTTTAATACAAAAAAAGCTAAAAAAATTGCAGTTGGAAGATACAAGTTTGTTGAGGAATTTCTTGATAGATTTTTAAAAGAGTGGGAGGGGAAGTTATAATAAAAAATGAAAAGAAAAATAAATAAATCAGAGATAATTGGACTTGTTTTAGCAATAATTATAGTGATAATTACATATTTTTTCTTGGGATTATCAAATCTTTTTTATTTTATATCTGGGATTTCATTTGTTATAGCGGGATTTCCATTTTTTATATCGCTTATCCTTGAGTCAAATATTGCAAAAGAAAAAGATCAAATGTTTTTGGAATTTGCAAGAGACCTTGTTGAAAATGTAAAGGCTGGAACTCCTATCAGTAAAAGCATAATAAATATCAAGGCAAAGGATTATGGCAGCTTGAATCCTTATATAAATAAGCTTGCAAATCAAATAACTTTAGGCATTCCTATAAAAGTTGCTCTTGAAACTTTTGCAAGGGATGTTAATAGCAGCACTATAACTAGAGCAATTGCAATAATAAGCGAATCTGAAAAAGCAGGAGGAGACATTGAAGATGTTTTAGAAGCTGTAGCATTATCTGTCGCACAAGTTGAAAAATTAAAGAAAGAAAGAGCAGCTGCAATGTATACTTTAGTTGTTCAAGGATATATCATATTTTTTATTTTTATAATAATAATGCTGGTTATGCAATTTAAAATTCTTCCTATTGCATCAACTTTAAATATGAATACAGGAAGCTCTGATACAAGTTCTTTAGCTGGTTTTGGAGGTTTTTTAAATATGGGAAAGGCAGCAACACCTGAAGAGCTTTCAAGACCTTTTTTTTGGCTGTTAATAGTTCAAGGATTTTTTGTAGGGCTTGTAATTGGAAAGTTATCTGAAGGGCAAATTAAATATGGATTTAAGCATTCATTTATATTATTAGTCTTAGCTTTATTAATAAATACTGGAGCAAATGTTTTTTTAGGAAAATGAAAAATGAGATTTTTCAAATCTTCACTTTAGGAGGTAAAGTTTCAGAAAATGATATTGTCAAATTCTAAATTATCACAAGGTCATGTAGAGATGATTATATCCCTAGCTTTGTTTGTAGGAGCGGTTTTATTTATTTTTATTTTTATAAATCCATTTACAAATAATCAGGAAGCATCATCTTATATTAAAAATGTTGAAAGAGAAATTTTAAATAATATAAGCGGTAAAGTTGGAATGCTTTCAATTATTTCAACTGATGATAATGGATGTTATAATTTTAATGAGGATGAATATAAAAAATTATTTAGTGAAAATGATTTTTCAAAAGTAAATTATATTGAAGTTTTAGAAAGCTCTATTTCAGGAAAATATAAATATTCTATTTATTTTTCAGATATGTTTGAGTCAATTACTCCAAAACATAAAAAAGATGGTTGTAAGAAAGATGATTACACACTTTCATCTTACTCTGATGAAAATTTTGTTATTAATGAAAAAATAAAAGAGTTAAAGACAAATTATGAAGCTGACTATGGATTGTTGAAAAAGAATCTTGGAATAAACAGAGATTTTTCATTTAGTGTAAAAGAAAATGAAAGTAGTTTAGAAGATATAGAAGAATTAAGTATTGTGAGGAAAAGCCCTTCTGGGATTGAAAGAGAATCTGATTTTATTCCTATAATTATTATGGATAAATCTGGGAATATTAAACAACTTATGTTGAATATTAAGGTTTGGTAAATGAAAATTATTTATAATTTTCATAAACTCACTTTAAGAGGTAAAGCTTCGTAAAATGATATTTATGAAAAAAAACAAAAGAGCATGGTTAAGAATAATAGAGGCATTTTTAGCAGTATTAATTATATTATCTGCTGTTTTGATTGTTATGTCAAAAAATAAACCAATTAATTTAGAGTCTTCTGAAGATGTATATAACAAACAAAGACAAATTCTGGATGTCATTGTAAATAATAATTCTCTGAGAGATGATATTATGAATAATAATGTACAAAAAGTCAATGATTCTATTTCTGAAATGATTCCACAATCTTGGGGATTTGCAACTAAAATATGTGAAATCAATGATATATGCAATGCAGAAACTCCAGATGATAGAGATATTTATTCTTCTGAAGCTATTGTAGCATCAACATTAAATATTTATGACCCTAAAAAATTAAGATTTTTTGTCTGGAGAAAATAATATTATAACCTGCAGGTTCCATCAGATTCTCTTTCTTTATGATTGCATTTTAAACATCTGAAGATACAAAGATTAGCTTCTTCTGCAACCTTTGATGCAGTATCTATAATTTCTGCTTGGTTATGTCCGCACTTTCTGCATATATGATTTATTCCTTCAATTAAAATGTTCTCGTTTATTATTCCTGCTCCTTTTGATATATTTGTTTGTATTTCAGCAGAAGAAAGCTCAACTCCTAAAATCCTTTTAAATCCGCAATTACATAAAAAAATATTTTTATCATTCTCATTTTTTATTTCAAGAAGTTTTTTACATACTGGACAAAATTGTATCATCTCATATTAAATATTAGTTTATTTAAAAATTAGACCTTATATTTATAAAAGAGTTATTCTTTATTATTTTATGAAATACAAATTTTTAGAACATACGGCAGATATTAAATTTCAGGCATTTGGAAATAGTTTGGAAGAATGCTTTGTTAATTCTTTTTTTGCTTTGAAGGAGATTATGTTTGAAGATTTAAAAATAAAAATTGCTATTAAGAGGAAAATTAAGATTAAAGGAAAGGATTATGAAAGTTTATTATATAATTTTTTAGAGGAATTCTTATATCTTTTAGATGCAAAGGGATTTATCTGTTCTGATATTAAAAGCATTAGTATTAATAAAGATGATTTTAGCTTAAGTGCAGAGGTAGCTGTAGATAAAGCTGAAAATTATAGGTTTTCCAATAATGTCAAAGCAATAACTTATAATAATATGTTTATTAAAAAAGAAAATAATAAATGGATTTCTCAAGTTGTTTTGGATGTATAATATTCTTTACAATAATAATGTTTTTATATAGTTAAAATGGATTAAAATAATGAAACCTAGAAGAATAAGGGATTTTAAGATTGTAGATAGAATAAGAGCTAAAAATGAAGCTAAAAGTTTACTAAGAGATGTTAAAAAAATTTCAAGAAGAATATTGAGCTTAGAGACTATTTCTGATATATGAGATAATATTGATAGATTAGAAACAAGCTATAGAAGAGCAGTTCATAATTCATTAGGGGATGAAAAATTATATACTTATATTAGAAATGATGCTATCAGTAGATTTAGCATAATTGCTGATTATGTTAGAGAGATATCTGGTCTGGAGAAGTATTGAGTAGAATCGAACGATATAAAACCAGATATAAACTTGCAAATTCAGAATAATTCTTAATCTTGAAGATAAAGTATTAAAACTATAAAAAACTTGGATAAATATGGCTAATGTTGAACTTAAGAAAATAAATGAATATATATGGGAAATTCCTAAGGAAGAGAAGATGAATGTTCCTGGAAAAATTTTTGCAAGCGAGAAATTGCTCGAAGATATGAAAAAAGACAAGACTTTTGAGCAGGTTAGAAATGTTGCGATGCTTCCTGGAATTTTAAAGGCAAGTATGGTCATGCCTGATGGCCATTGTGGTTATGGTTTTCCTATAGGGGGTGTTGCTGCATTTGATATTGATAAAGGAATAGTTTCACCTGGGGGTGTTGGTTATGATATAAATTGTTCAGTTAGATTATTAAAGACAAATTTAATTCTTTCTGATATTGAAAAGGCTGGGAAAAAAGAATTACTTCATTCTTTGTTTAGAACAATTCCATCAGGAATTGGCAACAAAGGAAAATTAAGGCTTTCAAAAAATGAACTTGATGAAGTCCTGAAAGAAGGAGCACAATGGGCTGTAAAAAAAGGTTATGGATTTAAAGAAGATTATTTGTGCACTGAAGAAGATGGCAAATTAAATGAGGCTTATCCTGCTGATGTTTCTGAAAGAGCAAAGGCAAGAGGAATGCCTCAGCTTGGAAGTCTTGGAAGCGGGAATCATTTTTTAGAAATAGATTATGTTGAAAAAATATATAATAAAAAAGCTGCTGAAATTTTTGGGTTGAAAGAAGGAATGATTGTAATAATGATTCATTGCGGAAGCAGAGGATTAGGGCATCAGGTTGCTTCAGATTACATTAAAGAAATGGAAAATAAATACAGCTGGCCTGAACAGGACAGAGAATTGGTAAATGCACCTATTAAAAGTGAATTGGGGAAGAAATATTTAAGTGCAATGGCCTGTGCTGCAAATTTCGCATTTGCAAATAAACAATTAATAACTCATTGGATTAGAGAAGACTTAAAACATTATTTTCCCAATTTTAAGGCAGAGGTTTTATATGATGTATGCCATAATATTGCTAAATTTGAAAAGCATAAAATAGATGGAAAAGAAAAAGAAGTTTTGATAATGAGAAAAGGAGCAACTAGAAGTTTTGGTGCTGGAAGAAAGGAAATTCCTGAAAAATACAGAGGAATCGGACAGCCTGTTCTTCTTCCTGGAAGCATGGGGACTGCTTCATATGTTTTGGTTGGGACAAAAAAAGCAGAAGAAATAAGTTTTGGAAGCACTTGCCATGGTGCAGGAAGAGTTGAGAGCAGAACAAGTGCAAGAAAATCTTTATCAGCTGAGAAAATAAAAATGGAGCTTGCTAAAAAAGGAATTGATATTGAATCTGGAAGCTTTAAAGGAATTGTTGAAGAAGCTCCTGATGTTTACAAGGATATTGATGAAGTTGCAAGAGTTTCTCATGAAGCTGGAATTGGAAATCTTGTTGCACGGCTTAAACCTGTCGCAGTTATGAAAGGATAAATTCTTCTTTATAGAGGAATATTTATAAATAAGGTTTTATTTTAATAGATATGAAAAAAAGAGATGTTGCATATTTAATTTTTGCAGGAATATTTGTATTATTATTTGTTGGATTGATTAACGCAGAATGTCCTGAAAATCAAATAATAATGAAATTATATCAAGAAACTAATTCTCATGGGGCTTTATGGAATGATATAAATTATAATATAGATATTTGCTATAATGATATCTTTAATGATGGAAGAATTTATGATTCTTCTTCACATAGTTGTACGAATGATAATGCAGTATTATGGTTAAGCAGCCCTACAAATGCTCATGCTTCTGTTACAGAAGATGATGCTTATGGAATTTATAATACTCCTGTTTGTTTTGGAGATTTGGTTTGCAGAAAGGTTGAGACTAGTGATTGTGCAAGTGATGAAAAAATAGTTGTTAAATTAAGCAGTATAACAAATGCACATATTGGAGATGCAAGTTCTAATTATCCTATTAAAATATGCTGTAGGCATAATGCTCCTGCAGGAGAAGTTAATTGGGCAAATATGATGAATAATCCAATAGATTCTGCTGAAAATGGAGATAGTGTTAAATTATTTATTAATAAGGAAAGTATTAAGAATAAAGAGATAAAATACACTATTAGAAAAAAAGGGGAACCGAGCTGGAATCCTTATAATTGGATTGACCATACAATTGCACAGTTTGATAATATCGGCTATGCTTTTTGGAAAATAAATGTGACAAATACTGGAACTTATTATTTTGAAGCAGAAATCTTAAGCACTGGAGAAAAAATTAGTTCTAAAAATGTATCATTTGGAGAAATTGAAATAAGTATGACTCCTGATGATGCTTATCCTAAAATTGGGCTGAAAAATCCAGTTTATAATTCAAATTATATTCTTAGAAGCAATGGTTTAACAAATTCTATTTTATTTGAGCCTATTATTTATGATGAAGATGATGATATTAATATGACTTTAAGTTTTGGCGATGAAAATACAACAAGTTTTTCAAATTGCCTTACAACTACAAACTGCAGTATAAATCATGTATATAAAAGTTCTGGAACAAAAAGTATAAAAGTTGTTGTTCAAGAAATGACAAGAAGCCTTTATGCTAAAAACTGTACAAGAATTTTTGTTTTTAAAGAAGGTGTTGGTCTTTTTTCAATAATAGACAGCCCTGATTGTTATAATCAACCTGATATAGATGCTGGACTTTTGGATATAAGCGGAGCAAGCAGTTATGTCAGTGAATGCAGCGCCTCTCAACCTACTTGCAATAGTTTTGCTTTTGCATCTGGAAAAAGCTGCTATTCTATTGCAGAAAGTGCAAATCCTATTCCAAATATTTATTGTTATAAAAAAGCAGAAGCTTATGATTCTGATACTGGAGAATGTGATGATAAATTTACATTTAATTGGGCTTTTGATGATGGAGCAGACAATGAACATAACAATTGTTCTTCATTTAAAAAATTATTTTTTGATAGAGGAGAACATATAATAAATTTGAGATTGGTTTATAACTATTAATAATGAAAAATACAATTAGGATTAAAAAAAGAGCATTGATTATAGGATTGATATTTCTTTTAATGATTATTCCTTTAATTTTAAGCACAGAACTTAAGGATGACAGCTCTATAAATATAAGAGTAAAAGGTGGAATGATTTGTTCTAGAACTATTTCAGGTTCTTCTTGGATGGATTATAGTTCTATTCCTGTTAAAAGCACTGCTGCAATGAATGATTGTTATAGGGAAAATGGAATTTTGGATAAGGAATGCTGTCCAGCAGGTTATGCATGTGATACAACTGAAGAATTAACCAATGGTGCTAGTTTTAGTGCATGTAAATTTGTTGAAAATTATTATTGCTGGGATTTTAATCAAAATCAGGATGATTGCGAAGGAAGTGATAATCGCCCTAGTGTGGCAAATGCTTCTGCATTTTATATAAATAATACCTCTTGTGGATATGACACAAAAACTTTTGAAAAAAATGGAAAGACTTGCTGGAATTATACAGATTGTTCTTGTGTATGGGCTAGTGATAAATGTACAACAAAAATAGAAGTTATAACTGAGTGTGACAATAGCGGAGTTATTGAAGATGAAACCCAGGGAACTTGTGATTGGACTATGACTAGTGTAGATAATGAAGACTGCAGTGGAGATCAAGGATTTTCTGTATTTCATTTCCAAGGAAATGGGGAAGATTATCCTGAATGCACTACAAAAGATGTTACTGTAAGTTGTGGAAGCATAGCAAAATTAGGATTTTTTGGAACATTTAACTTCATCAGTGCAATATTGATTTTAACTTTGATATATTTATTTCAAATTTTTATGAAAGAAAAAAGGTGAGGAGTTTATGAAATATGATAATAGTTGCATTAGAAAAATTATTTTTATATTAGCTTTGGCTTTGATTTTAAATCTAAATATTGTTTCTTCAAGCTTTGTTTTAGGAAATAAGTCTTATTCTGTAGATGTAACTTATGGTACTTCTAAACCTATTAAAGGATGGATAAATATAAGCTTAAAAAACGAACCTGAAAATTCTATGTTAACCTATGAAGATAAAAATATAAGTATATTAGATTTTTTAAATTTAAATGAGGCGGATTATTCATGCTCTCCAATTGACTGTGATAAATCTTATTCAAGTATTGGAAGTGAAGTCAGTTTTAAAAATTTTTCAATAGATGAGAGACAATCAAAACTAATAGGTATAAAATTAACAGGCAATATAGATGAAATTAACAGTTTGAGTTTTAATATTTCATCAAATTCTGGTAAATCGTGTTTAAATCCTATTAGATTAGATGTTTTAGATGATGGGTTAGATGAATGGAAAGCTAATGAAATTACAACCAGTGAGTTTTGCTATATTGAAAAAAAATTTGGATGCTATAATTCTGCAAATCTTGCAGGTAACAGTCCTTTTGTTATGGGTTCTGCTTATTGTGAAACAATAAGGGTTCCTCCTGTAAAGGGATTTAAAGTTGGAGCTATTGTAAATGGTTCTGGAAAAGTTGAATTTAAAATTACAGTGACAGCTGAAAGTGAAAAAGAATGCAGAGTATTTGCAAATAGTTCTGGAGAAATATCTTGTAATGTAGAATTTGATGATAATTTAGAAAAATATACTGATGCTGAAGTTTGCATACAACCTGTTGATTTAGCTGGTAAATCCTATGGAATAAACTATGAAGATGTTCAACCTTGCGGTTATTTTGGAGACAGTTCAAATAAACATGATTTTGAAATTTTTGCAATGCCATATAAATTTAATTCAGTTAACAGAGTATCTTTTGATGAAAGATTATTGGGTGAGGATAATAATCTTGGAAGCCAAATAACTGATTATATTGAAACTAAATATGAAAAAAACTGCACTCTTGGATGCATAATTCCAATAAGAATTTATTCTGGGATTAATCAAGATATAAATATTTTTAATTTAAATCTTGGATATAAAAGTGGGCTTCCAAAAGTTCAGAATAAATTTTATGAGATAAAAGAAACTCCTGTTTTAATAAGTTCTGATTTTCAGAAACTTGATTTGGAACTTGCTAATTTTATTCTTCCTTCTTTAGTTGGAGATAATAGCATTTCTATTTATTTAGATGGAGAAAATGTATTGAGTGAAAATATTAAAATTAGAAAAATAGCTGAGATAATGGATATTTTGCCACATACTGCTCCGGCTTTAGTTCCTAGTAAATTTATTGCTATGGTTGATGGAGTTAGTGTAAATGCAACTAATGTCAGCTATAAATGGAATTTTGGAGATAATAGTGTTGAAGAAACTACTAATACTGGAAGTATAAAACATATATATACAACTACTGGAGATTATGAACTTGAATTAAAAGTTTCTAATAATTTTGGGGTTTCAAGCAAAACAATAAATGTGAAGGTAACTTCTCCTAAAGATTATATAAGCCAGACAATAAGTGATTATAGAGATTCTATTAAAAATGTAAGTACTGAATTAAATAAGCTTCCTCAATGGATAAGAAATGAAATTGATGGAACTGATAAGAAACTTGATTTAGAAGGATTAAATCTAGAAATAAATAGTATTGAAGAAAAATATAAAGATGCATTTACAGATGAAGAATATACTGAGATTATGACTAGTTTGCTTAATCTTAAAATACCCTCTCAATTAAGCATTTCACAAACAATAAAGCCAATGAAGTTTTTGCAGAACAAGAATCAGATGGATTTTAGTTTGTTGAAAGCATTCGACATTGAGGCTCCTGAATTAAATGATGATGAAAAAGAAAAGTATTATAATGCACTTAATAATTGGTTTAGAGAAAATTTAGATGTTTTAATTGAATCTAAAACTTATACTATTGGCTATAGAAATGGATTAAAGGAAACTCTATTTTCATATGTTAAGCTTACATTAACTCCTAAAGATAATTTAGAGACTTATATTGTGATAAAAGGAGATAATAAAAACATAAAATTTAGTGAAGATGTTAATGCAAAAGACATTGAAGAAAATGCAGTTGGAATAAAATTAAGTGATTTTCAAACTGCTAAAACTATTGAATTTATTTATCCAGACAAAATAGATCCTTTTAATCTTCCGATTCTTATTTCTCCTGAACTGAGTTTACTGGAAACAGGAGTTAATGTTGGTGTTTGCAATCATAATGGGGTTTGTGAGAGTGAAGAAAATTATAATAACTGCAGAGATGATTGCAAGCCTTGGACATTGGCATTTATTTATTTGGGAATCTTATTGTTTATAGCGTTTATTATTTATATAATACTTCAAGAATGGTATAAAAGGCATTATGAATCTTCTTTGTTCTCTAATAAGTCACAATTATTTAATCTTATTAATTTTATGTATAATTCTAGCAATCAAGGACTTGGAAAGCAGGAAACTTTCAGCAAATTAAAGAATTATGGATGGACCAGTGAACAGATGACTTATGCATGGAATAAGTTTAAAGGATATAGGACTGGAATGTGGGAAATACCCTTATTTAAATGGTTTGAAAATAAAAAAGTCAAAGAAGAGATTGAAAAAAGAAAGGGCACTAGTACTAATAAAGGGATTAATCCTAGAAAATAGTTAAAAAATAAAAATAAAAAATTTCTAAATTAAAAGTAGTTACAAAAAAATAGAAACATTAATAAAGAAAATTTTTGATTATTTAATAATGGCTATAAAAATATTGAGAGATTTTACAAAGAGGATGTTTAACTTTCTTTTTAAGAGAAAGAAGAATATAAGTCTTGGATTTTATGGACCTCCAAATGCAGGCAAGACTTCGCTTGCAAACAGAATATGCAAGGACTGGACAGGAGAGGAAATAGGAAAAGTTAGCAAAATACCTCATGAAACAAGACATGTCCAGTTTAAAGAAGAGGTTGAAATAAAATACAAGGACAGTACTCTTAAATTTAAATTAGTTGATACTCCTGGCATTGCTACAAAAATTGATTATGAAGACTTTATGAGATTTAAGGTTAGAAGAAGAGATGCACAAAAAAGAGCAAAGGAAGCAACTCATGGAGTAATTGAATCTATCAAATGGCTTGATGATGTTGATGCAGTTGTGGTTGTTGTTGATGCAACAGAAAATCCATATTCACAGGTAAATATAACTATTGTTGGAAATTTAATTGCTAGAAATATTCCTGTTTTGATTGTTGCAAACAAAATAGATTTAATAAAAGCAGATGTGAAGAAAATAGAAGCTGCTTTTCCTGAATATGAGATAGTTGGCATTTCAGCTAAATTTGGAAAGAATATGGATGAATTTTATGAATCTATATTCAGACTGGCAAATAAGGTGTAATCAGAAAAATAAAATGATAAACATGAAAAATAAGGTTTAAATATATATAATGTTTCAATAGTATTCAAAAAAGATGGTAAAAAATCAAAGATTTTTTAAATATTCAAATTTAAAAAGTAAATAAAAATTTTAATATGGTAAAAAAAGATAAAACTGGAAAACTTAAAGGGTTAACACTGAATTTTATTCCCTATAGTGAAATTTCAAGTCTTGATACTTTAGAAAGAATTAAAAAATTATTAAAAATAATTTTGGACAACAAAGTTATTATTCTTCAGGGAAGGCTTAAGCCTGAAGAGGAAACAAGATTAATTGAAGATACTATGATTATGATTGGAAATATAAAAGGATTTAAAGGTGTTGAATTAGAAGTTATTTCATCAGACTCTGAAGAAAGAACAATGTTTGAGAAATTAAGGTTTGGCTTAGCTAAAGCGCTTGTTGGACAGCAGGATGCTCTTACAATAATCGGACCTGCTACTGTGATTAAAGAAATGAAAAAAGATCCTAAAAAGTTAGAAGTAATGATGCGGTAATCTTTTTTCACTCAAATTTCATTAAAATTTGAGATACAGAAAATTAAGAATTTTCTGTCCCATTCAAAAACCATAAAAGTTTTTGAAGGTGAAAAAAAATTCTAAAAAACTTGAGGTAAGACTTTTTCTATTTATTATATATAAATAAATGCGATAATATTTAAAAACTATTCTTATTATTCATTTAAATGGGAATTACTATTGATCAAAGTGCAAGTGAAAAGCATTCTCAAGAAAGAGGTGTAGACTATTTGGTTTTAAAATTAAATGATAATATCATTATTGGGGATGAACAGATTTATGAATTAGGGCAAGAATTATATGATTATATTGATTACAGGCATCCTAAGGCTAATCTTTGTCTTGATCTTAAAGTTGTTAATTTTCTTTCTTCTACTTTTTTAGGTAAATTAATGAATGCAGATAAAAAACTCAAATCTAGTGGAAGAAATCCTCTTGGTTTAAGGAATGTTAAACCAGGAGTATATGAAGTTTTTGAAATAACTAGGTCATGTAGGCTGTTTGATATTGACAAGGCTAGTAAAAATGCTTATGAAAAATCTAAGGAAAGAACAGATGACACATTAACACCAGAATATTCTATTTGAAAATAAAATGATCTTTTAAATAATTTAATGTTTATATTTTTCTATTTATTTCAATATTAGGTATGTAATAGTAGTAAACAATATTTATATATACTTATAATGATTTAAAGTTATATAAAATTAGGTAATCTAATGTCCCCTCACCAATGCGTTCATTGCGGAAATGTATATCCTGATGGTTCAAGACAGCTATTAGAAGGATGCAACTGCGGAAGCAAATTTTTCTATTATATTAAACAGGATAAGATAAATAATGTTGACAAAGAAATACAAGATACTTTATTTATGCTTAGCAATGCTGACAAAGTTCAGATTGAAAAAGATGTCAGGGAAATAATAGGACTTGAAGAAGAAACTGATAAGCCAGTTATACTTGACTTGGAATCTGTAAGGATTGTCAAGCCTGGAAAATTTGAAATTGATATTATTAATTTATTTTCAAAAAAAAGACCTTTGATATACAGGCTTGAAGAAGGAAAATATGTCATTGATTTGGCTGCTTCTATAAATGTGGACATGGAAGAAATTGATAAGAAAATAAAAGATCCTGATGCTGAAGATGAGGGGTGAAGAGATTTATTTTTTATTCTTTCTTAATCTTTATTAAATTTTTCAAATGAAAAACTTAAAAACCATTGAAACTTAATAGTTTCATGAAATATGACTTAATTATTATTGGCGGAGGACCTGCAGGTCTTAGCGCTGCTATTTACGCAGGAAGATACAAAATTAATACTTTAATTTTATCAAAAAATATTGGAGGGGTTGCTGCAACTGCATATAAAATATGCAATTATCCTTCTTATAGCAATATTAAGGGATTTGAGTTAATGAAAAAGTTTACTGAGCATGTTAATGATGTTGGAATTCCGATAAAATATGAAGAAGTGATTAAAATAGAGAAAAAAACCAAGGATTTTAAAATATCAACTGAAAAGAATGAATATGAATGTAAAAAAATAATTTTTGCATCTGGAACAAAACGGATAAGACTTAATATTCCTGGAGAAGGAAAATTCTTAGGAAAAGGAGTCAGCTATTGTACAATATGTGATGCATTCTTTTTTAAAAATAAGAATGTTGTTGTTATTGGGGGAAGTTACGCCGCCCTTAGTTCTGCACTTCTTCTTTCTGAATATGCATCAAAGGTTTATATTATCTATAGAGGAAAAGAATTTTTCAGACCTGAACCAGTAATGGTTGATATGATAAAAAAAGAAAAGAAAATTGAAAGTATTTTTAATGAAGAAGTAATAGAAGTAGATGGAAAGGAAAGTGTTGAATCAATTAAATTAAAATCTGGAAAAACAATAAAAGTTGATGGAGTTTTTATTGAAGCAGGCTCTGTTCCTGAAACTAACTTGCTGAGTGGTATCGGAGTTAAATTAAGTGAAAATGGATATGTTATAACTGATAAAAACCAAAGAACTAATGTTGAAGGATTATATTCTGCTGGAGATGTTACTGATAATAAGCTAAAGCAAATAATAACTGCTGCTTCTGAAGGAGCTATTGCAGCAGTAAATATTTATCAAGAAATAAAAAATTCATCTGGCTGAAGCCAAAGGTATTTTTTAAGCCTCAAATTTGGACAAATTACTCTAAAAGGAAAGATATTAAAACAAATTTGAGCAATAAAAAAAGAAGGTTAATATGAATATTAGTAAAATTATAAATGAACAAATTGAGAAATCCAGACCTGGTGTTGAGATTATCAATGAGATTAGATTAATTTCAGGAGAATTCTGCAAAAATCTTGCTTTAAAATTAAAAAAAGAAAAAATAAACGCAGAAGTTTTTATTGGCGGAAGCTTGGCTAAAAATACTCTTGTTAGAACAGATAACAGTTTCTATGATGTTGATGTTTTTGTAAGATTTGATAAAAAATATTCTGAAGATGAAATCTCTGAATTATTGAAAAAAGTTCTTATCAAAGACATTGAAAGTTTTGAAAAACTTTTAAATTCAAAACTCTCAAGGAAAGTCTTTGATGCGATTTCCTTCGGAAATAAGGATTATTCAAAGCCTTTTATTAAAAGGGTTCATGGCTCAAGAGATTATTATCAATTTATGGTAAATAATATA
>JAVHOF010000123.1:0-5528 GCA_036169915.1 Candidatus Pacearchaeota archaeon | reverse complement strand
TATTAAAAGGGTTCATGGCTCAAGAGATTATTATCAATTTATGGTAAATAATATAATTATAGAAATAATTCCTGTTATTAAGATTAAAAATCAAAAACAAGCCCTTAATGTTACTGATTTAAGTTATTTTCATGTTAATTATATTCTTGGAAAAATAAGAAAAAATAAAAAATTAAGCGATGAAATAATAATTGCAAAGGCATTTACTCATAGCCAAAACTGCTATGGCGCTGAAAGTTATATAAAAGGATTTTCAGGATATTCTCTTGAATTATTAATAATACATTATGGGAGCTTTTTGAAATTTATTAAGGAAATTGCCGGTTTAAATGAAAATGAGAAAATAATAATTGATGATGCTAAATTTTACAGGAAAAAACAAGATGTTTTGAAAGAGATGAACGAAGCCAAAATATTAAGTCCTATAATTTTAGTTGATCCTACATTTAAAGAAAGAAATGCATTATCCGGATTAAGCAATGAAACTTTTTTAAAATTTAAAAAAGCATGCTCTGAATTCTTAAAAAATCCTTCTGATGAATTCTTTAAGAAAAAAAATATTCTTGAGGAAATGAATAAAAAATATTCCGATTTAAAAATTGTCTCTGTAAAAACCAGCAAGCAAAAAGGAGACATCGCTGGAACCAAGTCAAAAAAATTTATGAATTTTTTTGTTCATAATTTAAAAAAAGAGTTTGTTGTCAAAAAGATTGAATTTGAATATAAAGAAAATGAAAATATTGCTTATTATTATATTGCAGTTGATAAAAAACAAATAGAGACTATCAGAGGGCCTCCAATAACTGCTGTTGAAAATCTTGCTAATTTTAAAAAAGTTCATGCTAATGCATTTATTAAAGAACATATTGCATATGCACATATTTTACATAATCTTAGTTTTGAAGAATTTTTAGGTAAATTCTTGGAAAGAAATAAAAAAGTCATAAAAGATATGAGCATTGAAGAAATGAAACTGGTGAAATAACTATTTTTCAATTATTTTTTTAGATAATTTCATTAAATCTGCTTGAAACATTTCTGTTGGAATAACTATTTCTAAAGGAAGATTATAGGCAGACTCGTATCTATAGGAATATTGTAGTCTTGGTTTTCTGTCTTCAATAGGAATATTTCCAAATGAACTTTCATGGATTCCTGCTAATAAAGCTAGTCCAAGAACTGATTTTTGTATTAAATTATGTGACATTTTATTTGTTTAGATATATTTATTCTTGTGTTGGTTGATAATCTTTTAAAAATCCTATGGATCTGATTGTTGATTCATCATAACCAGCTTTTACAAGAGTATTATAAAAATTTCCCATATTACTATTTATCATTGCTTTATCAACACCAGAACTAGGGTAAAAACATTGTGCAATTTCGAAAAGTTCTAATTTATCTACAAATCTGTTTCTTGCTAAATCTCTTAATCTATTTCCTAATAAATTATGAAATAAAAGAACATCTGCTGCTAATTCTGGATCTTCTGTTACTGATTTAACTAATGATTTTGATGTCATTTTTTATTTTTTAATTAAATTTTATTCACTTTTATCAGATTTAATTGCTTGGTCAAATAAAAATGCAAGGGCAGTTGTGAAAAAAGGAGTATTAAGCCATATTGCTATTTCTTCATCTGGCAAATTGCCTTTTGAAATCATGAATAAAACTTGTTCATTATCAATTATGAAGAATTTTGCATCAATATCAATTATTTTTGCTTTAATCTTGAATTTTGTGTTTATTTTCTTAATTTCTTTTTCATTTCCTGACAAAGCAATTTTAATTGATATTTTTTCTCTTCTAAGCCTGTCAAAAAGAGAAAGAAAAAATCTTGACTTTGTTTGAAGTTCTGCCACTGATGTGCATATTGCAACTTCTTTTTTTGCGCTTTCCAAAAGTTCTTTTAAATGATTGTATATTGTTAATTTTCCCTTTATTGCTCCTGAGATATCTTCATGTCTTACAGGTAATATTCCATCATTATAAAGATCTTCAAGCTCTGAATACTCATGAGTTTCCTTGAGTTTTAAAAGAGATTTTATTTTTTCATCAGCATCTTTCATTGCATTTGATTTTAATTTTTCAATTATAACTTTTGGCTTTACTGCAATATATTTAACTGGCTTTCCTAATTTCATTATTGCAAAACCTTGTTTTTCAAGACTTTCCAATACATCATAGGTTCTGCTTCTTGGAACTCTAGAAAGTTCTGCTATTTCTCCTGCACTTGCAACACCTTTAGCAAGCAAAGAAAGCCAAACTTTAGTTTCATAAATGTTAAGATTAAAATATTCCTTTATCTGACTAACAAGTTCAGGTTTTATTATCATTTTAAATTCAAACTTTTAGTACAGAAAAGGGTTTATAAATCTTTCTTTTGTTGTCACTATATAATTGGAACAAATAATAAAATTTATAAACATCGGAATTATCTGTTTATCATGGAATTTAAAGATAAATGTCCTGGAAAGAGATTAATAGAATTAGTTGCTGCTTTTAATCATATCTTTTATCCATGTAAAATGATATCCAGAGAAGAATTTAGAAGAAAAATGGATGTAAACGATTGCAATGAGGCAGAGGAAAGTAAACTTGACAGAAGTTATGGAAGATATGAAAAAAATTATAATAAAAGAAGACAACTTGCAGATGCACTTATATCTTCAGGAAAGCACCAAGAAACTTTTGAAAAATTAAGAAAACATGTTAATTCCTGCACTAATTGTTTGCCTAAATATACAGGTATTTTAGAAGGAGCTGTTGAATGGGAAATTATGTTTGGAGAGTATAAAGGAAAAGTTCCTAAAGCAATTGAAATTGGACAAGATAGATTAGAAGCATATTTTCTTGGATTAATAAAAAAAGAAGATTCTAAGCTTTTGAGGTTGTTAGAATAAAAAACTTATTTATAATATCCTATTATGTTTAGTTGAGATACTAAGCATAGTGATAAGTAAAACAAATCTTGATACCTTAAGTTATTGAAAAAAAATAATCTTGATTAACAAATAATAAATCAAAAAAACAATGTGCCACCACACACTTTAGTGTGTAGTTTGTAACAGGCACTTGTTTTTAGGATGCGCTCAAAAACATTCAGAAGTTTTTGGCGCCACAAAATTTCATGAAAATTTTGATGGCATGAAAATCTTTTCAAAAAGATTTTCTGCACAGAAAATGCACTGCATTTTCTTGTGCTCAGAAATTAAAACAAGTTATCTTCCACATCCTTTAGGATGTGGTTTAATTTCTGACATTATTAAAATAGTTTAAATGATGATAATATAAAATTTATAATCATTCCAAAATACATTCCTATTGTCAGGAATGGCATTGCAGGATAGAATTTGCCTTTTCTTGCTAGCATGAAAAGAGTTAAAAGAGCAAGCGTTGCTGTTATTGTTATTATAAACGCAGGAATAAATGAATTGTATACTTTGTAAAAAACTCCTGCAGTTATTATTGGAAATATTACATCTCCTCCACCTAGAATTGCAAGATTTACTCTTATTTTTGCTTTTTTAAATTTCTCATTCATGAATTTTTCTGATTTATCTAGATATTTTTCCTTTATCAGTTTTATTTTTTCTTTCTCTTTTTTTCCTGCATATGGAATAAAAAATCCTGTGAAGAATTTAAGGTTATTTATTTGATATTTTGCCATTTTCTGCATGAATCCTATGTGCCAGACAGCCCAAATATCATATATTGAAATTAACAGTAAAAGGATTGTTATTCCTGTCAAACTTAGTATTGGAATAAAAACTGCAGCTATTCCTGGATATATTAAAAGTTCTGTAAGATTATGGACAAGTATGTTTCTTTTGAAAATTTTAATGTAAGCTAGTGGAATTGCAAGAATTATTGCTAATATGGATGCATACAGGGGCGTTAGTTTAAATGCAATTACATTTAATGAAAGTGCAATTGCAATTATAGTCACAACAAAAAACCATATTCTAATAAAAGTCTCTGCTTTAAACTTGATTAGAATAAAAAAAAGTGTAATAGCTATTATAAATGAAAAAATTATCGATATAAGTGAAATTGAAGTTTCATTTTTAATTTCAGGAGGTGGTTCCATTCCATATGGAAGAGTTATTCCTGATAAATATGCATGAATTACAAATAATCCTATTAATTGAGTTATTAAAAACATCATTATCAGGATGACTGTTATTTTTATACTGTGTTTCATTTTATTGTCCTATTTGTCTTAAAATGAAATGCTTGAAAATTTTTTATTGAGTTTTCATTGTGTTTCATTTTATAAGAATTTAATCATCTCCTAAATTAACTAATTAAAACAGGTTTTTAAAGTATTTGATTTTTAAATTGATTTTTTATGTTTATTTGAAATCTTTTAATGAATTTCATCGGTCCAAAATTCTATTAATTTATTGCTTATTTTTTCTTTTCCTAAGAATTTGGTTATTTCATTAGAAAACTCTTTTGGAACAACAAAGATTGTTGGAGACAATCTTTTCCCATTAAATTTTTCAATTAATCCTGTTTTTAAATACTTTTTTTCATTTCTTCCAAATAATTCTCTAATAACCTTGTTTCTTTTAGTTATATTTTTTATTGGTTCAATAATAAATAGATAATTACCTTTAAGATTTTTTGGAATTTCTTTATATCTGCTGTATAAAATTATTCCTTCACTAATGATGCTTCGTTTTAATCTCCATTCCTCAAGTATGCCTACATTTGCTTTAATTTCATTTTTTATCCCCTTAAGAAAAAATACTTCTGCAATTTGTGATTTATAAAATTTATTTAATTCCAGATTTATTGTATTTATAATTTTATCTTCATCTTTTCTATTTTCAATGTTAAAAAACAAATCAATGTCACTAGTTTTATCAGATTCTCCTCTTGCGACTGAACCAAATAAGATTATTTCATTTATTCCATCTAATCTTGGAAAAACAAATGAAACAAACGCTTCTGCATAGGCAATTAAATCTTTAAAATTCAAATTTTTCATTTTTAAATAACTCCCAAAAGATTTCTTTTATTTTATAAAATGTCTCAATAACTTTCTTAATCTGAACGGTTTCAGGTTTTCCATACATTAGTATATTTCTTTCATCTTCGAGTTCATAAATTAAATCGTAAATTTCTTGTTTTTTCTCAAACTCTATGGGCAGTTTTCTTTCTATTAATGGTTCAATTTTTTGAGTTTTCTGAGGTTTTTTAAACCAATCATGTTTGATTATTTTTCCAATTGGAATTTTATTTGTTAAATGCAGATACAATTCTAGATATTGAATTGAGCATGCAGAGGTATGGAATCCTATTGTTACTGGCTTTTTTTCTATTCCTTCTTCAATCGCATCTTCTAGTTCATCAAAATGCTCTTGAATTTTTTTCTTGTGTTCGTCTATTGATGTCATTTTAGACTTTGGGCTAATTTATACCAAAATAAGGTATATTTTATACCTTATAAATCTATTGGTATGATGATACTGTATAGTTAACGTCAGATAGATTTATATAGGTTTATCTCCTCTTTTTTG
>JAVHOF010000122.1:0-2085 GCA_036169915.1 Candidatus Pacearchaeota archaeon | reverse complement strand
CTAACGCCTCTACGAGGCTCAGCTACGGACAACGTCGTGTAGCCTAGTTCGTTATACGAAAAACTGCGAAATAAATTTAATTGAAGGCATTTTAATTTCATTTTTATTGACGATTTTAGATCAATTTCTTAATATCTTGAAACTAGACAAAGAAGGACATATGACAACAATAGAAAAATCAATCACAATCTCAGTGGGAATTCTCATTGCATTTTCTGTCATTACTTGTAAAAAAGAAACAAGTTCAGAACTACAGGTAAACACTGTAATTAGTGAATCTAAACCAGATACACAAACGACTAACTCGGATACTAAAACCTATAAGTATGTAAATGCGAAATCAGGTCTTAAACTAAGAGAAGCAACTGATACAAAAAGTAAAGTACTCACAACGATTCCATTTAATACGCAAGTGGAAGTAATTGGCGAACAAGAAGGAGAAGAAGTAACTAAAGGAAAACCAACTACTTGGTTTCAAATTACCTACGAAGGAATGGAAGGATTTGCCTATGGTGGATTTTTAAGTGACCTTCCAGATTTTCCTTTATTACCAGAACAATTTGAATCTGTAAATTTTAAAACTACATATGATAAAGGACTTCAAAATACTAAAATTCTAATTCACTCAGACAAAACAGTTACGGGAGAAGATACTGAATACAACGGTTGCGACTATATAATTGAATCTGGGAAATGGAGTGCTAACGATTCAGAAAAATATATTAAACTCAGCACAAAAGGATATATCGACGAGTGTTTGGGTAGAAACGGCAGACGACCCCAATCTGAAATTTATATTTTAAAAATGAATCGCACATTTGATGGCTCTCAAAACTGGACTTGCAACCAAGGAAAGTTCAATGAAGAATATGCAGTGATTTGTGATATGGATAAATGATGAAAACTTTTCTTTTCCTAATTTTATTCTTTAGTCTATCAAAGCAAATATTAGCAAATGATTTGATTGGTGATTACTTTTGGGCTAGCTACAAAAAGCAGAGCAATGATTATAAAGAACGATTAGAGGAAATGAATAAATTAGTTCAACCTAGTCCTATATTGATTTACAAAATAAACAATATTTATGTAGAATTGAATGAAATTGACTGCTTTGACTCTTCCTGTTCCGAAGAGTCACCTATCATAAAATCATTTGCCGTAGCGGACGCAGGAAAAATTCGATTTCAAAAAATAATCTCAAAGCAAATTGCTTATGAATGTGATGACAGCGATTATTTTATTAAGCATTGTAGTTCTAATGTAGCTAACGTAAATTTTGATTTATACCTGAATTCTATTGAAGAAAAAGATATAAAGCATTTGAAAGTTTACCAAGACGAGTTTGCTATCATTAAAGAACTCAGTAAATATAAAATTTCTGCGGAATATGATGATATTCCCGTAAAAAAAATACTAACGAAAACAATTCTGTACAATCCGAAAACACTGAAAGAATCCTTCATACTGAGTAAAGGAACTTTGATTGCTATCAGAAAAAATAAAAAAATCAAAAACCAATATTACATGGCGGGTACGGGAATGGGAGTAGCTGGACTAATAAAAATTTCCGATTTCAAGAAGAATCTGAAATGACTTTAATCGCAGTTCTTCGTATAACTGCGGCTGACACGCTCCGCTTCGGGACTTACGCCCTCGCTCGGCCTAAAGGCACATTGTCCTCCGTCACGCTTCTTGCGTCGCAAGAAGGCGCGCCGACGCTAACGCCTCTGCGAGGCTCAGCTACAGACAACGTCGTGTAGCCTAGTTCGTTATACGCAATTGCGAAATGAACTGTCGTAGATCCCGCGGGATGGCTAAAGGCATGGATTTGGATACAGGGTTGATACTTAAATTCTAAATTTCAATTACTTGTTTCCAAGCGCAACAAGTAGTCGAATGGGGCATGCGTGGCTGGATAATGGTTGTTTCATCGTTCGTTTAAGAGCATTTGTTCCGTTGAACTAGTCTAAAATACTAGATTCGCGGGAGAAGATTTTATTCTTCGACGAACATTTTGTAGGGATTTTAAAGCGCAACTTCGTATAACTTCTGCTTACCGCATCGCTTCGGGACTAGCGCCCTCGC
>JAVHOF010000121.1:0-2089 GCA_036169915.1 Candidatus Pacearchaeota archaeon | reverse complement strand
CTTTCTTTAATTATCATGAAACTTCCCCTTGCAAATGAAATAAGAAAGCCTACAAAAACTCTCGCAGGAGTAACTCCTATTGCAGTTATGTCAAAACCAAAAAAATGTAAACATGGAACCTGTCTATACTGTCCTTCTTTAAATGTCCCTCAATCTTATACGCCAAAAAGTCCGCCAGTTCTAAGGGCTGAAAGACTAAACTATGACCCATATGAACAGATTAAATCAAGGTTAAAGGCATTTGAACTAATGAACCATCCAACTGATAAAATAGAACTTATTGTAATGGGCGGAACTTTTTTAGAATATTCTGAAGATTATCAATACAATTTTATTAAAAGATGTTATGACGCCCTTAATAATAAATCTTCAAAAACACTTGAAAAAGCAAAAAAAATGAATGAACTTGCTAAGCATAGATGTGTTGCTCTATGCATAGAAACTCGTCCAGATACATGCTCTGAAAAGGAAATAAAAAGAATATTGAATTTTGGTTGCACAAGAGTTGAACTTGGTGTTCAATGTTTAGATAATAAAATTTTCAAAAAAATTAATCGCGGACATTTTGTAAAAGAAGTTGTAGAGTCAACAAAAAAACTCAAAAATGCAGGATTTAAAATAGGATATCATATGATGCTGGGACTTCCCGGTTCAAATCCAAAAAAAGATTTTGAAACATTTAAAATTTTATTCCAAAATAAAAATTTCAAGCCAGATCAATTAAAAATATATCCATGCCAAGTTATCAAAGGCGCAGAATTAGAAAAATTATATAGGCAAAAAAAATACAAACCCTACAATCAAAAACAAAATCAGGATTTAATAATGAAAATAATGAAAATAATCCCAAACTATTGCAGGGTAATGAGGATTATGCGTGAAATACCTCCTGATTACCTGACTGCAGGAATTCTAAGGATTGATTTAAGAAAAGACATTGATGAAGAGCTTAAAAAAACAAAAACAAAAGTGCAGGAAATAAGGTTCAGAGAAATAGGTTTTGCACTAAGAGATAAATTAAAAAATGAGAAAATAAACAAAAAATTAAGGCTAAAAATAACAAAATACCAAGCTTCTGATGGTGATGAATATTTTCTTGAAATAATAAACAAAGATAACATCTTATTTGGATTATGTAGGCTAAGAATCTTTAAGAATAAAAATAATAAATATGAAGCTTTTGTAAGAGAACTTCATGTTTATGGCCAGTCTCTTTCACTAAATAAAGGGAAATTAAAGCTTAAGAAACCACAGATTTTTTCAGTACAACACAAAGGACTTGGAAAAAAACTTTTAAAAAAAGCTGAGAAAATAACTTTTAAAAAAAATATCAGAGAACTAAAAATAATTTCAGGAATAGGTGTAAGAGAATATTACAAAAAATTAGGATACAAACTTGATAAAAACCAAGTTTATATGACTAAAAAATAAAAATAAAAAATAAAATTTAAGGTTTTGTCCACACAATAGTTGCAGGACAAGTTGCACCATCTCCTACTAACCCTATTTCTATACTGCTTGGCCCTATACTAGCACCAGCCCCATCTTTTAGAGTTGTTATAATTTTAACTGTATCCAAGGGAGCTAATAATAGCGAACCAGTAAATGGCGAACCATCAGCATTAACTATCTTATAAGTACCGTCAGTTGGAATATGCTTATCTCCATTAATAAGTACTTTTAATTCAGTAGTTTTAAAAGTTCCTCCTTGAGTTGTTCTTTTTATTATAAATGTATCAAGAAGACCATCTGCAACACTGCTACTTGCAGTAATAGGTTCAAATCCAAATCCAATACAAGCTGTTTGAGATTCAACTTGTTTTGCACCTTTTGAAATAGTACTATTAACAACCTGCCATACAATTACTATAGCAGCTAATACCAACAAGATAATTAAAACAGTTGTAATGACTTCACCCTGAGCTTTTTTATTAATCATTATTATTCACCTCCTTTCATTTACCTAATAAATCTATATAATAAATTAAATATATGCAGGTTTATAAAGGTTTTGAGAATCTTGAATAAAATTTAGACATTGTCCGGAGTTCAAAATAAAACCGAAAAATAGTTATTCTCAAATGATTTG
>JAVHOF010000120.1:0-36664 GCA_036169915.1 Candidatus Pacearchaeota archaeon | reverse complement strand
TGTTCCAGGATTATTACATTTATCTTCTGTTCTAGCATTATTATCATTGCAATCAGCATCATTTAAACAAATTATAGTAGTATGAGTGCATGAACTCTGAGGAGTTCCAGGATTCAAACATTTATCAAATGTATGGGCATTATTATCATTGCAATCATTATCTGTAAAGCATTCAACATTTGAACATGCACCATTAGAACAAATTTGATTTGCAGTACAAGTTGTTTTTGTTTGTGTTGCTGTTGAATTTGTACATAAACTTAACAAAGTTCCAGGATTATTGCATGTATAAGTTATAAAATTTTGGAATACATTATTGCTTCCAGACTGGCAGAAAGGATTTCCTATTAATCCATCTGTTCCACAATCAGCATTGCTAAAACAAGAAATAGGAGTATTCTGGCATGAACTCTGAGGAGTTCCAGGATTTATACATTTATCTAAAGTCTTAGCATTATTATCATTACAATCACTATCTGTAAAACATGTTATATCAACACAAGTTCCACTTTGGCATATTTGATTAGCTGAACAACTTGTTTTTAATTTAGCAGAAGTTGAACTTGAACATGAGCTTGTAGCAGTTCCAGCATTATTACATGTATAAGTTATAAAGTTCTGGAATACATTATTGCTTCCAGCTTGGCAGAAAGGATTTCCTACAAAAGTACTTGTTCCACATTCATTGTCTGAAGAGCATACAACAGGAACACAATTATTATTAATACACTTTTTCCCATCAGAACAGTCGGAATTCTTTGTACATTCAGGCAAACAATCACCATTTGCACATCCGTATTTGCATGTTTGAAGTAATTGCTCATCAATTTTTACATTATCAAAACATGCTTCATTAGAACATCCTTTTTCATGGCAAGTTCTTGAATGATAAAGATTATTTCCTTTACAATAATTTTGAGAAAAATCCTCACAGAAATTTGAACCGCAATCAACTACCTGTTTCTGAGTAATCAGTATATTACAGTAACTTAAAGTAGTCTTAGGATTTATGCATTTAGATTCCTGATAATTTTTATAAACATCATTTGCCAAACAAGACTGAGCTCCAAAATAGCCTGTTATTCCACAGTCATTATCAGTAACACAATTAAGAGTAGTATGGCTGCAATAGCTTGATGTTGTTCCAGGATTATTGCATTGGTCATATGTATATAAATCTGAATCATCACAATCTGAATCACTTCTGCATTGCAATGTTTTACATTGTCCATTTAAACAGATTTGATTTCCAAGACAGCTTGTTTTTAATTGAGCAAGAGTTGTAGTTGTGCATGAACTTGTAGAAGTTCCAGGATTATTACAGCTATGTGATGCAAAATTCTGGAATACATTATTGCTTCCAGACTGGCAGAAAGGATTTCCTATTAATCCATTTGTTCCACAATCAGTATTAGAAGTACATGCAACATTTACACATTGTCCATTAGAACATAAATCAGGACAATCCTGCAATTTGTTAGGTTGTGTGTCTTCATTGCATGCTCCCTGTTGGCAAGTGAAATGATGAGTATCATAGTAAACAGAATTAGTTTTGCAATAATTTTGTGAAGTAAAATCTGTTCCACAATCAGAGTCTTTTGAACATTGAGCAGTACATTGTCCACTAGAACATCCATAAACACAAGATTGTACCTGCTGATCTGCTGTTGAATTTGTACATGAACTTAAAGCAGTTCCAGGAGAATTACAAACATAGGTTATAAATCTGTCAAAAACATTGTTATTCTTACAAAACAATTGTCCAAGTAATCTATCATTTCCGCAATCTGAATTTGCAGAGCAGGCAACAACAACACAATTATTATTTATACATTTTTTTCCACTAGAACAATCAGAGTCTTTTGTACATTCCTGCAAGCACTGTCCATCTAAACATCCAAATAAACATGTTTGTATTTGTTTATCTGAACTTGAATTTATACAAGAACTTTGTATTGTTCCCGCATTATTGCATGTATAAATTAAAAATTTATCAAAAACATTATTATTCTTGCAGAAAAATTGATTTAATTGATGATTTATTCCACAGTCTGAATTTGCAGAACAAGCTATTTCTACACAAGTATTATTAGAGCAGATTTCTCCCTGCAAACAATCTGAATTTTTTGAACACTGAACTAAACACTTTCCATCTCCACAGCTATATGAACAATTTTTAATCTGTTGATCTGCTGTTGAATTTGTACATGAACTTAAAGCAGTTCCAGGATTATTACACTTATAAGTTAAAAATTTATCAAAAACATTATTATTATTGCAAAATAACTGGTTTAGTAATCCATTTGTTCCACAATCAGCATCTGCTGAACAAGTAACAACAACACATTGATTATCAATACATTTCTTTCCACTAGAACAATCAGAATCTTTTGTACATTCAGGCAGACAAATACTATTGGAACATCCAAATGAACATGTTTGTACTAATCTAGATGAATTAGTTCCAACACATTTAGAAGTTGCTGAACCTGGATTTTGACAGCTATAATCTATAACATTTTCATATACACTGCCATTATTACAAAATTTAGCTCCTTTAGATTCACTAGGACAATCACTATTTGTTGAACATGTTGTTCCAACATAATTTATACAATCTTTAAAAAGTTTTTTTGCTTCGTCTGTCCAGTATGTACTTTCTATTATTCCAAAGAAGCATATATTACCCTGAGTTGTTTTTCCATTTTTTAAAACAGAACCTGAAGGAGCATAACTTATTACATCACCCCAGTCATAGCCATTACCACTATAAGTTACTGCAATTGGTTGCATTGCATCTGCTTTATCTCCATTTCCTAAATAATAATAAGGTATTGCAACACTTTTATCATTATAAAATCCTTGTGTATAGACTTGTATAATAGTATTATTTTTCTTAACACTCTGAGCTTCTGATCTTGCTAAAGATGAAATTCCATCTCCATCTGTTAAGCCCCATGCATATCCATAAAAGTAATTAGATATAACACTAGGATATTTATTTATTAGAATTTTACTAGGGCTGCTGAATCTTTCATCACCAATAAAAACAATCTTGTATTTTGAGAAATCTACTTTTGAAATATTCTTCTCTTGAACATAATCTACAGATAAACCCATTTCAGAAAAAATACTTTTTACATTATTATCAATATTGAACTTTCTATTATATACATATGCAACATCAGCAGCAGAAACAAATTCAATTATAAAAAGAAGAAAAATAAATCCCATAAAAAAACAGGTAAAAAAATTAATCTGATTTCTCTTGAATTTTTCTTTTATTTCATTTTTCATAAAAAAACAAATCTTGAAGTTTTATTTAAATCTATCTTACTACTTTTTCCAAATGAAATAAAAACTAGTCTGTAAAGCAATTTTTTTATTATATTAGAACAAAAAATACCTGATTAATTATTCTTCTTTATGATGTATATCTTTACTACATCAAAAATAAGAAAACATAGACGATGATTTTTAAAAAATCCATTAAACAATAATTTTATATTATGGATTATATAAAAATTATTTTTAATTGCTATTTTGTTTCACTGGCTAGTAACCCGTTAGGAGTTGTTTCTCTAAAATGGTTAATAAATTAAAAGATGAATAAATGTTAGATTTTCTAAATAAATTTATCTACTTAATTCAGATAAAATAATACAAAATTTTCCAATAATCACTAAATAAATTTCTTAAATTTCCATATTTTTTTATAAATATAGGGTTATCATTTAATATTTTTCTTATTGCTTCAATGCTTCTGGTAATCTTAGACCCCTTATCCAGCATATAATAATTTCTTTTTTGCATGTTACATCCATCAATAAAATATACATTCATAGATTCAAAAGCAATATTGCTGTTTTTTATTGATGTTTTATTGTTTATCTTATCAAGTTCTAGGATTGCTATATTCCCTGTCTTTGTTTCTTGAATCTCAATTTTTAACAAGTCCTTTGTGCTTTCGATTATCTTTAATAACTTGAATTTATAAGAAACAAAATCTCTGCCTTTTTGAGCAGTTAGTTCTACCTGACCTTGTTTAATGCTGGAGACAACATAGAAATTAAGCTTATTATTACTGCCAAAATCCTTATTATTTATCACTGCACTTCCACCCCTTGCTCTTATTGAACAGGAATTATCTAAAATAAAATCAGTTTTACGTGTAATATTGAATTCAAAATTAAACAAATAATCAAGAATTTCTTTTGAAGTAGCTTTCTTTAGGATTCCCTGATTGTCAATTATATAAACATCTGAAGAAGAGTCTACAAAAAAAGTTATGTTTTTTTCAATAAAATCTCCATTTTCAAAATAAACTCTTATAATAGATATATGTTGTCCATCTGGAAAATTAAGGACTTTTGAATAATTATTGCATTTTGAACATAAAGGCCTTAGCATATTATTATCAATAAGCCTTACATCTTTGATTTTTTGATTTGTTCTTATATTAAAGTCAACGAGTATATCATTTGTCTGATAAATTTTCCCATCAATTGGTGAAAATAATTCTATTGATGGAAGAACATTTGCCTTTAATGTTGTTTGAACTGTATCAGTATTTGCAAATACAGTCCCAACTAATAATATTAGACCCATAATTATTAAAATTGTTTTTTTCATATATTAAAACCTCATAATTCCATTTGTTTTTTTCCCTTTGTTATGAACCAATACTAATAAGTAAAGGATAATCAATATTAGTAAGAATATTGTTGCAGTTACCCAAATATTTCTTTGAAGAGCCCCTATAACTGCACCTGTTATACCTGAATTATTTTCAGTTATTTTTTCCTGAACAGCTTCCCCTGGGGTTGTTTCTTGAGTTTGTTCTTTTTTCTCATTATTAATTGAATTTCCTGTTATTAAAACATTTATCCAAACCCCGCCTTGCATTATTGCATTTCCAATTTGTTCTTCTTGAAGTATTATTATTCCATAATAATTTCCAGGATATTTTCCTGAAATACATACTCTAATCTCTTTTCCTTCGCTTATCTGTTTGGGATAGGACAAAGAAAGTCCATGATATTCTGCTGTTTTTGTATAAAGATTAGGTTTTCTTTGTTGTTCTATATTTTCAGCCCATTTATCAAATATAGCTATGGTTTGAGATTCAGAATTTAAGTTTATAGTCTTACACTCTTCTTTTCCCACATCTATCTTATAAATAAGGTCTCCTGGTGAAAAACTTATTGCTAAAATCCCATTTAAATTTATTATTAAAATTAAAAAAATAAAAAATAAAAATTTTTTTCCCATCTTAAATTGCTGTAACTAGATAAATTATTGCTCCAGTTTGTGCACCTGTTCCTGAATAATCAGAAGGAACTGCAAGTGTAGGAATTGTACTGCTACTTACAGGTTCCCAGGTACAACCGCATTGAGTACTTAAAGATGTACAAGCAAAATCCCATGATTTTGTTGTAGGAACTGCATTATCCAGCAATAGATTTGCTGAAAAAAGAGTACCAATTACATCTGTAACTCCTGAAACACTAACTCTTACACTTACAGTGCTTGCATCAGGTGTTACTGTGATAGTACTTGCAGTGTAATTTTTTCCTGGAAGAATATTACCAAAATTAATACTATCTGTTACTGTAGCACTTACAACACTGCTACATACATTAGCAGTAATATTTGTAGAAGGATTAGCCATTACACCTATAGATCCAAAAAGTAAACTCATTGCGATTACTAAAACTAAAATTTTTTTCATTTTACACCTCCTTTCATCACATTTTTTTTACAATCAGTTATTTAATATAAGCTTGTTATTTATAAACCTAATTTACTACTTTTTTCAGATGAAAAATACCTCATATAGATAGTATCATTAATAATATCCCCTTTCCCATCGAGGTTTTCTCATTTTTTTAAAGATTATAATTATAATATAAACTATAATGATGCTTAATAATAAAATTGATATAATTTTATAATTTATTTGTCCATTTGCTCCGATAACAGCCCATGTAATCCAATTAATTGGATTATCACTCTTTTGAGAATCTATAACAACTGTTCCACCAGATTGAATATTTGTATTAGATTCTTGTTCATTAATTCCTTCTGATAATTTATCAGTCTCATTAATTATTTGATTGTTTGTATTTGTTATTGTAATATTTTTTTTAGGTATTATAGTTTTATTGAGTTCTGCTTTAGCAATTTCATCATCATTTCCTATCAAAACTTTTATCCATATTCCCATCTGAATAATTGAACTACCTTTTTGTTCTTCAGTTAAAAGAACAACTCCATGAAATTCACCAGCTTCTTTGCCTGACAAACAAACTTGAGCCTGTCTTTGATTTAGAGTCAATTTTTGTGGATAGCTAATTGAAAGTCCATGATAGTTAGCATCTGTATCAAAAGAACTAACTTTCCATTCCATATTTTTATCTTCTGCCCATTTATCAGAAACCCTAACAGTTTCTGAATCAGAAGTCAAACTTATTGTTTGACATTCTTCTTTTCCAACTGGAAGTTTGTAAACAAGACTTCCAGGAGAAAAGCCAACTGCTAAAACTTCACCAATAAATGAAATTAAAAAAATAAATACAAAAAAATAAAAAATAAATTGTTTCATTTTATGTTATAGCAACAGATCCAGGTATAGTTATTGTATAAGTTATAACTCCTGATTGAGTTCCAGAAGTAGTTCCACATGGAACATCTAATCTAGCAGGTAATGATTTTGACACTGGAGCACATATTCCTGTTCCTGTGTCTCTTGTACATTGCAAATTAATCACAGGTTTCGAAGTTATAAGTGTCCATGTTTCAGAACTATCTAATGTCTTAACCTTAACATTCTGGAATAATCCTGCTGTGACTGATGTAAATTCTACATTTACACTGGTATCTGAATTACTTGTAAATAATATATTATTATTTGCAGGATTATTTTGTGAGCAAGTAGTTACTGTTCCAAAATCCAATATATCAGGAGTAATAGTAACATTCATCCCAACAGCTACATTCACTGTTAAATTCTGGATTGTTGTAAGCTGAGCCATCACAGAAGAACTCATTAGTATTATTGAACTCAATAAAACTAAAACTAAAATTTTTTTCATTTTCACACCTCCTTTCACCAAATTTTCTACAATCAAGATTTTAATATATGATTCTTATATATAAACATGATTTACTACTCTCTTCAGATGAAAATTCAAGAATTATAAAAACTTATTATTTAACATTGAAACTAACTTTTTCAACAGCAGAATTACCTGATTTATCTGTAGCTTTAAAAAATATTTCATGCTCCCCTAACCTTAACCTTTTTATTCTAACATATTTATTGCAATTGCCACAAAGTATTGTCCATCTAGGAATAATATCTGAACTGTCGTAATACTCTATCTTTGTATTTTCATTTACACTTATATTAAACAAAATATTACCCCTAGTTGAAAGATATGTGTAATTATCAGCAGGATTATTAATATTTATTTCTGGAACAGAAGTATCTACCTTTACTTTTACTTGTTTGGATATGACTGAGTTTATGTTATCAGAAAGATTAAACCAATACATAATATCCTGACCATTAAAATCTGAAATATTTAGATTAAAAAAACATTCTTTGTTTTTTCCAGATTCATTGCATTGTGAATAAAGATCCTTTGTAATAAAATTATGGTCATTTCCATATATTATGCTCATAGCTTTTAAGTTATCTTCATTATATTTAATATAAAATTCTCCTTTTGTCAAAGAATTTCTTATAGGTTTAGTCATTGAAACCACAGGTTTTATTGAATCTATGAACAGTTCTATATTCTTTTCATCTGTATTTCCAAATTTATCAGTTGCTCTTATTGTAATGCTGTTAGACCCTTCATTTAAGATTAATGTTTTATCTCTTATACTACCATATTCCTTGCATTTTAAACATAAGAGCTTGAATTTTGGCATTTTATCATCATAATTTATATACTCTATTTTTGCAGCTTCTGAAATAGTTGTTAAACTTATTTTCACTTTTTTAGTATTGTAATTTTTATTTTCAGGTAATAAGACTGTTAAATTTAAATCAGCTGCAGAAGTGTTTATATAAAAAATCCATGAAAATTGTGTTTTTCTTCCAGCCTTATCACTTACATTTATTGTTACACTATTCAAACCCTCCAGAAGATCTGATACAGGATTATATCTGACTACAGCATCTAGAATATCACTATCAGAAATTGTTTTATCTACTTTAACTCCATTTACTTTCATTATAATGCTAAACTTATCAATTCCAGAATTTTCAGCATAAACTTCATCTAAATAAGCCTGTATTGTAGGCCTTTTATTATTATAAATAACAGACTTATCAGCAGGAACTAGGTTTTTTACAACAGGATTTGTCAAATCCACCTTAAATATTTTATTTTCTTCAGGTTCTAATCCACAAGTTGTATTTGAAAAATAGTTTAATTCAAATATGCCTCCTGTTAAATTTCCATTATTAGGTGTGGATTCTAGTCCAAAAGGACTAATATAAACCTGATTTTGAGCTGAATCCCATCTGTAAAAAATAGAACTTGTTTCAGGATTCAATAATATAAAAAGAGGTTCAGATATATACCATCCATTTAATCCCTCTGGATTCTTTGGTATTGTTGTCAGATTTGTTTTTAAAGATACATGAAAGCTTGAAATACTATCCTTTGTTTGATGACCATAACAATCATCAGCATAAACAGTCCATAAAACATCTTCTCCATCCATAAGATAATTTTTATTAATAACACCCATATAATTTCCAATTCCAGAATTAACAACCCCGCTAACATTCTTCCATATACCATTAGTATTATAGCTAAAGATAACATTTCCAATACAAACCAATGATGAAACATTTGCATATAATATAACAGCTTCAGATGAAAAAATACAGTTTTTAGATGCAATTTTATTCTCTATGCATGCTCCAAGCCATGGATTAAAGCTTACATTTCCTATTATTTTTGAGCTTGGATCTTCACAAGAGCCCCACCAGTTGTTTTTTGCATCAAGAGAAACTAAACCATCCCAGATAAATTTTTCATTGCCCTCAAAAGAATTATTTTTTACAATTGTTCCAGTTGGATAAGCAGTAAAGTTATTTCTTGCAGATGTTCCATAAAAGCTTTGATCACAATCTTTGATATAATTTTCTGAAATAATTGTATCTGTAACATAACCTGCTAATCTTATTGCAAAGTTAGATGGCTTACCATTTCCATATATTTTATTTCCTTTTATTATAGAATCTTTTATTTCTCCTGCTTTTCCATCTCCAAAAGCATCATTGTACAAACTGATTCCTCTTTTATTATTTTTTAAATTATTTATAGTATTATAACTAATTTGAATATTTGTGTATTTTCCATCTCCAATAGGTCCAGAACCAGAATAAGAACTCATAAAACTTATTGCAGTTGCCCTATCTGTTCCACCAGTACTCATATCTATTGTATTATAGTAGATATTTTGTAGTTTAGTTACATTAATATTTCCATAAGTCATATAAAAAATAGAATCTATTCCATAGATTCCTGCATCAAGCATATTGAAGCTTATTTCAGTCTCTCCAGGATGTTTTTCAATTAAAATCGAATTTCCACCAGTCTTACTAATAATATTCTTTGTAAAAATCAATTTTTCTTCACCGCTATTGGAATATAACCCATAATCTTCTTCATCATTAACATTGTTTGTTCCATAGATTTTATTATTTATTATTGTATAAACAGCAGTTGAAGAATTAGACTGAGCATAAATTCCAACATTTGTAAGTCCATCATTGCCATCACCTCCATTTGCTTCTCCTCCAGCATTATTTAATGTAAAATTAGCAAACAAAACATTTCCAGTTGCAGTTATTCTAACCAAGCCAGTTGAACTTAAAGTTGCTTTACTGCCATCAATAATAGTTGTATCTTTATCAGCACCAATAACAGAAACTGATTTATCAATCAAAATCTGATTTTCATGATAAATTCCAGCGCTAACATTAACAACATCTCCAGAATTTGCATTATTAATTGCAGATTGTATTGTTGTGTAATTGCATCCAGAATCACAAACATTTAAATTTGCAGCAGAAACAAGAAATATATTCAAGAATAAAAAAGTAAATAGTACTAATGTACAAATAATACCTATTCCTTTTTTCATCATGTATTTTCAATTAATAATCCATATTTAAACTCTGTTTACTACTCTATTAAGATTAAAATATAAAAAAATTCTTATAATTAATAACCTTTAAATTTAAAACAACCTAAGCTTTTAAGCATTCAATCCTCTTCCTTTCATTACCTACTCTTGATAACTTTTTAATAAATAAAATTATAGATAAGATTTAAGTTATCAATAACATTATAATTTACAAAGTAGTTTCCATAAAATAATTTAATCAATTATCTAATAACAAGAATCCTTAAAACTAACATCCATGTATTCAACATTAAGATTTTTACCATTTATATCTAACTGATTATTCTTTTTATCAAAAACTACAATTGATTTTTCAATAATCTGTTTTCCAATTCCTATTTTATATTTTCCTGAAACAGCAATAACTGCATGAGTCTTATCATTTTCAAGTACTTTATCTACAATAAATTTATAGCTGTATGTTGTCCTGTCTTTTTGTCCAAGTATATATCCCTGTCCACTTCTTGCTCTTATATTAGGAATATAAAAATTTATTTTATTATTAGTTCCAAAATCCTGAGTTTGAACAATAGCCTCTCCTTGTTTAGCTCTTATTGAACAAGCTTTCATTGGATCAACAGTTCCTATAATTGTTATATCCTCTCCAGTTTTATTATACATATTATTATTTGTTGTTTTTACAACAAGAGTTGTTTTATAAGTTCCAGCATAATATTCTGTTGTATTTAGATGAATATTATATTCTAAAACATTTTCTCCATACCCATATCCGTAACCATATCCATGAATATAACCATAACCATATCCTACATTATCTTTTTTATCTATGATTATACCCTTGCATCCAGAAATAATTGTTCCATCTGATTTGAAATTACAAAATTCTTCAACAAGCCCTAATAAATTAGAAGTTCCTGATAAATTTAAACTCAATGAAACTATTTCAGAATCTTCAGGAACTGCTTGTGCTGTTAATTTTAAATCAATAATTTTTCCTTTATCAACATTTTTATTAGAAATGTCTAATCCTAAAATAAAAGCTTGTGCAGGTGCTGAAATTAATAATCCTGCAAGAATTGTCAATGTTAAAATTACTGATATTATTTTTGTATTCCTCTTTTTCATGTTATCTAAAATACTTACTTATATATAAATCTAATTCATCAAAAAGGAGTAGTGAAATCAATTTTCAAAAATTGATTTTTCATTCCTAATTTTCCTATCACTATTTTAAAATTACGATTATTTTTTTCTGTTTTTTGTATGTAAATAATTATTGTAATTTTTAGTATAACAATAGTTAAATATACTTTCAATGCTTTGTAAAAACAACAAAAAAGGTTTAATAAAAATGAGTGAACAAATTTTAGAAAAAAAAACAAATGAGCAATCAAATCAAAAATTAAAACAAAAAATAATTGCAGTTATTCCTGCTTATAATGAGGAAAAGTATATTCAAAAAGTCATTGAAGAAACCAAGAAGTATGTTGATGATGTAATTGTTGTTGATGATGCATCCAAAGATAAAACAAATCAGCTTGCAAGGCAAGCTGGTGCAATTGTTCTTAGGCATGAAGTTAATCTGGCAAAAGGAGGAGCTCTAAAAACTGGATGTGATGCTGCAATTCAATTAGGTGCAGATGTAATAGTAACCCTAGACGGAGATGGACAGCATGATCCAAATGAGATACCTAAATTAATAAAAGGATTAGAAGAACATGAATTAATAATAGGTGCAAGAAAATTTAATGAAAATATGCCCATGCAATCAAAAATAGGCAATATCACACTATCAAAATTCTCAAAAATGTTATTTCATACTAATATATCAGATACTCAAACAGGATTTAGAGCATTTAAATCTTCAACATATTCAAAAATATTTTGGGAATCAACAGGATATGAAGTTGAAACTGAAATGATAAAAAACATTAATAAAAATAAAGTAGATTTCTCAGAAGTAGAAGTAAAAACAATTTACAATGATAATTATAAAGGAACTACTCCAATGGATGGAGCAAAAATAGCATTAAACATGATTAAATGGAGGGCTAAGCAATGATACAAGGATTTGAAATTCTAGGAATAATCTTTCTTTTATTTATGATTTACATAACTTTTATCTCATATAAAAGAAAAACCCTATCTAATTTTTCAGCATCTTTTTGGTTTTTAATATGGATATCAGGAACAATAGCTTTAATCTTTAGTAAATACCTGAAAATGATTCTTCCAAGTCTTAGTATTTATAGAATATTTGACTTATATACCATAATAGGATTCATGTTTTTTCTATTTATGATATTCTATCTATTCAAAATAATCAAAAGAACTGAAAAAAGAGTAGAAGATTTGACAAGAACACTTGCTCTAAAGTCTATAGATAAAGAGAAAAAGTAAGCAAACATATTCTCATGTAAAAAATATATTTCTCTCATTATATATTTTAATTATAATATGTCTATTTAAATAGAGTATAATAATAAAAGAATTATGAAACAAAAAAGGAGAAGCAGAAAATGAAAATACTGATTTTTGTAGGATATTTTTATCCTCACAAAGGAGGTTTAGAAGATTATGTTTATAGATTAGCAAAAGGTCTGACAGATAAAGATTATGAAATAACAATCCTTACATTTAATTCTGAAAAAACCATCAGCTTTGAAATTCTTGATAACATCAAAATATATAGACTAGATTGCTACAATACTTTAAACAACAAATATCCAGTTCCAAAACCAACAATAAAAAATATTAAAATTTTAAGAAAATTATTTAATGAAAATGAGAATAATAAAAAATTTGATTTCTTTAATACACATACAAGATTCTGGATAACCTCTGGAATTGGATTAATTTTTTCAAAACTTAAGGGAATTCCACTAGTTCATGTAGAGCATGGAACCTGCCACACAGAAACAAATAGCAGATTTGTTTCAATGATAAATAAGCTTGTTGATCATACAATGGGAAGCTTAGTTGTAAGAAATGCAAAGGTCAGGATAGGAGTTTCAAATTCAGCTGTTAATTTCATGAAACATATAGGAAGAGAAGGTGATTTAAAGATTTCAAAAGGACTTGAACTTGAAAAATTTAAAAAATTAAATAAAAAAGAAAAAGCAATTATAAGAAAAAAGTTAAAAATATCTGAAAAAGAAAAAATATTAACAGCAGTAGGAAGGCTTGTTTATGGCAAAGGTTTTCAGGATTTAATAACTGCTTTTTCAAGCTTAAACAAACAATCAAATAATAAAAATAAAACAAACAAAACCAAACTTATCATAATCGGAGATGGAGATTATAGAAAAGAATTAGAAGAACTTGCAAAGAATCTAAAAATAAGCTCAAAAGTCTTATTTTTAGGAGAAAAAAATGAAAAAGAACTCATAGAACTTCTAAACATAACAGATATTTTCATTAATCCAAGCTATTCAGAAGGAATGCCCACAACAGTTCTTGAAGCCGGAGCTCTCACTCTTCCAGTAATAGCAACAGACGTAGGTGGCACAAGAGAATTAATAGAAAACAATCAAACCGGAATTCTAATACCTCCAAAAGACAAAAAACAAATAACATCAGCAATAGAATTCATGCTAAAAAAAGAAAATCAAAAGCATATAAAAGATTACGCAAAAAATCTAAATATGTTGATAAACAAAGAGTATAGCTATAATAATATGATAAATAAGTTTCAAGAGGTGTATGAAGAATGAAGAAGAGAAATAAAATAGCCAAAATTTTGTTACTATTATTAGTTTTATTAATAATCATAATAATTTTTGGAAATCAATTAATTCAGTTTAAATACCTCCCATTTATATCTTATCATCATCTTGCAACAAGTCAGGAGATAAAAGATAGTGGATACATGCCTGAAAAAGATGTTGAATATAATAACGAATTAAAATTTAATTATGCTCCTAATTCTTTTTTGATAAATACTATTCTTTCTATAATTATTGACAAAGATATGAAATTTATTTATATTATATTTCCATTATTTCTTTTATTAGAGTGTTCATTATTTCTTTTTTTATTACTTAGGTTGAATAATTTAGAATTTTTAATGCCCTTAATAATTTTAATTCTGGCAACTTCACATTTGACTACATTTTTTGTGATAAATTACCCTGAAACTTTATCTTTGGTATTTCTATCTGCAATTCTTTTCTTTACTTTAAAGGAAAAAATGAATTATAAAAACTCATTTTTATTAGGGATTCTGTTTGGAGCAAATATAATCTCCCACTTAAACCCTGCTCTTTTAAGTTTTCTTTTAATGATACCTTATATTTTTATTAACAATGACAAGTTTTTTTTGAAGATTAAAAATGGACTCCTTATAGCATTAGGTTCAATTTCTTTCATAATTTTATATCCCCTTAAACTTATTTTTAATAGAATATTCTTTCTAAAAGATACTTTTGAAGAAAAGGCTGCTATGGAATGGGTCCGAGATCAGATTACTTGGACTCCAAACTATTCTTTTAATCATTACTTAAATTTTATAATAGGACATTTATTATTTTTAACACTCTTGTTAGCTTTTATTTATACAATTAAAAAAACATTTAATAAAAAAAGATTATTAGTCTTTAATTTAATATTCATTATACTAATCTTAGCAATATTAAGCAATGGACTTTTTTATTACAAAATGATCTCAGCAGTTCTTATTTTATTATTTTTACCAATTTCATTATTCTTAGGTAATCTTCAGTTTCATAAGAAAATATTTATTTTATTATTAACAATCATATTTATTTTATCATTAATTAATTTAAATGTTTATCTATCCAGTTTAGGAAACGGATTTTCTACAAGTCCAGAATTATATGAAGCAGTGGACTGGATAAGAGAGAATACTCCAAAAGATTCTTTAATAATAACTAATATTGGATTTGAGGGATTAATTTCTGGATTAGGGGGGAGAAATCAATTTGGTGGAGGTTCGACACCTTATACCATTACTAAATACCTCAATCCACAAGAGGATTATCATCAAATAGTTAAATCTCAAAAAGAAGATCAAAAATCAATACTTTGTGATATTTCAAAAAGAAAAGAATTAATTAAAAAAAATGAGATTTCTTATTTCCTATATTCAAAGATACCAACTTATTTAGATACAGTATGCAAAGATATTGACCTAGAAAAATCTTTTGATGAATTTTCTAAAGTATATGTTTCTAATGACAAGAATATAATAATATACAAACTATCCTAGTTTTCACCTCTCCACCACCCAATAATTAACCAAACGCTGTATCAATGATACAAATATCATTGTAATGCCCATCAAAAATTAATCTTATCTCTTGCCACACATATCCTAGTTTTTATCCTTGAGTTTTAACAAGAATATCCAGGTTCTTTATTATATTTTCAATTTTATCTTTGTTTTGTTCTATATAATTTTTATTTACTATAAACCCCTCATAAGATACTCTATTCCTAAAATCCCTCATTTCCTGCAAAAATATCCTAATGGATTCTCCAAGATTATATTTTTTGCAGATATAATCTATTAATTCCTGATGTGCCCCTTCTCCTTTGATTTTAACCCCCTCAATAAAACATATAGCTTCCATAAGTTTATGAATTGAATCATAATAATCTGTTAATGTGTTAGTAGAAAACTTCAATATATCGGTCTCTTTAAGCCTATCAATTGTGATTTTTGACATTTCTGCTAAAGATTTTGCTTTTTGTTTATCCACTTGAATTTTTATTATCATTGAAATACTTCTAAATATCCGTATAAAACTACACCATTTATAATATTATTTTTTAACTCTTTTGGATAATCATTTAGGTTTTTATTAAAATGCAGTTCAATTACTCTTTTAAATTCTTTTTTGAATTTATCAAGATTAATTTCTTGCTTTTTTGATTCTACAAACAAGTCTATGTCACTATCTTCAATATCTTCTCCTTTTGCATAACTGCCAAACAGAATTATTGATTTTGGCATTAATTTATCTTTCAAAAAATTAATTAGGTTTGAGTTATAGATTTTCATTAAATTAAATAATCTTTTATAATTTTTGTATGAATCATTATTTAAGTTTGCTAAATAGGTGGGAAAATTTCTTTTACCTTTTTTTTCTATAATTTCTTTTATTATTCCATCTTTTTTAAGAGATAAAAGATGCTTCTTTGTGGATGTATGTGCTAATTTTGATTTATTACTGATTTCAATTAAATAATGTGTTTTAGTAGGCTCATTAAAAAAGATTTCAAGTATTCTTATTATACTACAATTTTGTAACATATATTACATAAATATAATATATATTTAAATCTTTCTTTTTTGTTAATCCTTAACAAAAGCCATTTAAACTTTACTAAAATTAACCTATCTTAAATTATAGTAAATATCTCTATAATTTTCACCTCTCAGCCAGCCAATAATTAACCCAAAGCCGTATCAATGATACGAATATCATTGCAATGCCTATCCATAAAATAGAAACATTTATATAGCTAATGATACAATATTATATCATATGATACAAAAATGTAGCTTATTAAGGGTATTAGAAGTTTTTTATAAAGAACCTATAACAATCCATTTTATAAGAGAGATATCTAGGGAAATAAATCTCGCTACGACTTCTGTTAGAAATAATATAAATAGTCTTAAGAAAGAAGAATTAATAATAGAAAAGAAATCAAAGCCGTTTAATGGCTATGTTGCAAATAGAGATAATGAAAAGTTTTTGTTTCTAAAAAGAGCCTATAATCTTTCAACATTATATGAACTGAAAGAGATTATTGAAAATTCAATTCACCCCTTAGCTATAATACTTTTTGGCTCTTACTCTAAAGGAGAAGATATAGAACCCAGTGATATTGATATTCTTGTGTTATCTAAAGTAAAAAAAGAAATAAATCTTGAAAGCTTGGAAAAAAAATTAAAAAGAAAAATCAATATTATTATAGTTAAAGATTTAAAGGAATTTGATAAGCCTATGATAAAAAAAATCTATAATGGAATAGTTCTTCATGGAGAAATATAATGGATGATGAAATATTCAAAATAAGCAAAGATATTGAAAGATCTAAAGATTTATTTGAAATTTCCAATGAAAGAATTGATATAATAAAGATTCTTCCAAGAGACAAACCTTATAAAATTTTAGAGGAATATTATGAAATTGTTCTTGGACTCATAACTTCAATAATGTATGCAGATGGTTACAAAACTTTAAGTCATATATCTGCAATAACTTATATAAGAAACTATGATATTTTTTCTGAAAATCAAATCAAAATAATTGATACTATGAGAAAGCTAAGGCATGGGGTAGTATATTATGGTAAGAAAGTAAAAGATGAGTATCTTATCAATAACGAAGAAGAGATTAATAAAATAATAGGGATGTTGAATAAGACTATTAATGATAAACTTAAATCTTACTAAAATTAACCTATCTTAAATTATAGCAAATATCTCTATAATTTTCACCCCTCCACCACCCAATAACTAACCCCAAGTTGTATCAATGATATAAATATCATTGCAATGCCAATTTCTTAACCGAAACATTTATATAGCACGTGATATATAAATATTGCATATGATAGAAAAATATAGCAGATATAGGATACTGAGAGAATTTTTTGATTTTCCTAGAAGAGGGTTTCACATCAGGGAAATTTCGAGAAGAACTTTGCTTTCTCAGCCTTCAGTTACAATTCATTTAAATGAATTATTAAAAGATAATCTAATATTAAAAGAAAAAAATGGTATATACCCTACATTTAAAGCCAATAGGGATAATGACTTGTTTAGATTATACAAAAAAAATGACATTTTAATTAGATTAAAAACAACAGGATTAATAGATTACATAAATGATGCTTGTTTTCCAAAATCAATAATATTATTTGGTTCCAGTTCAAAAGGAGAAGATATAGAAGAAAGTGACATAGATTTATTTATTCAATCTAAAGAGAAAAATTTGGATTTTATTAAATACGAAAAACTATTGAATAGAAAAATACATCCTTTTTTTAAAGAAACCTTTAATAGTTTGGCAGATGAAATAAAGAATAATATTATTAACGGAATTATAATAAAAGGATATTTAAAATTGTTTTAAAATGGATTTAATAAAAATCACTCCAGATAAAGAAAAAGCAAAAAGTATTATAAAAATGACTGATTTAATTATGCAAAGAATTAAGATTCAGGACAAAAAAAGTATGACTGCGCTTATAATTTCAGATTATTATGAAATCATCAAGGAATTATTGACTGCCGTGTTGCTTATAGAAGGTTATAAAACATTAAGCCATAAAGACTTGATAGATTACATTAAAGAACATCATAAAGATTTTAGTAAATTTGAAATATCAATCCTTGATGACCTTAGGATGTTAAGAAATAGAATTGCTTATGAGGGATTTTTTGTTGATTACTATTATTTGGAAAAAAATGAAGATTCATTTGTTTTGCTTATAACTAAATTAAAAAATTTACTGGAGAAAAGAATTAATTAAAAATTAATGAAACCTCACCTCTCCGCCAGCCAATAATTAACATATAATTGTATTAGGGATACAAATATCATTGCAATGCCCATATATTTTAATATCAAAACAGCACCTAAAAAATCTTTTCCATAAAGAATAGTTATTAAAATATTTGGAATAAGAAGAAATATTATAGCCATTAAAATTGATGATAGCAATGTCATCAAAAAAGCTTTTTTAAAAATTAACTTTTTTGTTCTTTTATCATCTTTTTCTATTCCAGCTACTTCAGAAAACATTACTAATGCTATTCCAGAACCGATAAACAATGTTATTCTTGCAAGTGTTAATGCAGCAGTCCAGTATCCTGTAAATTCACTAGGAAAAAAATGTTTTATGAACAAAGTTGGGGCATTGATTATTAATTGAAGAATAATATTCACAAGAAGAACAAGTACTATAAATCTATAAACATTTTTCATTTCAATATTATCTTCTTTAATTCCTCCATTGAATCTTATTTCTTTTATTAAAGGAAATATAAGAATATATGAAATAAAATATCCTAAACCATATGCAAGTAAAGCTCCATTTGTTTTTAAGCCAATCAATAAAAATAAAATAACTAAAAAAAGCCTTGATGCAGATTCTATAATAGTATTCCATGAATAAGCATTAAACTTTTTCATTCCCTGCAATATCCCCCTATTAACTGGAAGTATCATTGAAAATATTAATATGAATCCAACAATAATAATCGGAAGATTAGATTCTATCTTTAGATAATTAGCAATAGTCCAGCTGAATAAAACAAGAATCAAAAAGAATAAAACACTATAAATCCAAACTCTTATAGCAATTTTCTTTCTTAAAACTCCAATTTTACTGTATTCTTTTTTTGAGTATAATTTTGCACTGAACTTTGTAATCGCTGAACTTATCGCACTAGCAGGCATAGCCACAATCATAAACAACGACATCAAAGCCCCAAAAACACCATATTCTACAGGCCCAAGAGCTCTTCCAACATATATATGAAATATATATGCAAGTATATTTGAAACAATGACTCCAAAAATAACAATAGAGCTGTTCTTTATCATTCCCATAGGAATTCGAATAATAATAGATTTAAAATATTATGGTTTTTGCAATGTATGAATTATCGCAAACAACTAAAAAACCGAAAGGTTTATATATCTCATAAATGAGATAATATTATCTCAAATAAGGAATAATAAGAATAACTTAAATTATATGCCTCAATAATAAGATGCTAACCAAAAATCAAACAGATATAATAAATCTATTTAGGAAAGATATTTTTTTAGAATCAAGCATTTTAAATCTTAAAAATAAATTAAAGAGCAATTCCTATCAAAGAGTTCACGAGGCAATTAAAGAATTAGAAAAAAAAGAAATATTAAAATCTAAACAAATAGGAAATAGCAGTTTGATTTCTCTTAATCTTTCTAATCTATCCATTCTAGAGCTTTCCTATCTTGATGAAAAAGATTCTTTTTCAAAAAAAATGCCTAATATGGAAAAAATATTGGATTTTGAAGAATTTTTTGAAGATATTATTTTAGTTACAGGAAGCTATTCTTCAGGAAAACAAACTCCTAAATCAGATATAGACGTGGTTATAATAACTAAAGAGGAGATTATTAAAAAGCAAAAATTAATTGAGAATCTAACTTCTTTATTTATTCCAAAAATTCATTCAATTATAATAAGCTATAAAGATTTTATAGATATGCTATTGAATAACAAAGAGAATTTTGGTAAAGAAATATTCAAGAATAAGCTTTTGTTTAGAAATTCAAGAAGATATTATCAGCTGTTAAAAGATGCAATAAAAAATGGTTTCAGAGGCTAGATTATATTTAGACAGGGCAGAGGATGAGATACTTCTATCTCAAAAGGATTTAGATTGTTCTATAAATAGTGAAATAAAAGAAATCCTTGGAATACCAAAAGAAAAGACTTTTTATTTCTCTGTAATTAGCCACGCTTATTATTCTATATTTTATGCAGCAAAATCTTACTTATTCTTAAAAGGAACAAGAACTGAGGCTCCAGATGAACATCAGAAAACCTATGAAAAATTTAAAACATTTGTAGAAAGGGGAATTTTAGATAATGAACTTTTAAGAATATATGAAAATGAGATATCAAAAGCAGAATCTTTATTGAATATTTTTCTGCTTGAAAAAGGCAAAAGAGGAAGATTCACCTATAATATTATGTCCGAAGCTAACTTACCCTATGCTAGAGAATCTATAGAAAATGCTAAAAAATTTGTTTCAATAATAAAATCTATAGTTGAATGATAATCATCTACCACAAGTTTATCATAGATTTAGTTAATTCAACAATATATATATTGAAAATTATGAATTCTTTAAAAATACCACTGCCATAGCAATAATGCGAAAAATCAGGACAAAATGGAAGAAAATAATTGGTACTTAAAGAACTATAAAGAAAAGAATAAAAAACTTTTTGAAATAAAAGAATCAAAGGAAAATTTAGAGTCTGATGCAAAAATATTCTGGATAGACTCTAAAAAAAATGAAAATAAGCAGATTAATTCTATTATAAAAGATATTGAGAAAAATATAAACCCTAAAATAAATAAAAAACTAATATTCTGGATAAGTTCTATTATAGTTATTATAATAATCGCATTTTTATATCTTTCAAGCCAGTTAAATTCAATCTCAAGCTTCAAACCATTAGACATTATTATTCATAATGAAAGCAGTCTTCCAATTGATATTTACTATAATAATGAAAATCTAATGATATTCAGTGGCTGGGAAACTCAACTGGAATATAATAGGAAAAAAGATAGGATTTTTGGAGATGAAAACTATAAAAACTTTATTTTTGATGATAATGGAAGAGCCTATACTTTTATTTCATTGGGAAATGAAATACTTCTTGAACCATTAAAAACAAATCCTGATAAGATTAAAGCCATAGGTTGGTTTAATAAACAAAATCAGATTTCAATTGAAGAGGAAAAATCCTTAGCTGGAAAAATAGAAAAATTAAAATTATCAAACGGAAACTCAGGCATTACAAATGCTGATTTAAATTTTTATGTCTATAAAAACAAACCTTACTTTAAAGTAGAATTTAATGCAGAAGCAGAAAATGAATCTGCACTCGGAGAATTATCCTATGGCTTTATATTAAACAACTATGATATTTATCTTGGAGATGGAAGTATTCTAAAAAATGACAATAAAATACTTGAAACAAATAAAACTCCAGAAATAATCTTAATAGAAAATAATACCAAAAAGAATGTATCTCAAGACCTGATAGATTCACTATCAAAACAAATTGATTTAAATAAAAACTATGTAACCAGAAATGGCAGTTATCAAGAAGTAAAAGATACTGATTATGAAATCTTCTATAATCAGAACATAAAAAGAATAATAATTGTTTATTCTCCGTATACAAATAATTTCAAGTCATCTTTCTATTGGAATGTTTTTTGGATAAACTTAGCCTACCTAGGAGAAGAATTTTCACCGGTTTATTTTATGATAATAGATAATGCGGATTTGAGCTATGATACTATTAACAAAGAATGGAAGATAGAATCTCCAAAATATTCAGGAAGTTCTATAACCTATATGGATAAAACAGTATATGAAATAGAAAATACATAATCTATATAAATAACTAAGCTATGAAAAAATGAGATGAGAATAAATTTAAGTGAAAAAAATATAGAACTGATTGATAACTTGAAGTATATAGTAAGCTATGTTTTTCAGGCCCTGCTCATCCTTTTCTTAATAACTCTTTTAGCACAGCAATTCTATCCAGAATTCATAAACTCAATTGTTAATGTTAACTGGTTCATGATTATTGTTATCATCTCGGGTGCAATATCTATACTTTTTCCTCATCAACAATCATTAGAAATAAAAAAGCCAATCAATTGGAAAGATATAATCTTTATATTAATTCTAGGAATTCTTGGGGGAATTATAATATTCTTAAAACTAAAAACAGCAGGCTGGATAAGTTATGTCATATCTAGTTTAGGAGGATTGATTATAATACTTTTATCCTGGCTTGTTTTGACAGAAGATAATTCAACCACATAAACATTTTCATAAATATTTCTTAATTTTGTATTAGGGCAATATCCATAAACAATAGAAATATTGTTCTTTTTAAGAAAATCCATATCACTGCAGTTATTCTTAAAAAATAAATTTACTTCCTTGTTTTTCTTTTCATAAATCTCACTTGGCCCCTGAACAATCCTTGAATAAACTTCTCTTTGAGCTATTGGCGTAAAGGCATTTGCTTTCCAAGGATCAATTATTGCTATAGAATCTTGAGAAGTGTTATTTTTTATAAATTCAAATGCCAGATAGTCTTTTTCCTCAATAATATGATAAAAGTAATCATTTGATTTAAGCTTTAATGGAAGAGCAAAAATCAAAGTTATAGTAATCAAAGCTATAAAAATAAGAATCTTTAATCTTCTATTTCTTGACAGGTTGATAATTTCAGAAAAACCAATTCCAAAGGCAATTGAGAAAATAAAAAAGAAATACATTAAAGCTCTTCTATAAGGTATAAAGAACTCAAGTTTATAGTGATAAAAAATAAATATAAAAAACAACAAACCTAAACTATAAGTTAAAATAGAATAATTTTTTCTTTCTAATGAAAAATATATACCTGCAATGCAGATTCCTGTTACAAACCAGGTTATAAATGATGGGATAAACACCAGCCCCTGCATTTGTTCAAATGCAAGATATTCAATTGTTCCAAATCCATTTTTAAGAAAAATAGAAAAATAAATAGGTGAAGCAATCAATATTCCAAGAGCTTCCAGCATTATATTTCTAAAGCAGTTTTTCCTTAAAATAAGAAATTCCAGATTGATTAAAAGCAAAAAAGCCATTGCACTAGGCGGGTGCATAATCAAAAGACAGGATAATATTAAAAACCAATATTTAGAATTTATTTTTATTAAAAACAATCCAATTGCAATTAGAAATATTCCAAGAGCCATTGGAACTAAAAAAACAAGCCCTAGAATCATTACAGTGCTTTTCAGCAATGCAATAAATAAAACAGAAAACACTCCGGCTGTTTCATTGAATAATCTTCTTGTTAAAATAAAAAATCCTAAGCATATAAAAATAAATATTAGGCTTGGAAAATAATTAAACATAAACAAATAAGATATTCCAAGAGATGAACTTGTCGCAAGTAGAAAATGAAATCCAGATTCAAGATCATCTTTATATTCTCCTCCAAAATATAAAGGAGAATTAGAAGATAAATAATTAGAATATTGGTAATGCACCCATTCATCCACATGCAATGGATATTTATAGTTAAGATGGGGATAAAAATTAAGATAAACTCCTAAAATTATAAACAAAATCAACAAAAAAACATTGCTTTTTTTCATAAACCTTTCAGTTCAATAATCTTTATATAGATTATTAATATGAACTTTCTATGAATAAAACAACAAAAAATTATATTTTTGCAACTCTAACCATTCTATTAGCATTATCACTAATTTCCATCTTAGTATATTTTTTTGCCAATACCCCTCTATTAGAGAGCTTTAGAATTGTTTTTGGAAGCGTTTATGTATTATTCCTTCCAGGATTTGTAATAAGTTTTATTTTCTTTCACAAAAACTCAGATTCAATTGACTGGATTGAAAGAATAGCTCTTTCCTTTGCGCTAAGCATTGCAATTGTTCCTCTGGCAGTATTCTATATAAATCTCATAGGAATTAAAATCAATTTCCTAAATAGCTTTTTAACAATATTTGGAATAATTGCTGTTTCTATAAGTATTTTATTATGGAAGAATAAAAGAACTTTTGTACATTATAATTAGTTTTAGAAATATATCTAGAAACACCCCTTATATTTTATCATTCCACCATATTTAAGCAATAAACTTGTTTTGCTTATTCCAAACTCATAGCCTAAATCACCATTTGCATTTGCTTTTTTTATTGCAGAGCAAATATCTCCTGCTTCAGATATATACTTAGAATGAATCTGAACTGAAATATCTGGATTTACAGCCTCTCCTTTTTTAACACTTCCCTTGGTTATAACATAACTTTCTTCTATTTGTCTCTGCCCTGAATCAAAATTATAAAGTTTTAATGATATAACTGCACTTTTTGGAAGACCTTGTATCAGGCCCTGACTTTGAACAATTAGCGGAAAAGTATCTTTATTCAAAGATATCATAATAGTATTAACAGGAACAGAAACTTTTTTAGGATTTAAAAAAATAGCCTTTCCAACAATATTCCAATTAGGAAAAATAAAAATCTTTATCAAAAAAATCAAAACAACAATAACTGCAATTATAATTATGATTTTAACAGCCTTTTTCTTTTTTTTATCCATACTAAACTTAATAGAAAGATGTTTTTAAATTTAATTCTCATTATATTTATCTAAAACTCTAATTCAAGTATCTTCTCTAACTTCCTCTGCTTATATATCTCACTGATTTTTATTAACATTATAAGTTTATTTAAGAACAGCAACTCTGTTAAGGCAGGTAATCAATCTTAACTCAATAGCAAGATTTTTAAAGCTTTTTTATAATAAAAGGGCATGTCAACACAGGAAACTCAAGAAACACAAGAAAATCTAGAAGATCCTCGTGGAATATTTATAGAAGATATTCTAGAGGCTCATGATCCTGTGCTTATAGACACAAATGTAATCTCGCCAACTAGCTTATTACATTTTCTTTATGATTCTAATACTTATGAGTCTATTGATACAGAATTACTAGAACAAGAGCCTCCAGTACAACAACTTTTTTTAAAAGTCTTAGACCATGAAAACATTTTAACGATTCCTCAGGTAACAAAAGAGTTTTATGCCTTAATACCAAGATTAAAAGCAAAGATAAGATATCTTAATCATAATAAAAAATATGATATTTCTTTATCTCATAAAAATCAAGAACTCTTAGAAACAATATGTCAAAATGCAGAAAAAATGCATGAATTATTATCTTTTTCACAACTGAATATTGATGATAAAAGTTATGAAACTTTATTTGAAATAGTAAGAACTGCTCAGAAAACTCTTCATCTTAAAGAAAATACTGATTTGAAATATGGGGCTGAAGATACTCTTAAAAAAGAAAATGATACAGATGAAAGACTTGTTGCAGCTCTCTACTGGGTTTGTTTAAATCCAGGAACAAAACCTACAATAGTTAGTGGAGATTATGATATATTAAGATTAGTTGGAGCAATTTATAATTGTTTTCCAAATTATCACCTTTCTCCATATAATGAATCCTTTAAAAAATCTGTTTCAAATGCAAAGCCAGTAGTATATCTTTCTGATTTTGAAAATGTAGGGTGGAATAGAAGATTTGAATTAGAAGATGCTGCAAAAAAAAGCAAAGAGAAAATATGGTTCTAAAGGAAAAATGATATTAATAAACCAGATTAAACCTCATTTTATAAGTCTGGAATGTTATCTAAAGAAAAGCACATAAAAAGTTAACACTTAAAAAATTTTATTTAATTCTTAATCAATATCAAACTCTGCTGTTCTTGAAACAAGATTTCCTGCTTTATCTTTTATTTCCATATCTAAAACATGATGTCCTGTCCTAAAATTTGCTTTTTTATTGCAGATTAATATAGATGGATTATTCTTGTCTTTTGAAAGTGTTGTGCATAAATTAACAGCCCTTGTTGCTCCATTGTCATAATAAAGAATTTTATCCATATTTGCGTCTGTCAAACTAATCATAAAATTAACTGATTTTCTTTTTGAATCAACAGTATAATTAAAACTAAGCACATTAGGTGCTGTTTTGTCAACAAGAACCTTTATAGGTTTTGATGCAACTAGATTATCAGCCACATCTAATATAGTGAACCAGTAGGATATTTCCTGTCCATCAAATGAAGATAAATCAACAGTTGCAGTGCAGTTTTTCTTTTTTCCTGATTCGCATCCTGTTAATGCTTTTGTAATAGGTGCATCAGAAGAGCCATAGGAAAGAGTGATTGATTTTATATTATCTTCATCATAATATATTATGAAGTCTCCACTTGAGAATTTCTTTTGAGCAGGCAGAGTTTTTGTTATTCTTGGTTTTTGATTATCAATAAAAAATCTTATTCTTTTTTCAAGAACTTCACCGCCCTTTACAGCTCTTATTGTTATATCATTAAATCCCTGCTTGAAATTTGCAGATTTTCTGTATTCAGCACAATTAGGACATAGATTTCTTTGAGTTCCAGCAACATTATCAATCAAATCAATATTTGCTATTTTATTTGTATAAATTTCTAAAAAGAAAGTTTGTTTTGTAAAGACTCCATTATCTGCAAATGGAAAAATTGCACTAAGTGTAAGATTAGGTTCATTTCCTGGTCCAGATCCTCCTTCACAAATACCGACCTTAGAACATTTATTTGGAGCATACCCTTGCTTAGAATCCACACATATCTGGCATATTGTATGAGTGCATGTATAATAATAACTATCAGAAACATGAATTCTTTGCCCCTTAGTCATTTGAAGAAGGCAATATTCATCAGCCATAACAGCATCTACAACAACAAGCATTAGGAATAATCCAATCATCCCAAGCAACATAATCTTAGCATTTGTTTGTTTCATCTTCATCCTTTTATCTTCTAATCATATTTATATTTCTTTATTTAAATGTATCTTACTACTTTTCTTAGGTGAAAAGTAGCAGTTATTTTTTTGCTTATCAATAACTTATTAGTAGTTTAAGTGAGTAGTGAGTTGTTTGCTTGACTTGATAGCAAATCTTCATCCTCAATCATTTTTTTATAGGAACATTAATTGATTTAATTAATTTAGTTTTATGATAGAAACATTTATATATCAGTAAGATTTATCTTACAATAAGATATAAGGGAGCAAATAAAATGGAAGATATTGCAATAACAAGAATGAGTTCTAAAGGGCAAATTGTAATTCCTCAAGAGATGAGAGATAATCTAAAAGAAGGAGATAAAATAGTCATTATAAAGAATAATGACCAAATAATCCTGAAAAAAGCAGATAAATTTAGTGAAACTCTTGAAGATGATTTAGAATTTGCAAGAAGAACTGAAGAAGCATACAAGAGATATGAAAAAGGAGAATTTAAGGAAATGGAGTTTGACGACTTTATTGAAGAATTAAAAAAATGGTAAAGTTCGAAAATTATTAAGCGTAAATCAAGAATCTAAAGTAAAAACTGAAAAAGAGAAGTTAAAATGGTTAAAGTAAATTTTGATAATAGATTTCAAGAAACATTTTCAAAAATCAAGGATAAGAATTTAAAAGATAGGATAATTAAACAAATAGAAAAAATAAAAACAAATCCTGAAATAGGAAAGCCAATGATGTATGACAGAAAAGGAACAAGGGAACTTTATGTTTCACCTTTTCGGCTTTCATACTGCTATATAAAACACGAAGAAAGAGTAGTTATATTAGATATTTATCATAAAAAACTTCAATAAAACTATAAATGGAAATAGATAAAAAACTTGATAATAAAAAATAGAATGAAATTCCTAAAAATATTAAAGATTTAAATGATAAAACTTTCTTTATCAATAACTTATAATCCTATTCAATTATAAGCGAGTAGTGAGCATAAGTTGTTTGTTTCTTTTAATCGCAAATCTTCTCCTAATCATCTTTAATACATAGATATTATAAGTTAGTTTAATATCTACATATTTATCACTATTCCTTTTTCACTCTCTTCTCTTCTTTTTCTATCACCGGTTTTTCCCCTTCGGGAAAAATTAAAAAAATAAATTAAAAAACAAAAATAAAAAAATTAATTTTAGATTGCTTCTCCCCAGAAGTATATTTGACCTTCTGAAAAGTCACCGACACATGGCTCTGGCATGTTTAACTTGAAAGTTAAAGCCATTTCAGATCCAGGAGATAATGCATTACCATTATTCCAGTCTGTATCAACTAAAGTTGAACTTGGTGAAGCTCCTCTTATAATATCATTGAATCTCATTATTCTTTTAGAACCTGAGATATCAGTGCTATAAGGTATTGGAGTATAACCATTGTGGTCAATACCATTATTATCCTTAAGTTTTAAAGAGTCATAAGCACCATTAGTTACAAAGTATCTGAATGCAGATAGAGCTAATTTGTTTGTATTATCAGAACATCTTGCTCCACTTGAACTAGGGTCATAAAAGTCAGTTCCTGATACAAACATATCAAGAATAACTCCTGAACCAGCTTCAGCGTCATTTCCAACTAATAAAGTGTTTGAATAAGCTTCTGTTCCAGGCATTACATCATCAAATGCAATGTTTCCATCAATGCTTAAAGCAATTGTTGGATTCAAGAACCAATATTCATTTTCAGCCATTGTTCCAGATAAACCTGTTAAGTCTTTAGCTTCAACAGTTATGAAATATTCACCATGCATTGAAGCAGGAGTTTCAACTGTTAATCTACAGTCATAAACAGCCATAAGATCAGGATTCCAAACAACTTGTTGTTCACCAACCATAGCTTTACAATCTGTATAAGGACTTACTATTGCTGTAGTTCTTTTACATTCAACTTCAACATCGTTTCCAGCTCCTTGAGTTGGTCCGATTGTTCCAATAACTTCACTAACTTCTTCTATCTTATTTTTATCCATAACTAATACATTCCAGTGAATTGATTCACCTTCGAAAGCATAGTTGTGTTTTCTTTCAGTTAGATCCATATTACTTGGAGTACAATTTTTTCCTTGGTCATTTACACCATTTTCAGTGCAATCATCATTAGCAACTCTGTCCTGACATAACCAAACTTTTGGTGGGAACTTTTGAGTTGTAACAGTGATACCTGTACCAGTACCTGTATCAGTTGCTGCAATAATAGGCATAACTAAAACCATAGCCATTGCCAAAATTATTAAAATTTTGTTCATTTTTTTAAACCTCCTTTCAATGATTTAGCATCTAAATCATCTAAATTTAGATGAGTATGAGATAAATTTGTAAAACAAGATATACTATTTAAAGAAATGTTTTGTTTATTATATACAATTAATCTATTTGCTAGTTTGTTAGTTGATACATGTACCATCTTTTCACAGAGCATTGATTTTGTCTTACTCATGAATTAAGACACAATCATTTTGTTTATAAACAATTTTACATTTAGACATATATTTTTTCATCTGCCCATTGATGAAGTATATTTCAGTAAGTATAGTCCATGTATTCACTTGAACAAGATAAAAAAGTGGGATAAAAACAAGCTGATTTATTTATCCTGTTAGATCCAAAAATCTTTTTCTATAGTTTTCTATTGATTCAGCACTTAATTTTGATAGAAAATCAAATATTTTACTATTGAATATTTCTGCTTTTCTTATAGTATCTTGAACATCTTCATGAGTTATACTAAAATCAACATAATATTGTTTATCTAATCTTTCTGTTTTAGCATATATAACATCAGTATTATCCTGGTCAAAGATATCTTTTAATAAAATTATTGATGCAGAATGATTTTCTGATTTAATTCCTGCCTTGCACAATAATGCAGTTAATAAATGATACATGCTGTAATAAGCAAGTCCAACTGATTCTTCAAGTTTTTTATTTTCCAAAAGAATTTTAGAAGAAATGAGATTGCTTTCTGATTTTTGAATATAGGACTTTTTCATTTCTTCACTTGGTTCAACAAGCCCTATCTTACCTTGTTTTTTTAATTTATTCAAAAAAACCAATTTTTTCATAATATTCTTCAGCACCTTTGATGATAACATGATTTTTTTCTATTTCTTTTATTAATAAATTAGACCTGTCATATTCGCCTATTTTTACGCTCAATTTAGTGTTTATTAATTCAATATCTTTTTTTATATTTTTATCAATTGTTTCTATGTAAATGTCAATATCACTATCTTGCTTAGCTAATCCTTTTGCATATGAACCGAAAAGTAAAGCTATTTTTATTCTCTTGTCTTTTTGTATTCTTTCTATTATATTTCTTAAAATAGAATACTTATTTAAGACTTTGTTTAGACTATAAAACTCAGTTATAAAGATATAATTTTTAGATTCTATTGTTTTTTTTAAAAAATAAGTCTTGTTTTTTCCTTCTTGTGCATAGTCCACGACATTCTCCTTTGAAAGTTCTTTTATTCTTCTCACTATATTCATATGATTTGTATTTAACTTTTTAGCTATTCCTCTAATATGCTCATTATTATTCAGAAGTTCCTTTATTATTTCTAATTTGTAATCTTTTTGTTCCATATGTAACAATTATGTTACAATACTATTTAAATCTTTTGATTATTCACATTGACATATAGTTAAGTATTGATGCAAAGCTAACCCATAATAAATAAGGAATTAAAAGATAACTTGCCTTTCTGCTGAATTTCCATGTGAATCTAATAAGGTATAATATTGAAATTAACAGCAGAATAATCACTATAAAGGCACCAAAAACATTATGCATCTTAAAATAAAAGAAACTCCATAGAACATTAAGAAAGAGATTTATTCCAAACAAAACTATTACTTTTTTCTTTTCATCAGAAGCAATCCATGAAAAATAAATAGATAAAGCAATCATGAAAAATAATATTGTCCAAACAATAGGAAAAACAATATTAGGGGGAGTTATTGAAGGTTTTATAGAATAATACCAATTGTCTATCTTTGTAAATGCAGAACCAATTGTTGCAAATCCATAGACTATTAATAAACATGGAAGCAAAACCTTCCAATTTATTTTAAGAAATTTTTTATTCTCTTTCTTATTCTTAGTTTTCACATTCACACTCTTTTTCATATAATATAAATGTTTACAGCATTTTTAAGCCTTTGCTGGAAACTTACTTATAACCAATATATTTTGATATCTCACTTCTAATCTTTTGAATATCATTCTCATTAATCTTTGCTAAGATATATTTAAACTTTGAATTAAATAAAGGAGCTTGTGAAATAATTAGATCAACATCTCTCTTATCAACAATTTTGTCTACATAATATTGAATTATATTCCTGCATTCAAATGCTTTGTTTATTATATGGATATAATTAAAAGAATAAAATTCTTGCAAGAATTCTTCCATAAACTTTAAAGTGCATGAATGAATTTCACATTTAATTCCTATTTTCATTAAAATAGCATATAATGAGTAATACATTGAATAATAACAAGCAGAAACTGAAAATCTTAGACTATAATTCTTTTCTCTATTCATAGTTCCAAGTGCATCTTCAGCCATTTTCATATAGCCTAAAGCAAGATTATCATTTGAATCAACTAATCTTATCCCATCTCTTTGTTTGAAGCACCAGCTTATATCTGCCATATTAATCTGATAAATTTATCTTCACCTTTCAAAATTATATGTTTTTTAATTATTTCTTGAATTATAATCTCTTCTTTATTAAATTTTTTTTCATCTATCTTAATCAAATTTATCTTAATATCATATAATTCTTCTATATCTTTGACATTATTTATTTTTCCTATTATAGCAATATCTAAATCAGATTTTTCATTAGCAGAATAATCCGCATAACTTCCAAAAATAATAAGGATTCCATTTGCCCTTTCATTAAGTTTATAGAATAACTCTCTAAATTTTTTATATTTGTCAAGAAATTCAATTTTTCTCTGAATTTCAATTAATTTAACAAAATCTTTAATATTAGGGTTAAACTTGTTCAAATAATAATATTTATTTTTTCCTTCTACTGAAAATTTTAAAATACTATCTTTTTCAAGCTTATTCAACAGATTTGATACTGTTTTTTGATTCATTTTTAGTTTATTAGCAACATCTCGACCATAAATTCTTTTATTATAGTCGCTTGAAAAAACTTCCAATATTCTGATTAAATTATTGTTGAGTATCATATTACTCATATGAGTAATAAAGTATTTAAAGCTTATGGTTACGAATGTTTATAAGTTTTCCAGAACATCTTTTATTTCTTCCTCATCAATCAAAAGAAATAAAAACAAGTTATTCCCTAAATATATATGAATAGTTTTAATGTAATGTCAAATCCTAGAGAAATCTATAGTTCAATGCTAAAAGACATAGCATCTGCTAAAAAAATTATATATCTGGAAACCTATATCTATGATTATGATAGAGTAGGGCACATGTTCAGAAAAGCTCTGATTGAAAAAGCAAAGCAAGGAGTTAAAATAAAATTATTGATTGATGCTTGGGGTTCATCAGTAAAAAAAGATTATTTTAAACAGCTTGAAAAATATGGGGCAGAAGTAAAATTCTTTAGAGAATTTCTTTACACAATAAGAATTTTTTCAAAAAATCATGAAAGAAATCACAGAAAGCTTTTGATTATTGATAATGATATTTCATATTTAGGTTCCATAAACATAACCAACGAAGGAATAAACTACAGAGAATTAGTTCTTCGTTTGACAGGAAATATAACTTCTTGTTTTATAAGGTCTTTTAATAAAAGCTGGGAAGTAGACAAATTAACTAAGAAAAAAATAAAGTCTTTTGTATACAAAGAATTTGAAATAATAAATGACTTTCCATCTTATTATCATCAAGTAACTCAAAATAGATACCTTAAACTAATAAAAAAAGCAAGAAAATGCATAAGAATAGAAACCCCTTACTTTATTCCATCTTATGATATAAGAAAAGCAATTTCAAGAGCAATTAAAAGAGGAGTAAAAGTAACTCTAACTATTCCATGGGATTCAAATGTAAGAATAGTTGACATAGTAAGAAATAGATATCTAGGGAAATTACATAAGGAAGGAGTTAAAATATACTTTTATAGAAAATCTCTTTTGCATTCAAAACTCATGATTATTGATGACAAATTTTTCATCCTCGGCTCTTCTAATCTTGACTATAGAAGCTTTATTCACACCTATGAAATAAATTTCCTTGGAAATGATAAGGAGCTCATAGATGCTCTTATAAAATACAATCAAGAAACAATCTCAAAATCAGAGCAATTTAATTATTATGAATGGAAAAACAGAAGTTCTTTTAGAGAAATAATTGAGATGATGGCCTCTTGGATAGAGTATTATTTATGAATAATCCTAAATTTCAGAATAATCTGCTTCTTCTTCTTTTTCTCTTGTGCGAAGATAAGCATCACTAAAAAATCTATCAATAACTGGATCTCCGCACAATTGATCAACATCCATATGAAGTATTTTTGGTTTCAGGACTCTAACACCATCTCCATTTGCTCCCTTTTTTCTCCTTTCATTAATAACTAAACATTTTCTAATGCTCACTATTGTTTCATCGGAGTTAGGACAGCTTATATAACAAGACCTATAGGGTTCTCTTCCAGAACAACTAGTTAATCTGCATCTTTCCAGCTGAAGGTCTTGAATATCAAATTCCAAAGCAATACCTTCTAAAAGAACATCATAAAGGCATCTTTCACTATTAGTTATATTTAAATGACTATTACCCATTTAAATCAGTGCATTAACTTATATATAAATATTTTGATGATACAAAATAAATATTCTATAAAAATTAAATTATATTTACAAATGTCTGTTATTATTATTTATATTATCCCTAGCAGGATTTTTCATGCTATCATCTAATATACTGCCTGCAAATCCAGGTTTTCCTGAATCTGGTTTTTGAGTTGGAAGAGGCTTGAACTGAGTTGGCTGTGAAGACCTAGAATTCTGTTGATTAAATGAACTAAATCCTCTAGTTTTGTCTTTTTCATTTCTTTTGACAAAATCATCTATGAATTTTTTATTTCTGTCATAATCAACAATTTTTTTAATCTCAAAAACTTCCATATCTCCTACGAACTTCTTATCTGCCTTTATTTCAGAAATTCCTCTTTCATAAACTTCTTTTGAAATTAATACTTGTTCTTTAGAAATCTCTGAAAGTTTTTTAGCAAGGCTGACAGAATTTCCAAGTGCAGTGAACATTAGTTTTTCATTCCTGATTTCATTTAATATTTCTGCTGAATTTATTCCAATTCCAAATTCAATTTTTTCCTTGAATTTTTTATTATCCTCAGTTAATGAAGCAACTATTTTTTGAGCAATTTTACAGGCCTCTACTTCATTTCTTGCAGAATGTGTAACCAATGTGCTGAATATTGCTATTATAAACTCTCCCTGTTCATAGATACATCCGTTTTTTTCATAAACAGGATCAAGTGCATTCTCAAGATTTATTTTTGAATCCCTTGAAATTTTATTTTTTAATTTTAATGCAAGAATTGCTGCCCTGCTTCTCTGTCCATTGACAACCATTCCAAGTTCTGCTTCAGTTATAGAAGAAATTTTCTTTGGAACAATCAAATTAGGTTTCTGCACATGTTTTTCAGGAATTAATTTATTCTTAGCTTCATGATTCTCTTCTTTTTTTGTCTTTACAATTCCGTCAAGCTTAAGTGCTTTTTTCTTATCCAGATCAGATTTTCCAACAAAATATGCAACAGACTTTTTTTTATAAACATTAATGAAAAAGAATACCATTCCACCCAATAAAACAATTATCAAAAAAGCCCAGATAAAAGGATTTACATTTTCAATTGAAATATTTCCTTTGGCATCTGTTACTGCTATTGCCTTTCCTGTTAAAAAAACTCCCCCCTGAGTAAACTCTGTTGTTCCATCACTTATTTTAAGGTCATAAGTACCATCAGTCCCTGTTAATTTTAATTCTTTGCTTTCACCCAAATCCAAATCAACTTTTTTAACAAAAGGCTTTCCATTCAATTCTATTTGAACATCTTTTTTATATCTTATATTCCCTATATTTTTTATAACTAAAGTGCTGTTTCTCAGTTCAAAAGATGCAATTGCTTTCTCATTTAGAAAAAAAGACTTTGAAGCATTTAAATCTCCACTTGAAACTCTAATCAAATAATATCCGCTTTTTTGATTTGTTAAAACATTATAAGTTGCAATTTCATCACCTTGAACAACTTTTTCAAAAACTCTATTTAATTTTTCATCAGTAATTATTACTGATGCCTGATCTTTAATTGAAAGCCCTGCCTGATCCAAAAGCAAAGGTTTTATGCTGATGCTCTCTCCAGGATTAAAATTCTGATTATTTAAAGCAAAATCAACGCTTGTTAAAACCTGTGCAATTTTTATATTTGCACTTGCAGAACCTTGATTTGTTTTTTCTCCATCTGAATTTTTCTCATATGCATTAATATCCAATTTATAATCTCCTGCATTTATTTTATCAGGAACTGCAAAAGATACTGAAAACTCTCCATTATTTACTTGCCCGTATAATACTCTGTTATCAGAAGCTGTCTCTTGAATTGCGCTTAAATTAGTTTCATTTGAGAAAGAATCTGTTTGTAATGATGTCAATGAAAAAGGAAGAACAATTTCAACTTCTCCGTTGGTTCCCTGATTGTTTATCTTCTTTACAGTTCCTGTAATAGTTATTGATTCCTTAGGTTTTGGAAAAAAAGAATCAACTGACAATGAAACAATTAGTTCTTTTGATATTTTAAACTGATTTGAAGATTTTGTTTCTCCTGAATATTCTCCTGAAAAATAACAATTTCCATTTAAATCTCCTATCCATAGAGAATTAAGAGGAATTCTTATATTTGTTATTGCAGGCCCATTAAAAATATCTTTTGTATTTCCATCGCAAACCAAATTAACCTTTAGAGGTCCATCACTCACAGGATCTACAGTTAAATTTAAATCAACGACATCTCCAATATTATAAGACTGCTCTATTTGAGAGAAATATATCCCTGCTGAAGCACTGGTTATTAACATAACCAGCAAAACAACAGCTGAAAATATAACACATTCTTTTTTTAGTTTAAAATCACATCTCATTTTACAATTATTTCAATCTTTTAACATATTTAAAGGTTATGGATTTTTTTCTTCTTGTTGTATCCCGTTAATATTTCCTAACGATATATTTCTTTGATTTTTCATTTTTT
>JAVHOF010000119.1:9991-10060 GCA_036169915.1 Candidatus Pacearchaeota archaeon | reverse complement strand
TGAAATGATGTAAAGTTGAAATGATGTAAAGTTGAAATGATGTAAAGTTGAAATGATGTAAAGTTGAAA
>JAVHOF010000119.1:7497-9891 GCA_036169915.1 Candidatus Pacearchaeota archaeon | reverse complement strand
TGGTGATAATATGATGGTGATAATATGATGGTGATAATATGACTACAAAATTATGTAACATATGTGGATTAACTATTGACAGCTCTGTTGATGAATGTCCAAATTGTGGAAGCCACGATTTTGATACAGGTAATATATTTAATATACATAGTAAGAAAAGAAAAATAAGTAAATATGATTCGATGGATGCATGGTAGGTGAGTATTATGATTAAAAAGGGTTTACCAAAAGTAATACACAATAACAATATAAAACATGGGATGTGGACAAAATATGAAAGAGGAGAAATAAGTATAAAAGAATACAACGATTTCAATGCTAGAAAGGATGGATTTAAAGATTGGAACGAAAAAAGAAAGACACTGCCATATTATAAAGAGCATTTTATTCCATTAAATAAAAGAGAAGACTGTAGTGCATATCTAGGAGTGTATATAGCAGAAAATATATTACCTTATATAATTGAAAATACTGAAAGAATGCCATATGGACATGAAGGATATGATGCAATATGTAAAAAAGGGAAAACTATAGATGTTAAAAGTAGTTGTTTTATTCACTGTGAATCAAATAGAACTACCCAATTTAATTTTCACATAGAAAAGAATAAAGCATCAGATTATTTTCTATGTATAGGATTTGACAATAGGGAAAATCTTAATGTTTTATATATATGGTTAATAAAAGGTGATGAAATAATAAGAGGAAGAAAATTGAATGAATTTGCTACTTTAAGCATATCAAAAAAATCGTTAAAAGATTTTAATAGATATGAAGTAATTAATAAACTAGATAGAGTTAGAAGTGAAATTGAAAAAATTAAAAAAAATAATAACATTCAGTCATGTAAAGCCACTGAAAATATTAGAGAGTAATTATCATGGATGACATAATCTGGATTGAAAAGTATAGACCTCAAAAATTAGATGAAATCGTTGGTCAGGATATTATAATCAATTGTTTAAAAAGTTATGTAAAAAGGGGATCAATACAGCACCTCCTTTTTTCTGGTCCGCCAGGAGTCGGAAAGACAGCTAGTGCAATAGCATTAACTAAAGAGTTATATGGAGTCGATTGGAAAAGTAATTTTAAGGAATTGAATGCGAGTGATTCGAGAGGCATTGATGTTGTTCGCAATGAAATAAAGGATTATGCTTCAACACAGTCGCTGGGAAAAATACCATATAAGACCTTGTTTCTTGATGAAGCAGATGCACTTACTCATGATGCACAGAACGCCCTCAGACGAACAATGGAACGATTTTCAGTTGGATGTAAATTTATAATTAGCTGTAACTATAGTTCTAAGATTATCGAGCCTATTCAATCGAGAATGGCAAAGTTTAATTTTGGAAGAATATCTAATGAAAATATGATGAAAAGAATTTTAGAAATTTGTATAAAGGAAAACATCACAAAAATAGAACCTTCTGCACTTGATGCTATTTGTTATGTTAGCGAAGGAGATATGCGGAAGGCAATTAATGTATTAGAAACTGCCAGTTTAATAACAAAAGACAATGTAATTACTCTGGATAGTGTATACAAATCATCTGGTCTGGTGCATCCGGATATTATAATAGACTTCATTAAAAGAGGTTTATTAGGAGATAAAAGTGCATTTGAAAGTATAGATGTAATGTTATTCCAAGATGGTTTGTCGGGAGTAGATATATTAAAACAAATGTTTAACGAAGTAATGAATTTAAATATACCTGATAAAATGAAAGTGGAATTATTCGATACAATCGGTGAGACAGACTTTCGTATTTCGGAAGGCAGTAACGAACGAATACAATTGAAATGGCTTGTAGCTCGCATGTTTAGACTCGGTCAAGTATAAGGAGATGATAAAATGGAAAAGAGTTTGTATACAGGAAGAAAAAAGCAAACAAAGGAAATTTTTGGGAAAATGTAGACAAAGTGGGAGATAATGAGTGCTGGAATTGGTGAAATTATAATCATAACGGATGACTTTAGTGAGTTTTTAGATACAGGTGAATTATAGTGGTCTGTAGAGAGAAATACCGAAAATGTTTAACCGGAGAACAGTGCAGGATATATGAAAACCCTGAATTCTCATGTGAAGATGCTGTCAAAAGGAAAATTGAAAGAAGACTGTGGCTATCCAAAAAATACAGGCACAAAAGTTCATAACTTAACTTTTTACATGTACAGGGGCAGGCACAGCCTCAATTTACAGCCTTTTACAGCCCTGCCACTGAACTTTAAGGCACAGGGATAAAGCAATGTACCAAAAAGTTAAAAAGGGCTTACAGGGGCTTAATTTCAACATTGCAGGTTACAGGGCTTTTACCCAATACCGCAGGTTAAAGGGCTTTACAGCCCTGCCACTGAACTTTAAGGCACAGGGATAAAGCAATGTACCAAAAA
>JAVHOF010000119.1:5952-7397 GCA_036169915.1 Candidatus Pacearchaeota archaeon | reverse complement strand
GTTAAAAAGGGCTTACAGGGGCTTAATTTCAATACTATTGCAAACAGAACTTTTATATACCCAAAGGTCGTATATACCATACTTTGCTTAATCATTAAGATTAAAAGGCTTCTAGACGCAGATTGTTTTGATGTAAGATTAAGCACATCAAGACATGTAGTTTACAGCACTCGTGGGTGCATACGGGTGAAGTCTTTTTAAACGATATGCACCGTTTCCGTTTCGCACGGAAGCAAAATAAGATATAAAAATCGGAGACGAAACATGGGAAAAATATGTACAGACAAAATTTTGTTAGAAAATATAAAGAAGTTTGAAAAAGAAAATGAAAGAATACCTCAAGCAAGAATTGCAAGTCGGGAGTAAAAATAAGCCAGTCGGGATACTTGGCACAAAAAATTGTGGCAAGCTTCCTGAAAATAAAAACCACGTTGCTGCGCCACTGCGTTATAGCTGGAAGCCAATCGTAGCCTCAAGTCCTTCAAAGGGAGCACCAGTCTGTAAAGGAACATTTTACAGAAGAATACTATCTTGGATTATTTGATAGAAATTTTGAGAAATTGTTGTATGTATTAAGAATACCTACACAAGATTTTAAAAATGCTGTAATTAAAAAAGGGCATATGGATATATATCTTGATGGTGACCATATATATACCTTAGAAAATATGAAAAAATATAATATTACAGAAAAATTTAGTGGCATTAATATCTTGTGATGCGGAAATAAAATACAAAACAAGACTATAGAAAAGATGGAAACAAAGGTAAAGAAAAAGTAAGGAAACGAAGGTGAAGAAATGCTAAGAGTTGGATTACCAAATGTAAGATTAACTTCAAACAAAAACTCAAACAAAAACAGTAGCAATATTCAGAAAAAACCCGAAACGAAAATGTATCATTCGTCACAGGATACTTTGAGTAAAAAAATAATGGTAGATTTAAATAAAAGTGAAAATGATAGAAAAGTCGATATAAAAACTGATATAAAAACTGATATAAAATTAAATAAAAAAGCTAATGAATTGTATGTAAATAGAAGTTACAATGGAAACGGAAATAATGGAAACGGCAATGGTAGTGACCATTTTAATAGCAACCTAATATTAGATGGATATAAATATAGTTATGCAAGGCTGTCTTATTTATATAAGACTGGTAAGTTAACAAAAGAACAGTTATTAGATTTAAAAGCTCAAAAACAGGGCTTTAAGAATCATTATGAACGAGTGTTGATGAGGTATATGGAAGTAGTCAAAAGCTATAAATTTAAAAATGTAAATGAGGCATTTAAAGATGCAAAAGAGAAACATAGACTCTTTAAGCAGATGAAAGCTATAGAAGGTTTTTTGAGAGAAAAAGAAAGAGAAAAAGAAGCTGGATTGAATGAATTGAATGAATTGAATGAATTGAATGAATTGAATGAATTGAATGAATTGAATGAA
>JAVHOF010000119.1:0-5852 GCA_036169915.1 Candidatus Pacearchaeota archaeon | reverse complement strand
TTAAACCGTAATCGGGATATACATCATATTCAGATGTCTGCTATAGAAGGGTGTTGTTAGATTATGACAAAAGAAAAAACCAAAAAACATATTTCTGGAGATGTTCCAGTAGATATGTTGACCTCAGAATATGACCCTGAACATGGTTATTGGATACGTTCTGAAGAGGGTGATATAATAAGACTAAGCGGTCGTGGATATTGGAGTAAAGAACCTCCAAAGTCTCCAAAAAGAAAAGATGATGTAAAGTAGTCGAATAAAACGGAAGCATAAAGGAAGCGAAAAATCAGAAACGGAAACGTGATAAATATGGTAAATATTGAATATTCCAACGATATTTCCGAACTTGACAGAATCATTATGAAGCCTGTCAGTGTGAAGTCTGTCAATATAGAAAAAGAAAAAGACGAAGAAAAAAAATACATACCTGAATTAGTAAGTCCAGGTAATCAGGCAAAACCAATGTATCTATCGGATTACAGATTCTGCGACTTTATGGATGATGACATTCTTAGAAAGATGAGAGAATTTGAGAAGAATAATCCAGAAAAAATAGAGAAGTGGAGAAAAGAAGATGAAGAAAAACAAAGGAATTGGTTTGTATATGATATATGTAGAAATTCAGAAAATAGTGAAGATGGTGATGTTAGAAAAATTAGGGAAATAATAAGGATATGTCTAAAGTACAATCCTAATAAATTCGTTTTATCTGTGGTTGGGCAGTATTTTAAAAACGGAAAAATTAGTGACAAACAATTGCAAGTCCTGACGAAAATAGCAAAAAACTGCAATATATAGTAATTTTTTGTTTTTTAATTTAATATTTTTTGGGTTAGGCATATCGGTTTTTAATTAAAACAGGAAATGAAATGATATTTGATATTACGTAATAGGAGGAGATTAGATGACATATAATCGTAAAGGTATATCTCAAAATATTTTGCTGCGAAGAATCGAAAATAAGTGTGAAAATGGTATGGAGAATGTATATAAAAGATATGAAAAATTTTTAAAGGAATATAAAATAGTATATGAAAAAACTTTTATAGAATCAGAAAAGAAAGATTTACATAGTAATTTAATTATATTATACGAAGAGCACAAAAAGGAAACGGAAATTTTTAATAAGGGTCTGAAAACGTGTCATGATGAATATCGAAATGAAATGATTAAATATGGATTTAGAGATATTCTAGATAAATGTGAACAGGAAATCAAAGAACTTTCAACTAAAGCAGAGTAATATTACGTAATAGGAGGATTATAAGTGTATGAAGAGCGATGTTAATATTTCGAAAGTTTCGGATACTGTGTTGGATGCAATTCGTAAACAAGGTTTAAGTTTGGAATATGGTAAAGATGAAGATGGATTATTGATTATAGAAGGCGATACAAAGCATGATAAAAAAATATCTAAACAAAAAATAAGGGGATTTACTCAAATAATATTTGATAATTTAAATTTAGATTTAAACAATTTATATTATAAAAACATATATGATTCTCTAATAGGAAAAGTTATGAACCAAGAAACAGGAAAATTACAATGTATAGTCTGTAAATATGAAAAGCATATAATAGGTTCTTTTCAAAATATAATAGATGCAATAAATGAACATATTAAACACAATGAACATACTGAACAAAAATCTATATTTGTCTATTCTACAGACGATAAAACTCGACCTAACATTGTAGTTGGTGGATTGAGCTGTGATGCATGTAACCTCGCAATAAATACATCAGGAACTAAAGAAGAAATATTAGATGTTGTTAATGACCATATCAAAACCTGCGAATCTGAGAATATAAAATTTATATGGGATTTTAACGGAATAACAACTGATGGTGAAGTATCTGAACCTGAGAACATATCTGAAGAGATAAAAAAAGAAGCCGTGCAAATAATAAAAGAAGGAAAAATTGTGGAACATTTAATTAAATGTGCTCATAAATTTCATATGGGAGATGATGTGGATATAGAAGCTACGTATTACAGTGCATGTACTATTAAAATAAAAAATTCATTGGGATTACATATAGATACAGTCGGCGAACCTGGAATAGGTAAATCTCATGTACAAAAAACTGTATCATTTCTTATGCCAGATACTGCTGTTATAAGTATGAGTGTTAGTCCTAAGTATTTATTTTATAAAGAAGATTTTAAGGGGGGCGTTGTATTATTCATGGATGATATAGATGTAGATGATGAATTAAAAGCTATAATAAAGAGAACTACTTCTAATTTTCACGAAACTGTAAAACACGGTAGCATAATTAATGGTGAAGCAAAAGAATTTAATATACCTCCTGAAATTGTTTATTGGATAAATTATAACTATACATCTATAGACGAGGCATATAACAATAGATTCCTAATAAACAGTAAGCATTTAACTATCGAAGATAGAAAAGCTAGAGCAAACTTTATGGCAGAAAGAAAGAAAAAGGGGTTAATAGAATTTTATGCAGATAAAGATGTTAGAATAATGAGAGAAATATATGATTTACTTCCAGCCTGTCATGTAATGCTGCCTTTTGAAGCAAATGACTATTATGAAATAATAAAATCATGGGATTTACGTGACCATAATATAATTTCCGATATGGTTACATGTTCGGCACTACTAAATTATATGAATAGAACAAGTAAAGTAATATCAGGTAAATATTTAAGCATAATAGCAGAACGTCAAGACTTGTTGAATGCAGAAAAAATCTGGGATTTTTATTTTGGTCATTTAAAAAATACAAAACACAAGGATACAGCTCGCCATGAAAAATTAACAAGACTGGAAACACAAATATATGATAGATTGTATGAAGAAGGTGGTAATGGTATGCTACAAAAAGACATTTGTAAAGATTTAAGGAAATCAGACCAAAACATTTCCAGGTCTTTACATGCTCTTATGAATAAACTAAGTGATGTATATTTCGTAGATGAAACAGTTCCAATAACAGAAGACACATTTGATAATAATGGTAGGATAGTGAAAAAAATACTTATAAAAACTATCAGACGTAAAAGATGGTATGCAGGATCAAATAATTCAGATAATAAATCGAATAAAATAAAAAGTGTAATTGAATATAAAGGTGACACGCCTAATGAAGAAGACCTTGGAGATGAAATAAATGAATGAAAAAATAAAGAATATAATAAAAGAATTAAGTAGTCAAGAAAAAGAAGAATTATTTTATCAACTTAAAAAAGGTGTATATTATAATTCTAATATAGTCATGTGTCCTAACTGTGGTTCTAGGAATTTCTATAGATATAAAAATGGGCAATATAGATGCCAGAGATGTAGTATCAGATATGAAAAAGATGGAGATGAAATAAATGAATGAAGTTGTAGAAAATGGAAAAAAAGACATAGTCACAGAAAACGTAGAAAATAGGAATGAAGTCGCTGGAAGCTGCCCAAACTGTGGAAGTGTGAACTTAGTCCTAACGCTGGAGACGCTTAAAGGATTTCGGTATAAATGCGACGACTGTGATGAGACATTTGTCGCAGAGACTAAATTTTTAGGGAAAAATATAAAAGCTTTAACACAAATACCTAAGATAGTAAATGAGATTGACGAAAGAAAAACTATTAAAATACCGAAAAAAACATATGTACAACTGGAGTCTATTAGACAAGATGCTGGTTTAACTACTCTTATAGATGCGACTGCATATGCAGTCAATGAATATAAGACAAGAAAAGAATTCGAAGCAAAGATATTACAAGTGATAAGTGGGTCTGGAGAAAATATCGCCAGTCTAATGAACACATTTTGGGCGGATTTTCAGAAGGGAAATAAGGAAATCATGGAAAATATTAAGAAAATAAAGATGGAGATTCAAGAACTTAAAAAACAGAGAGCTTTGGAATGGAAGCCAGTGAGGTAATCGTAGGGATAAAACTACTCAGCGACTACTTTTTTTACAAAGAGGCATGACTTTAAAAATATAATACTACTTTAAGCCCACTTATTAATATATTAAAAAAAAATATTCAACCAATAGCATACTTCTCATTGCAAGGTGTCCAAAAGTGGTCGCACTTTAAAAAGAAGTGGGCTAAAAGTGTCTTATATTTTAAAAGAAATAAAAATACTTTTCTTAAGTTTTTTAAAAGATTTATATAGGGGGGTACTAAGAGTCGGGATTTATTTAACAACTGTTAAATTAGTCCCCGACTTTTTTTCGGAAAAATGCCCCGCTGCATAACGATCAACTATTTCTACTTAACTAAACACGGTTTTGAGGGGGGGGGTCAAAAAAAATATTTCCAGGAAAAAATATTTTTTGACCCCCCCTTACTTTCGTGTTAAATAGGTTAAATTGGTTAAATTATATTATAGCATAGCGGTTTTCGGTTAACAAAATGAGTTAACAAAAAATTTTTAGTTAACATGTAAAAGGATTTTTGCGATTTGGACTTGAGGATTTTTTTTGTTAGGCATGCCTAAAAACCGTTTTAAATGCGTTATGGCAGGTTTTATTTTTTAGCTACCGTATGCATGAATTATGTATACAGTACGCAAGGCGGGCTTATACGTGGCTTTTAAGGCATATTACAGGTTCATTATCGGCTTGGGAAAGGGGCAAAAAAAACAATTCAAAATTTTATAAAAAGAGTCCGGACATTTAACATTATTAATAATGTAAAATGAGTATTATTACCATAAGCATAGAGCTCGGATAGGAAGCTTTATTATGGATAACTGCAATATAGTAGCTTCATGGCACAGGTTACGAGTAGCGTGAGTGATTCGCTTAAAGCAAGACTTAGGCGTGTCTGTATCGAGCGAGATACAAATCAGAGCCAGATACTTCGTAAAATTTTAAGGGAGTACTTGGATAAGAATGAAGGAAGCCCAAAAATTGAACAGGAAGCTGAGATTGTGTACGACGAGGACGTGGATACTAATGAAAAGATTAAATATATTATTAAAAGAAAATTAGAAAGTGAGCATTTTGATTAATATATATTAATGTGTTTATGCATATTGTTAGCCATATTTCCGGAAAATGATAAAAAAGTTGGGAAATGGTAGCCATATTTCCGGAAAATGATAAAAAAGTCGGGAAATGATAGTCATATTTCCGGATTTATGGCTTACAAAAAAAGCGGTATTGGGTGAACTATTTAATGAATAATAATGATAAATGTCGGGAAATGGTATCCATATTTCCGGAAAATGATAAAAAAGTCGGGAAATGGTAGCCATATTTCCGGATTTATGGCTTACAGAAAGGTTTATATAATACGCTAACCATATAGTAATTAATGCGCTCAAATGCTGCCAGAGAAGCCGAACAAAGATATCGAGATAGAAATCCGATGGTAAGGATTAGTGATGAAGCGCATAGTGAGCTAATAAAGTATTCAACCTGGTCAGGTTTATCGGTCAAAGATATTGTCAGCAATATGGTAGTAGAGCATGTTGAAAATTATTGTAATGAAAAAATTCAACTCGTGGGATTGGATATTGATATTTACGATAAATTGATAGGATATTCAGAAGAGAATAAACTTTTGATTAAGGAAATTATTAGGATGAGTGTACAGGAATACATCGAAATAAGAGAATTTATGAAGAAAACAAAAAATAAAGAGGTGACATGATAATGTATGGTAGTAAATTGCTGCCAAAGCTCTATAAAGCCTTCATTTGCTAATAGAAACTTTATAAAGCCCTCAATCGCCAATAGAAGCTTTATAAAGCCCTCAATCGTCAATATAAGCTTAATGGAACTATTAATTGCCAATAGGAACAGTTAGGAACTATTAAAACTGATCGAAACTATGGAAAATTCAAAAATAAAGAGGTGACATGATAATGTATGGTAG
>JAVHOF010000118.1:0-2118 GCA_036169915.1 Candidatus Pacearchaeota archaeon | reverse complement strand
GATTCAGCTTTTTTTATTTTCATTCTTTATATTTGTCCGACTCCGGACAATGTCAAAATTTAAATAAAATTTTAAATCAATTATTAAATCTGTCAAGAACATCAAACAAATCCTTTCCAGAAATTACCTTATCAACTTCAGTTATTCCCCTCTGCTCAACAAACTTGACAAAAGCTTCTCTTTTATATCCTCTTTTTCTCAAAGAAGCTATTGATGGAAGTTTTTCATCTTCATCTCCTGAAAAAACTCCTTCATTAATAAGCTGATTAATTTTTCTTTTTGAAAGAACTAAATCAGTGAATTTTATTCTTCCGATAAAATAAGTTCTTGGATATTTCTTATTAAAAATATCAAAAATCTTTTTTTGCCTTTTAGCATTATCCATATGGTCTTTCCCTCTTATAATATGAGTCATCTTAAGTTCCATGTCATCAACAGCAACACTAAGATTCATAAGAGGCCAAACTCTATATTTATTTTTCTGCAAGGGATGTTCATGCAAATCAATTCTTGCTAATGGAAAATCCCTCATTGCAGGATTTGGATCTTTTATATCTGATTTAAATCTAATAACAGCCTCACCTTCCTTATACCCATTTTTATCCTGCATTTTTTTCCATCTTTCAAGATTGTCTTTCACACTCAATTTCCTACAAGAACAGGCTTTTTTATTGTCAATCAATTTCTTAAAACTTTCCTGTGAACAAGTGCATACATATGCAGCTTCTTTTTTTATCATTTCTTCAATGTATTTATAATATAAATCCATTCTATCAGAGGCATTGAGATATTTGTAGACATTCCCAAAAATCCAATCGCAGTCTCTTTTAATATTATCATAAGCTCCTTTAATGGAAGTTTTTGGGTCAGTATCATCTATAATAACATAAAACTTTCCACCATACTTTTCAACATAAAGAGAATTAAGAAGATTCGAAATTATATGCCCAATATGTAAAGGACCAGAAGGTCCGGGTCTATATCTCATTACAACCCCATTTTTATCAGCATCATCCAATTCAGACAATCCCTCTCTTTCAGGCCTATGCCCTATCAAATCTTTAAATTTTTTAAACTCTTTTTCCTGCAAATCCAATTTCATAGAATTAATCTCTTTTAAGATATTATTTACATCACCAATAACCTCTTTAATTTTATCTCTTGTCAAACCATGATTGAATAATCCTGCAATCACACTTCCAACTACAGCCTTGCCATCATGTTCAATTGCATTTTTCAATGCATAAGCATAAATATATTTTTTATCCATTATATAAATATCAAGAAATTCATATTTATAAGTTATTCTAATAAAACTATATCTGTTTAAATAAACTTTAAAGAATATTCTCGCTTAATAATCTCCATAATCTTTGATATTTCATAAAACTATAGATAATCGTAAAAATATATTTTAAATAACAAGCTCTTCACAAATTCTCAATAGCCCATTGCTTATTTTTGATGTTTCATCATCTGAAAGTCCTTTTCTATTTATTTTACAAACAACATCATTTCCCCAAACATGCATTAAAACAATATGACTTTCAACACTGAAAATCATTTCTTGAATATCTGCATAATACTTCTCATTAATAATTTTATCATCTCTCAAATTAAAGTCAGGCAAATATTTGACTGAAAAATATTCTCCAAATTCTTTCAAATCTTTTTTTTGAATATGTATTGAATAGTGCATTATCTAACCAAAAAAATAGAATTTTTAAGTATTATTATGTTCACTGACTAATCATCAACTTTTTCTTCTAATGCTTCTTTTAAAGTATGAATAATACTTTTTTCTTCATTAAAACCTGTTAAAGATATATAAATTTGATTTCCAGACAATTCATCACAATTGTATGTTCGTTTTATTTGTCTTATTCTTCTTGAAACTTCATTTCTTAAACAATCGAATGAATTAGTAACAAATGAATATACTAATTGCCCAAATTCATCAAGAAAAGGAAGAGAATTAACAAAGTAATTTCCATCTGATTCACTTATATCTAATGTACTACTCATAGAAAACATATAAATTAAGGCTTTTTAAAAACTTCTATTCTGTTAAGTCAATAATCAAACTTAACATCCTTGGATTTTATATAAAAAATTCTC
>JAVHOF010000117.1:5048-10108 GCA_036169915.1 Candidatus Pacearchaeota archaeon | reverse complement strand
CCTCTTTTCTTATCCAAAATCACTTCTTACATATCTTTCCTAAATAAAAAATTATAAATCTAATTATTAATAAAGAATTTTAATCAGAACTATATATTCCGCAACTGCCTAAATAACCATTATTAACAGGTTTTTTATCTTCAAGTTTTGTTTCTAAGTCAATCCTACATTCTGCAAGAGTTCTTTTTCCATGAGCTCTTACAGAAATTCCTCTTAAAATAGCTCTTATTTCAGGCATTTCATCAGCATCCTGAGGTCTAAAATCCAAACAAACTCTTGTTAAATAGCCCTTAACTTCACTGATTGTAACATAACCCTCATCTAATCCTTTAATTTTACCCTTCCATTTTTTAATTCTAACCTTTTTGTCAGGTCTTTTTTCCACTCTATCAATCTTCACACCTAAATCAACTAGCCCAGAAAGCCTTTGAGTTAAATTTTCTCCAAATTCTAAATCATACATACTATTAATAGCACAACAAAGTGCAAAATCATATCCCCTTATTTCATAAACTTCTCTCATTTTTATTTACTTTAATCCTAATATTCTATTTTTTATAATACATCTCATCATGTTTTAAACATTTCTATATATTTTTATCCTATTTATTCTCATTCTGTCTGTTGGTTTCAGACAGACAAACAGACAAATCCAACATATCAGCATCACTGTTCAAACACTGTTTGAACAGTGTTTAAACAGCAAGAACCCTCTTTTTCCCTCTCATCAATTTCCTTTATCTTCAAAATGTTAATTTTGAATGAGGCAGGAAATTATTTTTCTCCCTCTTGCTAATTTCCTTTATCTTCAAAATGTTAATTTTGAATGAGGCAGGAAATTATTTCTTTCTCTCACTAATTTCCTGCATTATTTCCTTATGCATTCTTTTTAAGAACTCAATTTTATCTTCCACTTTTAATAAATCAGAATAACCTTGTAAGACAAGATTTGTTGCAAATGGGCTTGGTAGTTTTGTATTAACCTTTTCAATAACAACTTTCCCATCTTTAATCCATTTCAAAACAAGCTCTGCCTTTGAAATATCCATTAAATCTTCCAAAACTTCTCTCCTTGCTTCTCTTAAAATAGGGAAGTCTTTGCTGATTTTATTAATTGCGCTCAAAAGCAAAAAACTTCTAACCTGCTGTTTTCCAACACTTTTTGCATGCCCTTTATAATTTCGCAAAATCATAAGGCTTCTTGCAGCACAATGCCTAAACCTTCTTTTTAAAATCTCTGTTTTTGAAATAGCTTCTTCTAATATTTTTCTTAGATTTTCACTTTTCAAAAATTTTAAAGCTTCTTCAATGGGAAGTTTTTCACCTGCAAAATAAAATCCATTGTCACTTATTCCGATTTCAATATCTCTCTCTATTTTCTGCCCCATTAAATATCCTAAAGCTCTGGAAAGTGCATCATTCACACGCCTTCCATACAAAGAATGAAATATTACATAATTTTTTTCTCCTTTGTAACATTCAACCAACAGCCTTTTTTCATTTGGAATCTTTAAATAATGATATTGTTCATAAAAATATTCGTAAATAGTTTTTGCAGACTGTTCATTAATATAACAGTAATCTCTTATAAAATCAACAATTTTTTCCTTTAAATTATTTTTTTCAAACATCTCATCAATCAGTTTTCTGAATTTATTGATTTCCAATGCAGAATCAAAACTTAAAGGAAGCATTTCAGAAAACCATGAAGGAATAGTAGGATTTTTTTTAACAGCAGCATTAACATAGGCTTTCATTCCCCTTGTAAATGAAAATTGATATTTTTTCCCACCTAAAACAAAAACATCCCCTTGCTTCATTTTTTCTAAAAAAGATTCATCAATAACCCCTACTTTTTGGTCTTTTTTCTCTCCACTTGCAATAACAACAGTGATAAAGCTTTCTTCAGGAATAGTTCCAATATTAGTCATATAAATAACCCTGGCTAATTTCCCTCTTTTACCAATTTGTTTGGTTTTATCATCATACCATATTTTTGCATAAACATTCCTATGTTCTAATGCATATTCTCCAGCAAGATAGCTTATAACTGACATAAAATCTTCTCTTGAAAGACTAGCATAGCAATAACTCTTCTTTATTGTTTCAAACATATTATCAATATTCCAAATCTTTTGAATAGCCATACCAAATATTTGTTGTGAAAGAACATCTAAACAATTTTTAGGAATATTTATTTTATCTATTCTTTTTTCAAAACATTCTCTGTTTAATATAGAACATTCAACCAAGTCATCTCTATCTAAGACAATAAATCTTCCCATTGAAACATCATGTAACTTATGTCCTGCTCTGCCAATTCTCTGAAGTGCCCTTGCACTGGATTTAGGGCTTCCTAATAAGATTACTAAATCAATATAACCTATATCAATTCCAAGTTCAAGAGATGTACTTGTTACAACAACCTTCAGTTCACCCTTTCTTAATTTATCTTCAATTTCAAATCTATACTCTTTTGAAAGAGCAGAATGATGTGCACCAATCTTGCCCAAATCTTCAGAATAATTTTCAGGAAACATTTCTTTTAAATGATTAATAACTCTTTCTGTTGCAGCTCTTGTATTTGTGAATATGATTGTAGTCTTATGAGATTGTATTAATTTGTCAATTAACCCATATAAAGAAGAATGCAATTCATAGCTATTAGTATCAATTAAATCTCCAACCCCTGTTAGCACCTGCAAATCCAGCTTTTTGCCTGATTCTGTTTCAGAAATCAAACAATCTCTTCCAACCCCAACTAAAAAATTAGCAATTTCATCAAGAGGAGCAATTGTTGCACTTAATCCAACCCTAACAGGGCTAATTTTGCTTATACTCTCCAACCTTTCCAGGCTTATGCTTTGATAAACACCTCTCTTGTTTCCCAATGAGTGTATTTCATCTAATATTACAAATTCAACACCATAAAATAATTCAATAAATTTTTTAGAGGTTAGAACAATAGCCAGAGTTTCAGGAGTTGTTATAAAAATATGTGGAGGATTTTTCAGCATTTTAGCTCTTTCACTAGTTTCAGTATCTCCAGTTCTAAGACTTACTCTTATTTTCTGCAGATTTATATCTTTTTTTTCAGCTAATTCATATATTTCTTTTAATGGATTAATTAAATTAACATAAATATCATTATTAAGTGCCTTAAGTGGAGAAGAATAAACACAATAAACTTTTTCTTCAAGCTCATTTTTTCTAGCCAACCCTATTAAATAATTTAAAATAGCTAAAAAACTTGTCAAAGTCTTCCCACTTCCAGTAGGTGCTGAAATCAATATATTTTTTCTTTCATGAATATTCATTACTCCATGCAATTGGCTCTCTGAAAAGTTTTTAAATTTTGAAAAAAACCATTCCTTAAGCAAAGGATCCATAATTGCAATTATCTCTAAAGGATTTCTTTGCTTTGTTCTTGTATAACTAATAAGTTTTTGATCTTGCATAAATATCTCTAGTTTCTAATGTAAAGCACACTAATTTAATTCATATTTTTAATAAACATAGTTTATAAAATTATCTAATGTAAAAGCTATTACAATCAATATCTTTATTTACACAACTTTTTATCTAATAAGATTATAAATATTAAGAATTAGAATTTTTACTCTTTTTTCTAAACCTAATAACAACAATCAATAATATTAAAATCACAATAATCCCTAGAACCCAATAAAACCATTTATCCTTTAAAATTGACTTTGATTCTTCAATCTTTTCTTTAACATTCACATTCCAAATTTTAGTTTTAACTTCATCACCTTTTTTAATATTAATTTTAAGAGCATAATCACCAATCTTTAATACACCAAAATCATAAAAATTTGAATCTTCCTTTACTTTTTTACCATCCAAATACCAGATTATATTATCATAATCTAAATTATCAATTGAGAACTTTTTTTTATCTCTGACAAACATGCTAACTTCAGAGTTAACAGGCAATGGATTTAAAATCTCTAATTTAAGCTCATTATCAACAGAACTATCATTTACAATTGCAGAGCTATTAAAAACCAGATTTTCATTTAAACTATTGCTTTTAATGTCATTTGACTTATTAATACTGTTATTTAATTGAGCAGAACTTTCGCTGATTATAAGCTTTGTATCATTTTCATTAATATTTTTTACATAGTTAATCTCAAATTTACCAGACCCATTAGGAACAAGAGTTATATTGCTTTTTTCACCAATTAAAGAAATCTTTATTTTTTGCTGATTTAAATCCCAGAGTATATACTCCAAAGTTTTGTTATAGTAATCATTTGGATTTATTATATTATTAAGATTCTTTTCATTATTCAGGGAAATATTATACCTTATTTCCTTAAATCCTAATAAAGGCAAACTAATATTTATAGAATAGCTTAGTATTCCATTTGTTTTATTAAAGCTGACCAAATCAGTATTTACAAATTCATCACCATATATATTTATCCCTTTTAGTCCAACTTTTCCATCAACCTCAACGACTTGCAGGCTAAGAAGTGAATCAAAAAACAAATTCATAAAATTTTTCCAACCTTCATATTCAATAAATCCTTTTGAATACCATGAACCATGATAATCCCAGCTTATTTTTCCAGAACTAGACGCTCCGCTAATAAACAAGATGTTTTGAAAAAAGAATAACATTAAAAATAGAACTATAATAAAACATAAACACAATCTACATTTATTCATAGTTATTTTTACCACTTTCTCAAGTTATAATTATCAACAACTTTAAAAACTTATTTAATCATTTATATCAAACTATAAACAAAAATGATAAAATGAGACTGAGTCAAGATAAGAAAAATAAAATTATTGAACAAATACTTTCGCTTCTTTTTCATAGTTTTCCAAAAGAACCTTTTACAGCTGAGATAGCAAGAGATATTATAAGAGATGAAGAATTTACCAAAAGACTTCTCTTTGAAATGAAAGATAAAAACCTTGTAATACCAATTAGGAAAAATAAAAAAGGAGAATCTTTCACAAGAAGGCTAAAATGGAGAATTTCCAATCAAGTTTATGAAATATACAAATCAAAACAATAAAAT